>CBEUNK010000073.1:0-13002 GCA_965544455.1 uncultured Thiogranum sp.
CGCCGGCTGTATGTTGAACGGACCAATATCGGACTGTAAAAGTACCACAATGTCGCCAGCTGTCGCGCTCATCTGGCCCTGTCGCAGCGGGCCATGCGCGATTCCCGGGGCATACGGCATGCCGTTGATACGAATAGATGGCGCTGTCATATGCAATCAATAATAGTTGCAGCTGAAGCCCCGGGAGTACAGGTCGAACAAACTTCCCTTTTCATACCCCGTCAACCCACGCTTGACCCAATGACACTGGTGTTTGCGTTGCAGGATGCGGCCCCTTATCTGTAAGGCCACGCCGGCAAACCGGGAGGCCTGCCGATCGGAAAGCATGTGGCTCCAGATTATCCGGGGCTATTTCAGACAGCCCGGTACGTGGTACTCGTCGCCGAGGCTGTAGACCTCGTCAAAGGTACCATCACAATTGCCGTCGCGGATCACGTAATTGTGCTCACCGGCGTCATCGTCACGGGTATCGAGGCTCCAGGCCCATAGTCGCCCCTTGCTGGTCATACTGAAGATGCTGTCGCCATTTGCATTCCGGTAACGCCGGATATGAGTCTCGTTGACCCCGTCGCCATCACCATCGGCATCACGCTCGTCATGCAGCACAAAGCCTGTCAGGTCGGGTGGCGTAAACTGACCTGCCAACAGGGGTTGCACGGTAGCAAGCAGGAGGGTAAAGACGACCTGCTGACTTATGTAAAGGCATCGGGACATAGGGTTTTGCTCTGTTAGAGTAACCGAGTCGCACCACTTTTCCAGGGTAACACAAGTTACGTACAAGGGGTGCGCCATCGGCGATAGCCGCCTGCAGGGCATTCTGACGGGGCCCTGAGCAGGACTGATGCTGTGTTGTTTCGCAGACATTATATGTTTCCAGTAATATCATGCCATGACACTAAAGTCCGTACACACAACCACCCTTTCCTGCCCGCTGCTGATTATGGCCGGACTAGTGATCTGCCTGCTGAGTTCAGCGACCAGTGCCGGCGGCAGTCTGCAGCCATTCGAGGTCGACAACCCTGCCCGGAATTTCCACCTACCCGATCTCAGGGGCGAAAACCGCGCGCTCACGGACTACCGCGGCAAGGTCGTGGTTGTCAACTTCTGGGCCAGCTGGTGCCCACCATGCATCCATGAATTGCCCGGCATGCAGCGCCTGCAGGAAAAACTGTCTACCCGGCCATTCGTGATTCTGCCCGTCAACGTCGGCGAGAAAAAATACCGGGTCTGGAAATTCGTCAAACTGATCAATTTCACCTTGCCGGTGCTACTGGACGGTGACAAGGATACGTTCAGGTCATGGGAAGCCAGCGTACTGCCAACCAGTTTTCTGCTGGACAGGGCGGGGCGCATCCGTTACCGGGTACAGGGTGAGCTCGAATGGGATAACGAGGACGTAACCCGCCTTATCGAAGCACTGATCGACGAAGAAGAAAACATGCCATGAACCCGACACACCTCAGTTGCGCAACTGTAACCGCACCAGAATCCGGGACTCGAGACGAAGCGTGACCTGCTCATGACCTTTCTGTAAAAGTACATCGGCCGGGATGCGGCCAGGCCGGAGTTCCGGGCACCACGCAATCTAATCCTGTGGCGGCGTAATCCATTTATCCAGCTCCTTTTGCCGCTGTTTGGTGACCGAGCCTTCCTGCACGGCCTTTTTGTTCAGCTGCGCGATGTAATCCGCCTGTTTCTGGAACTGCCGCGTCAACTCGTCATCGTAGACCGCCACTTTGAAGCGGTTCTTGCGCAGCTCCACCAGATAGTTGTTCAACCGGTCCTTCAGATACATCCTCAAGGTATGCTTGCGGGTTGCCGGGTCGGCGATATCCTGGAACTGCGCATCGGTCACATCCAGCACTTTTACCAGGTGCCAGCCCGTGGGTGACTCCACCGGACCCGCAACAACATCCGGATCGAGACTGAAAGTAAAGTCATCCAGTTCGGGATAACCGGTGCCTTGGCTGACCCAGCCCATGTCACCCAGGGTCGTCTTTGCATTCGGATCGAGCGAATACTGCTGCGCCGCCTGGAACATGGTGAGCTTGCCACTGTCGATTTGCGCCTTGATGTCCTCGGCCTCCTGCTTCGTCTTCACCACCACCATCTGTACCTTGCGTGTCTCCGGGACCGCGATGCTGTCCATGTGCTCCAGGTACCAGCCCTGCAATTCCTCGTCGGACGGGGTCCAGCCCTTGATCAGTTCAGTACGGCGAACATTGATCAAACGCGTCTTGCGGTACTCGGTGGTGCGCTGGACAAACTCCGGGTCCTGTTCCATGCCCGCAGCACGCGCCTTCTCTGCCATCAGGGTATTATCGATGTGTATCTGCAAGCGCTGCACGCGTTCTCCATCATTATCGATATAGAACTCGGCCAGTTTGGCGCGGTAATCGGCCCCGCGCATGATGGTACTCACGTCACTCCAGCGTATCGGCCGCACTTCACTCCCGGGCAAGGCAAGCGTCGCCACAACGTCGGCATCGGATCGATTGCTGTCGTAATCTGTACCAAGTACCTCATCATTTATCTTGACATCAACATCGGCACGCAGGCGTTCGCGCAGGGTGGCCTTGCGTTGATCCAGCTTCTGCTGGCGCAGCTTTGCCTCGATTGCCAGCTTGACATCATCGGTCAGCTCCGTCTCCGGACGGATGGATGTTGTGTAGAAGTCCTGCACTTCCGCTTCACTGACCGGGATGTCGCCGATCAGCACCTCTTGCCGGTACATGGTGGCCAGCACCGCGTCCTCGAAATTCCGGATATCCGTGGTATAGGGCTCGCGCCGGTCCGTGCCCTGCTCTTTTGCGTCCAGGTACAGCAGGTTGGCGCTGATCGCCTTGTCCAGCAGGGTGATGATCACCTTGTTACGTTCCGGCGTCCCCAATGCCGGGATCGACAGCCCCACCATGGCCGAACTGTTCAGCATGGTATTCAGCTCAGTGAAGCGGATGACCTGATCCCCCACCCGGGCAATCACATCTTCGTGCGGCGGTGTATTCGCGACCGTCGGCGGGGAGGTCGCAATTGCACCTGCGCTCTCACTACGGCTGCCTAGCAGCGACAGGCCCAGTACAATCAGTGTCAGGCGTACGAATCCAAGGGTGTTATTGCGCATAATTATGCTTCCTGCGTCAGGTTAACGACTTTTTAGAGACTCATTACATACTAATCGATCGACACCGCACTGCACCAATCATCATAACTGTACGGCCATCTCCGGAGCCGCAACTGCGTCAAAAAAGGGAGGGAACACCGTGTGCTCCCTCCCTGGTTTGAATCGGTCACCGGGAAAAAGGTTCCTCCCCCGTGACGTCTGGCTTACCAGCCGCAGGTCGATCCGGCATAGGTCGTGGACATATATTCCCAGACCGGTTCTGATGCACGTCCCTGTATCAGATGGTTTCTCCACTTGCTGGTACATCCCCTGCGTGACAGTGTACGGGTACGGTCACCATGACAAGTCGTACACAGCGTACTCTCCGGGGGTTCAAATGCAGGATCACCGGAAAGATGCCCGACCTGCAACAGTTCCACCTTGTTCATCATCTCGCGTGAACTGCGACCCTTGAAGGAGTGCTCTGTCCATTCCTTGTTGGTCGAGGAGATCTCGTCACTGTTGTCGTCATGACAGTTCAGGCAGTAGTCACCTCGCGGGTCCGCCTCGTCCGTGAAGGTGTGCATCCAGGATACCGCCAGATCGTAGTTTTCCTTGATCGGCTGGCCCTGGTAGAGCAGACCATCCTCGATGATGCTTGGCACGCCCGCACCGTTCACCAGGTGACAGGTGCCACACTTCAGCGGGCCATGCGAGCCGTCCGCGTTCAGTGCTGCGGCCTGTGCATAGGTGGTGGTGTCGATGTTCGGCGTCACCGGGTACAGGCCGTGGATCGACTCGTGGCAACCCTGGCAGGAGATATTCTGATGCCCCTTCGAGTAACGCATCAGGCTCGCCTTGCGCGGGTAGTTGAACGGCGGGTAGGCATTGATGTTGCCACTCTGCTCCACGTACGGCGCCGCGTGGCAATCCGCACAGTGCGGTTCACCCGGTGCCAGCCAGTGGTCGCGGCCATCGGTCGCCGCCGACATCGGTACCGCAACCGCGGTGGAGTTGCTCAGTGTTGCCTGGGCTGCTGCAACACAGTCATCCGTGGTGCAGAAATCCATCGCATTCACACTGAAGTCACCGTCGCCGTCGTAGGTACCACAGAGGTTGAACACAGGCCCGCCGTCAGCCGAGCAGTCAACCGGCCCGAAGAAGGCGCCGGTCGAACACGCCTGTCCCGGCAGGGCGACTTCGACTGTAGCCACATTGCCATCTTGCGCAGGATTCGTCGGATCAACCAGGAACTGACACAGACCAGGATCCTCGGCCCAGACGGCATGGCTTAAGTCACCCAGAGGATTGTCGGCAGTCGGGTCGAGCCAGGCTATCGCCTGTGCCTCTGACACCCCAACGGCCGATGCCACCGCGGCCAGCGTCGACTCACCACGCGGATTGTTGAGGGCACAGGTATCAGAGCCATTGCAGTCCCCGTCAACCTGGCAGGCCGTCACACCGTCACTGCAGATACCCGTACCGTGGACCAGGCTATGCACGTTTTCGGTCTTCCACATTTCCTGGCCGAGCTGGTTGTGGCAGTTGGTGCACCAGATGCCCTTGCCGTCATTGGCGACGTTGTCCGCCAGCCACTGACCCACGGCGTTGAGGTGTTCCGGCGTCTCCGCACCGTCGTTATCCTTGTTCGGGTTGGAGTGCACGTCGCGGCCGACGAAGCAGCCGCCGCTGGCACCGCGGTTGTCGCTGAGGGCGTACTTGTTACCACCGGCCAGCGTGATCGGGTAGCCGTTCATGTCGCCGTTGGAACGGTGCGCCGGGTGACACCCCTGGCAACCGCCATCGCGGCCCAGCGAATCGTCAAACACGATTGGACCGCCAGTACCGGGCTCACCGTTTTCCAGCATGCTCACACCACGGTGGTTGTTGTGGATCGCCTCGGTGATCGGCGGAATCAGCTCGCCACCGTCGTGGGTGGCCGACTTGACCACTGCAATTACGTTGTCCGCGTGGCAACGCTGGCAGATCACGGCCTCATGCCCCATGCGCGTGCTCTGCGGTGTCGTGCCACACCCGGTTGTATCTGTTGGATCCGTTATAGAGCCACAACCCGGGTAGTTGGCCGCGAAACTGGTGCCATGCTGGGTATCGTGCATCTTCAGCATACTGACAGCCGCACTCTTCAGGCGTGAATACCAGTCCGAATCGCCCATGGCCGTGTCAATGTTGTAGTAGGCATTCCAGAAGTTGTACTCCTGCTCTACCAGCATATACTGCGCCAAATCGTCGTTCGGGCTGTTGATCACGGTCAGCATACCGCCACCCTCGGCCGCGGAGTTCGGAATTTGAGTGCCGTCCGCCGGGTTCGAGTGACAGCGCTCGCAGTTCGGGATGTCGATCGGCGCAGTACCGAAGCCGATCACCGGATTGCCGTTGCTGTCCAGGGTCGCCGCACCCGCACCGTCCGATGCAGCGGGATCGTAGTCATACATCTGCGCCTTCATCGCCACAAACGGGCGTACCGAGTCCTCGTCGACCAGTCCGGGATCGCCGAAGAAATCGATGCTGTCCTCGAACGGCGTCAGCGGCAGACCCAGCGCCTCCCAGATATCCGGCGAGGTCAACATCACCGGCAGGTTCTCCAGCACCTTCATCTGGGTGTACACCACCGTGCCCGTGTCACCCGAGAAGGTCAGCACGTTGCCGTTGGAGAAGCCGCCGCAGTCGTTGGGCACCCCCTGCGTGACCGGTCCCAGTGGGTGCAGCGCCGCACCGCAGTCCGGCGGATACACCACCTGGCCGTTCACGCCAAGGCGGATCTTGTCGGCCTCCAGTGAGGTACCCGTACTGTTGCCGCCTTCCAGATCCTCGTAGAAGTACAGGTGGTTCCATACCGCGTTCTGGTAGTTGTCGGCGGGCTCGCCCGTGGTGCCGTTACCCTGCAGTACGCCATCGGCACCGTTGTAGGGGCCGTACTGCAGCGCACCATTCACGACCGCCGCCGAATCGAACGGCGTGTTCCAGGCCAGCAGCGAGTTGCCCTCGGTGGCACTGATCAGGGTGCTGGTCTGCGCCTTGCCGCGACCGTCGTTGCGCGACTGGGCATCGTGCCAGTACTTCAGTACGTATTTCTTGAAGTTGCCGTTGCCATCCAGTTCCAGATCACGCACCACGGTCTCGCGGCCCAGTGCATCCAGCCCCTCGCTCGGATCGCCCTGCAGCAGCCGGGCATAGTCCGCATTGGTGTCCGGATCTATGGTGTTGGGCTTGACTACCTGTGCCAGGATCGAGTTATACACCGGCAGCACGCAGCAGTAGGCAAACTCGAAACCGGTGCAGTGCATGCCCAGCTCGTAGTTCATCATGATCTTGAAATCGGTCTGCGACTGGAACTGCGGTGGCGGCGGTACGTCGGCCACCGTGATGGTAACCGTTGCCAGCGAGTTGAATTCACCGTCGTAGGCATTGTAGGTGAAGGTATCATCGCCCACAAAAGCGGCATTGGATGTGTAATCGAACGAGCCGTCGGCATTGAGATTGAGGGTTCCATTCGACACAGGGCTGACCAGAACAGCGGTCAGCGGAGCAATCTGGCCGTCATCCGTATCGTTACCCAGTACGCCCGGTGCAGCCACATTCAATGTCTGGCCGGTCGTTGCGTTATAGGAATCGTCATTGGCCGTCGGCGGCTGGTTGCCACCACCGCCACAGCCGGGACCGGCGACCGGGAACGGCGCCGTCGAGACACCGTCCTGGGTGGCATAGATACTGTCAGCACAGGTATTGCCGGAGTAGGTCCAGCTGCCGCTTTTCTTGAGATTGGCCAGCCCCAGCGAGTTTGAGGAAACCGCATCGAAGATCTCGACGTCGCCCCCACCCCGCCTGGGCTTGTCGGCACCGCCATTTGCCGTCAGCGCACTGCCATCCCAGCTGGCTGCGTCAATGTGCAGCCCACCACGGTGGCCGGCCTGCACCGGCCCGGCCAGCAGCGCCAGCATGGCGCCCGCACAGGCAACCAGCGCCGGAATAGTACGGACGATTCGCGCAATCGAAGTTGAATACATGGCCACTCCTCCCAGGGTTTTTATGTAGTTCAGTTTCGTACACGTTTTACCCTTCTCGTTTGGAGACAGGCCAGCGTATCGCCCCGGTTGAAGATGCGAACGCTGCAAACGTTTACGAATTCATAGAGCAATAATCTAGCCAAGTTCGAATAGCTATATATGCTCCTGTTTTTACTGTATTCAAGCACAAGGCCCATTCCACGAAAGCCGGGCACGTCATGACAGGAATGACAGGAATGACAATGTTGTCATGTCATAACTGCTATCAGCTGGCCACACAAAACAGGCGGGCAATCAATGGCTTTACACCCGGGTGACCTTTCGCCAGGTTGCCGGCTGCTCAGGGACACCCCCGAAAACATGCAGTTCCGATTGGGAGAACTGGCTATGCGAGCTGCCGGCAGCTACCAGGCCTGTTGCGGGACCGGAAACATCCATGATGAATCCGGTCCCGCTTTACACTTGTTCGCCGGAACCGGACATTTGTAAAACAGCTTTGCAGGAGCGGCGTCCTTCGACACGATGATTGTGAGTCACCCCAGATCAAAACTGTCCAAATCAGTCACATCCGGCCATATTCGCACGAGGCTTGAGCGCGTAACTTAGTGATGTTAAGTTAAAGGGCTGAGGGTTAGATCCTCCTCGGCTCCACCAAAATCCCTGTTACTAATGAACAAGTTGCGGCATGAATCTTTTCACTTCCGCTTTGCTCGTTTTCCTGTGCCAAAAAAACAGGAGGTTAAATATCGCCTGCCTGCATGGCTTGCCTTCCGACCGAGATCGCGAGTAATGGCTATTCAGAGAACAACGTCAATTGAGCCCGACCAGCCATGCCCCGGGCCTGATTTCATCCACATTGAATTGAATATCCATGAACTGGTGAATAACAGCAATATTGGTCTTCGTGTGTAAACTGGGTGTTTGTGTCAGAAAAACACCTTGTCCGGCCAAAGCCACCGGTAACAGCAACTGATCGGCCAGATATTTCCCGACGGGGACGTTTGTATCCAGGTATTCATTCACTTCATTGACCAGATTTTGTGCCACTGTTTCCGCGGGCAAACCGGGCCTGCCGAAGCTGCTGAAGACTTCCGTGATCGCTTCACTCTGCACTTTCACAAGGGCCACGTTGCCCGGACCGCAGGCCGAAGTGATGTATCTGTAAAGCGGCGGCTGTTGCAGAAATACCAGGGCATGAGAAATGACATCAAGTTCCCTGTCGGCTATATGTCGCGGTAAATGTGATAACTGCACTTCTGCATTCTGTTGCAGAATCTTTCCCCGTTCACGAATGCTTAACGGTTCAAGTTTTTTAACAGGGCGAATGGTGGCATGCATGATGCCTCCACCCCGCGGCGCAAAACCCGGCCGTTCAAGGCGGGTCGCTATCGTCGGCCCCATGCGTTGAATCAGTGGCAGGAATGATTCGCTGATAAATTCATAAGGTGGCGCCAGCGGGTTGTGGGTGCCACCTTCCAGCCTCAGGTTAGAGGGCGCCCCTGCCAGCATGAGTGCGGGCATGACCGTTTGCAGGACGAGTGTCGTGCTGCCTGCGGTACCGATGGAAAAGCTGTAGTCCCCGGGAATGACGCGCTGTGGCATGAAGGCAAGTCGCAGCGATCCCTGCCGTGCCCCTTCAACGTGCGCCCTGGAGATGGCTTTCGCAGCCATCACGGCTGCCAGGTGTTGTGGCTGAAGCCCGGGGTTTGACCTCCTGGCACGAATACCGGTGATTTCAATGGCTTTGCCAAGGCAAATGGAAAGGGCAAGAGAGGTTCGCAGTATCTGCCCGCCTCCTTCGCCCCGGGTGCCATCAATTGTCAGTATAGTCTCGCTCACTGTTATCCCAAATCATAGAGTGGATCCTTTGGTAAAGGATCCGGGCACAGCGGTTCAATTCTGCTACGATCTGAATATAAGACATTATTGATTGTGATATTGGTTTCGGGAAGTACAGAATTCGGGTAGCACCAGGAGGTACCAGTGGCAATTACTTATCAAGGTGATTACAAGGCGATAGTTAAGGCGGGCCCAGCAAATGAGCCGATTATCATCTTCGAGTTGTCTGACGGTGAACCGATTCCGCACCTGAGAGGTGAAGTGATCGGCCTACACCTGAAACCGGGGGTGTCCGGTAAAGATGCGGAGGACCTTGCTAAAGTCATCAACCGGCATATATCCAGTTTTTTCCTGACCTCGTTCAAGGAATAATACCCTTTAAGGCAGGAGCTGGCTGTTAGTCGCCGGGGCGCCCATCATGCAGCGACGACGTTTTCTAGGCATATCCCTTCTGTTCGCCTGCGGCGCGCCAGGCAGGCAGGTGCATGCCGGTGAACCCGGTCACAGGACGACAGGTGCAGTGATGCCGGACAATCGTAACAGACAGGCACGCGTTGTGAAGCTGTTCCTGTGCGGCGATGTGATGACCGGCCGCGGCATTGACCAGATTCTGCCTTCTCCCGGTTCACCGGAGATCTATGAGCCCTATATGACCTCTGCGATGCACTACGTGACAATTGCGGAGCGCAGCAGCGGCCCGATTCCACGCGCCGTCGACCATGCGTACATATGGGGCGATGTTCTGCAGGCGCTCGAAGAAGCGGCTCCGGATGCGCGTATCATCAACCTGGAAACCGCGGTTACCACCAGCAACGACTACTGGCCGGGCAAGGGCATCAACTACCGCATGCATCCGGCCAATATGCCTTGCCTGACGACTGCCGGTATCGATTGCTGTGCACTGGCCAACAATCACGTCATCGACTGGGGTTATGATGGATTACGTGAAACCCTGCAATCCCTGCAGGCGGCCGGTATCCGGACCGCTGGTGCCGGCAGAAATATTGCCGAAGCGAGTGCACCGGCAGTAATCGATCTAGGCGGGCAGCACCGGATCATTGTGTTTTCCATGGGATCGATGAACAGCGGTATCGGGCGTGCCTGGGCGGCGGGCAGGCGCAAGCCGGGGGTGTGGTTGCTGCCGGATCTATCAATTGCGAGCGTCAAATCCATCGCCACGCAGATAAGCGCCTTCAAACAGCGTGGCGACATTGTCATCGCCTCGATTCACTGGGGAGGTAACTGGGGTTATGCGATCCCGGAAGAGCAGCGTTACTTCGCCCGTGCGCTAATCGATCGGGCCGGTGTCGACCTGGTGCACGGACACTCCTCGCATCACCCGCGTGGTATAGAGGTCTACCGGAACAAGTTGATCCTGTACGGCTGTGGTGATTTCCTTAATGACTATGAAGGCATCAGCGGCCACGAGGAGTTTCGCGGTGACCTGACACTCATGTATTTGCCGGAACTTGACGCTGACGGCCGACTGCTGGCAATGGCTATGCAGCCCATGCAGACCTATCGATTCCGACTGCGACAGGCTTCGCCGGACGACAGCCGCTGGGTGGCCCGGGTCCTGGACCGCGAAAGCAGGAAACTCGGCAGCCGCGTCATGTTCGAGGATGGCCGGTTAAGGCTGTGAAAAGCAAGCGCTTGCCTCCTTTATCCCGGATGTTCACCCGGCAACCTGCCCGCTCTTGCGGTAAACACCCAATCGCTGCGACCATACTTCAAGACCCGGAAACTCCTCCGGCAGGACTTCATGTGTGCCGATCATCAGGGCACCACCCGGTTTCAGTTCATTAAGCAGCTGCGCCCCGATGGCTGTCTGCAGCTCTGGTTCAAAATAGGTGAAGGCAAGATTACGGCACAATATCAGATGAAAGGGGCCTTCCGGTACAGCATTACGTATGTCATGGCATTGGAACGTTACTCCCCGCCTGTAGTCAGCGTCCAGGCAATACTTGTCGCTGACTCTGCTGAAGGCCGTTTTACGCCAGACAGGCGGAAGATACTTCACGCTGCTAAAGGTATAGCAAGCACGTTCTGCGCGTTCAAGCAGCCGGCGATCGATGTCGGTCGCCAGTACGTTCATCGTCAGATGTGGAAAGCCTGATTTCAGGTGGAATTTCCCTATAAGCGCCAGCGTGTAGGGTTCTTCCCCGGAAGCACAACCGGCGCTCCACACATCGAGGGCCTCCTCACCCCGCGTAAGCGCCTGCTCTGCAAGTGCCGGCAAAACCTCCTGTCCCAGGAACGCAAACGCCAGCTTGTCCCGATAGAAGCGGGAAATCGTTACCCGGCACAATTCGTCAAGTTTTCGCCACTCGCCGGGATGCTTTTCCAGATAATCACGATATGCCATTACGCTACCCAGTTGCAGCGCATTGACCCGTCGTGCGATACGTTTACACACTCGGCCACGTATCTTGCGGAATCCTGACCAGCGCATGCGAAGCCGGGGCAAGGCCCACTGCAACAGCTTCACACACTCGCTATCTTTCATGTCGGCCACAGTAATGCCCGCTCCGGTTCGGAGCAAGTCACCAGTAACCCAGTACTGTCAATACGGCGCTTTCAAGCGATTTTCCAATGCCGGGGAGCCGGGACCCAGCCCTGGTCGCGCGATTGTGGGCATTACGGCTGCTTGACAAAGATCATAGTAATCGCCCGAATTTGTACCATAATAAAAATCCGGGGACAGAAGGAGATTTGCACTATGAAACTGCCACTGGAAAGCGTATTTCGCAATCTTGAACCGTCCGACGCGATCTAAGCACCACGTCGCAGGGCAGCGGTGACAAGGGGCCTGGCCGCCGGGATAGTCAACATCCTTATGATTCCGATCCACGAGTTACTCAATCGCATTCGCTGGGACAAGGAATTCAGCCAGGGTGAATTCGTTATCGGCTATTATGACAGGGTCGAAGACCGCATTATTCGTGTCCCGATGCGGGAGATAATCTTCGAATCCGATGACCATTTTTCCTTCGATCTGACTGACCGTGATGGTGTACTGCACAGTATTCCGCTGCACCGCATCAAGGAGGTGCGCAAAGACGGCGAGCTGATATGGCACCGTGAGCATTGAGCGCATGCGCGACTGGCCAACCAACGCCGCATCTGCGCGCTGTCCAGCAATCCCTGGCTGCCAGTGTGACGGAGTTCATTTTGTCAGTGCCCTTAACCCGCTTCGAGGAATAAAATGAGCCCCAGTAAACAGCAGACAAGCACAATACGGGTGGAATGCCATGCCGGTCACCGCGCCGAAGAGTTGCCACGCCGTTTTTTTATGGGTCAAAAAGAAATTCAGGTGGATGAGATCATCGACCGCTGGCTGGACCCGGCGTACCGCTATTTCAAACTGCGCGGCGATGATGGTGCAATCTACATTTTGCGTTATGCCACCGCCAGCGACGGCTGGGAACTGGTCCTGTTTGACAGCGGCACACGGGATGAAACACGCCTTTCCTCGACCTGAAAGTTGCCTTGCTAGCAGCAGTATTGAACTATAGCCCGCCTCGGCTTGCCAGGTAAGGTAAACGAACACCGGCCCTTGATTCCAGTATGTTGGCTACCTGCCGGGTCTCTCTCGCTGCACAAACCTCGGCCGCGAGTGCCTGCGCGTCAGCGATCGCCGTCGCCTGCACTACCTGCACAAGAGATGGAACGAGTGTCACATCAACCGAAAAGGCACGATAACCCAGCCCCAGGAGAATCGGCAAAATACCTGGCAGCTGCGGCAGAACACCACACAACTGTAGCCGGTGGAGATCGGAAGACGCGCTGTCCGCCATCTGTTTAAGAAAACGGAACAACAGCGGTGCATAAGGATCAAGGTAAGACCGCACTTCGGGCCGGTCACGATCGGCCGCAAACAGACACTGCATCAGGTCATTACAGCCCACAGACACAAAATCCGCGGTAGTGAACCAGTCGGCAATATCCAGTGCCCCCGCCGGCGTTTCGAGCATGGCGCCGATCGGTAGCGGATGCGACAGGTATCCGCGAATATACCGATACCAGTATTGCAGCTCC
>CBEUNK010000074.1:0-12686 GCA_965544455.1 uncultured Thiogranum sp.
ACCTCGAAGGCGTCATGGCGCACGTGATTCTGGCTCATCTGTTCCCGGATCATGGTCTCGGTCACGGTGCCCTGCTCCAGGCATTCCTTCAGCAGGCCG
The DNA here is from genome assembly GCA_965544455.1 of uncultured Thiogranum sp. GTDB lineage: Bacteria > Pseudomonadota > Gammaproteobacteria > DSM-19610 > DSM-19610 > Thiogranum. Next base: position 100 of record CBEUNK010000074.1, read on the forward strand.
AAAAAGAGCTTCTCCTGATTGGGATCCGGGTGCGGCTTGTAGTGGCCCAGAAACGCATATTCGCCGAACACCTTGCGCCGGGCTTTCATCACCCAGGCCAGCGGCGGGAAATAGGGGAATTTTTCCCGCGGCCGGTGATCGATGGGCAACCCCGTCTTCCACGGCTGTGTTTTACGCTTGGTGGTATGCAGCATGCGCGTTTTCGCCGTCAGCCGGTCGAAATCATTCCACTCGTTCTCGAACAGGCCGATACTGTCGGCCGGCTCGGTCTTGAGGCAGATCCAGTTCATGTAGTCGCGCTTGCCCTCGAACATCTCGTTGAAATTATCCTCGACCTTCCAGTGCGTCAGCCGGCTGTTTTCCAGCAACATCACACTGCTGGCCAGGCAGCGGTCGAACCTGCCCTTGGTGCCGGTGCGCGGCCGGCACATGATCGCCTTGCCCTGCATATCACGGGACAGCAGGTCCCAGACATCCGAAACCGCGAAGATATCCGGGTCGATCACCACGGAGCGCCCCTCATAGCCCATCAATTCAGGCGGCATGAAGCGCAGGGGAGTAAATGACTGCAGATCATTATTCAGCCAGGGACGGCGCATGCCGTCGCGCAGGTAAAGCTGGCCTTCGCGCGCATTGAAGAACGGGTGGTCCTTGAGCTGAATGAACTTGACGTCAAATTTGTCGTTGTTTCGGGAATAGCGACGCAGCGCATGCTCGGCGACATAGGCACCGACAATCTGTTTGTGATTGGTGTGTATAAAGACACAAGGTTTCATGCGTAATCTCCCTGTTCGATCACATTCCGACCGGACTTAACCCTGTATGCGGTTTGCCGGTATAAACTCCGGCACCTCTCCCAGGTCACGGAATTTACGATAAACATTGTTCAGGTGCGTCCTCAGCGTCGCCCTGGAAATCGCCAGCTGTGAACAGATGCGGCTATTCGATATGCCACGAATTGTCATGGCCACAATTTCGGTTTCCCGCTTTGTCAGACCCTTTGACCGGTAGTATTCCAGTGCCATTTCATACTTATCTTTCAAAGGCTGCAGGAAGGTCGTGATGTGTTTGTCGCTGCAAAGCAGTACGACATCAAAAAAGGCGCCATGCATGAATTTGTTCTTGTACACACGGCTGCCCCACGTCTTCCACTGGTGGTCATTGTCTTCGGCGTATAATTGCATGCAGCCCATTTCACAGGACTGCCCCAGGCAGTCCCCACAGATCTTCCGACACAAGTCATTTTGCTCAAGCACCCGCTTGTCGGCATCCTTGACACACACAGCGATATTGTCTTCGCATAACGATTCAGTCAGCACTTTTCCACACCTGTGATTGCCATAAAAAATGATTATCAGGATCTCTCAACGGGGGCAGTCTAGCAATACAGGCACCGCTTAAAAATCAGCAGGGGGGGTTGATACAGATCAATGAAACCCGGGAAAAAGGTGCCCTCGGTGGTAATGCGCCGGGCCGGGTTTGAATGGACTTAAGGGAGGAGTGGGACCGGCACCGTCTGCAACGGTCCAGCCAGCCCCGCCCTGGTTGGACTAAATCGGCAGATGTATAAGCAGGTAATGGTCGACCAGCAGGAAGGCAAACAACGCCATCAGGTAGATGATCGAGTAACCGAATGTTTTCATAGCCAGCTTGCCGCTGTCATCACGCAGCAGCGCCAGGGCGTAGTACAGGAAGCCGATACCCAGCGCCAGTGCACCGACCAGGTAGACGAGCCCGCTCATACGGGTGGCATAAGGCAGGATGGTGACAACCACCAGCAGGATGGTGTAGAGCAGCACCTGCAAGCGGGTAAAGTTTACACCATGCGTCACCGGCAGCATGGGAATATCTACCTTGGCGTACTCGTTGCGCCGGTGTATCGCCAGCGCCCAGAAATGCGGCGGCGTCCAGACGAAGATAATCAGAAACAGCAACAGCGCGTTGGGGTCGACATGCCCGGTAACAGCTGTCCAGCCCAGCACCGGCGGCGCCGCGCCTGCCGCGCCGCCGATAACGATGTTCTGCGGCGTGGCGCGCTTCAGGTACAAGGTATATATGACCGCATAGCCGATCAGCGAGGCAAAGGTCAGCACCGCGGTGAGTGTGTTGACGAACTGCACCAGGATCCACATCGCCAGCGCGCCAAGCGAGATGGCGAATACCAGGCAGTTGCGGCTGCTCAGGTGACCGCTGGCGACCGGGCGACTGGCCGTGCGGGCCATACGTGCATCAACGTGATGATCGACCACGTGGTTGATCGCTGCCGCCGACGCGGCCGCCATACCGATCCCGAGCGTGCCGAAAATCAGCGGTTGCCAGGGCACCATGCCCGGCACCGCGAGAAACATGCCGACCAGGGCGGTAAAGACGATCAGCGCAACCACCTTGAGCTTGCAGACACCCAGGTAATCCCGCCATTGAAGCGCGGCATTTGCCGTCATTGAGTAACTCATCATGCCCCCAGCACATGTCGTCCGGTTTTTCGCCAGCAACCCGGCAGAACGCGGTATTTTACCCCAATCCGGAGTATTTTAAGAGCCTTTCCAGATCCTTGATTATACCGCGCGGCGCCTGGTCCGGGACATAGCGCATCATCAGGTTACCCAGTGGATCGACAAGATAGACGCCATCGAAATCGAACGGCACCGGGCCGGCAATCGTATCCAGTAGCGGGATGCCGCTATCCGGCAACAGGGCGATCACCTGACCGGGAAAATGTTGTTGCAGCTCCTGGCGAGTCGGCGCGTCTACACCGGCCGCCTCCCACAACATCAGGCGCTGCAGCCGGTCAATGTTCTTGCCCTGCGTGAGGCGCACCTGGCGCACCTTGTACAACTGCTGGATACAGGCGTCGTCACACGGCCCCCGGTGCAGATAGAGAAACGTCCACTTGCCCTGCAGGAAGCTGTCAGTGAGATCTTCTCCCGACAAGGTCTTGAGCCGGAAAGCCGGCAGCGGCCTGGCCGGTTCGACCAGCTCACCATGATTGCTGGTGGTGGTCGGCATCCAGCCCGGGAATACGAAAAACAGCAACCAGGCGATGGCCACCGGTGCCGCAAACAGGGAAAAAATCAGTAACAACGAAGCACGGGACCGGGTCCGCGCTGCTGTGTCATTCGCTGAGTCTGTCATACTTCTCCAGGTTTACGTAGATTCACTGCCAAATAGATCACAGCCAGTGCCGCTGCCATACCGAACCACTGGATGGCATAGCCGACATTCCGTTCCGGGCCAAAATGCAGGGGGTGCCACTCCCTGACATAACCGTCTGGTTGTTGCGGATCGAGCAACAGTACCACCGGCAGAAGCGGGTAACCCAGCTCGGTGGCCAGCCGTTCCAGGTCAATATGCTGAATACGATAAGGCCAGTGGCGGCGTATTTCCTCCTCCCCCAGCCTGAAGCCCTCGGTTGACGGCCGCTGGATACGCCCGGTCACGGTTCGCTCGCCGCCACCTACCTGCACGGGTGGCAGTACCTGCCGACTGGCACCGACCGGCAGCCAGCCACGGTTGACCAGGACACCGGCCTGCCCTCCGCGCAACCTCAGGGGCGTCAACACCTGGTAGCCTGCCATACCGTTATGCGTGCGGTTGTCCAGCAGGAACTGGTGCGAACCGTCGTAGTGGCCGGCAGCGCTGGCGAACTGGTATTCGAGACCTTCCACCGACGTCAGGTGTGCATCCAGCTGCAGCAACGCCGCACCCGAACCGGCCCGATACTGCTGCAACAGCGTGCGTTTCTGGTCAGCGCGATCGAGCTGCCAGAAGCCCAGCGACAGCAATATCCCAAACAGAATCAGGGTAATGAGCGTCGGCCAGCGGCCGGGGCTGAACTCCAGGCTGCCTATATGCATGGCGGCAGGGTACGCAGCACCCCGCGGAGCCGCAAGTGAAATCTGCTATACCCGTATAAGTCACCGGCAATCGAGCCGAATGATCAGCTTGGTGAAAAAGCCGGCATCACCTATACTGTTTTCTCTGTACACAGGTGGTCAATGCAATGCTTATCAAGGTTCTTATCGTCGTCACCCTGCTCGCGATCGTGATCAGCCTCGGCAGCGGCATGCTGTTCCTGGTCAAGGACAAGGGCCAGACGGAACGCACCGCCAAGGCACTGACGGTTCGCATTGTCCTGTCCGTCTCGCTTTTCGCCCTTCTGATGCTGGGTGTCTTTACCGGCCATATCAAACCACACGGTATTTATCCCGCCACACCAGCCGGCGTAGCCAACGACTAAAAAAACCGGAGAAAAAAAAACGCCGCTAAGCGGCGTTTTTTTGCCTGGTCCATATTTACAGGATGTAGACAAAGATAAACAAACCCAGCCAGACCACGTCGACAAAGTGCCAGTACCAGGCCACACCCTCAAAGGCAAAATGGTGATCGGGCGTAAAATGCCCTTTCATACAACGCAGCATAATAACAAACAGCATGATGGCGCCGAGGGTAACGTGAAAACCGTGGAACCCTGTCAACATAAAGAACGTGGAACCGTAGATCCCGGAACCAAGGGTCAGGTTCAATTCGTGGTAGGCGTGACTATATTCATAAATCTGTAACCCAAGGAAGGTGAAACCCAGTACCACGGTAGCCAGCAGCCACAGGACCAGTGAGGCACGGCTGCTTTTTTTCAACGCCCAGTGCGCAAATGTTACGGTTACACCGGAGCTTAGCAGCAGCAGCGTATTGATGGCCGGAATACCCCAGGCCCCCATGGTTTCGAATTCACCGCCGACATCACCGGGACCGTTAGTCGGCCAGATAGCTTCCCAACCGTTCCATAGCACATCACTGGTGACGGCATCACCGCCGCCCAGCCACGGCACCGAAAAGATACGCGCATAAAACAGGGCGCCGAAGAAGGCGGCAAAGAACATCACTTCCGAAAAAATGAACCAGCCCATCCCCCAGCGGAACGATTTGTCGACCTGGTCATTGTAGGCACCGGCTTCACTTTCGCGGACCACCGTACCAAACCAGCCGAACATCATGAACAGGGTGATCGCAAGGCCCGCAAGTATCATGGTCATGCCGACGCTTGAACCGTTCAGGTAAACGGCGACACCCACGACCAGCGTCGTCAGGCCGATAGAGCCAACGATGGGCCAGTGCGTACCGTGGGGCACGTAATAACCGCCATGTGCTTCACTCATTCCAACATCCTCATCTTTGGTGTTTTAATTCACACCTTTCTGTTTATCAAAAAAAGTATAGGCCAGTGTCAGCGTACTGATATCGTCAGGCAAATCCTTGTCCACCATGAACAGCAGTGGCATATCCTTTTCCTCGCCGGCTTCCAGTTTCTGCTCGGTGAAACAGAAACACTCGGTTTTCTTGAAATGCAGCGCTGCCAGCCCTGGCGAAATACTGGGTATGGCCTGGCCGATCATGGCGGCCGACGTACGGTTACGCGCATAAAACGAAGTCCGGTACATTTTACCCGGGTGCACTTTCATGCGCATTACCGACGGATGAAATTCCCAGGGCATCGACTGATTGACGCTGCCGAGAAATTCAACCGTTACCGTGCGGGCCAGGTCCGGCCCGCTGGTGTCGACCTGCTGGGCCTCGTTACGAGGCTTGCCGTTCAGCCCGGTGACATCGCACAGCACGTTATAAAGCGGTACCAGGGCGAACACAAACCCGAACATGGCCATCACAACGAACAGCGTTTGTCGCAGCGTTCTGTGCTTGCCTTCTTTTCCGGTCTGGCTCATGCCTCAGAATCCACTCGCAGTCGCCCAGATAAAGCCGAGGTAGAAAGCCACGGCCACCAGCGCCAGCACGATAGCCAGGGTGCGCGCCCGTTTTCTTTGCGTTAATTCACTCATACATCGTTGCGGGCGCCCGCAGGCACCCGTCCTGTTCCCACTTACTTGACGTCAGGTGCCGTGGTGAAACTGTGGTACGGCGGCGGCGAAGGCAGGGTCCACTCGAGGCCATTTGCACCTTCCCACACCTGGTCAGTCGCCTTCTCACCACCCTTGATCGTCTTGAAGACAATGTAGACAAACAGCAGTTGGGTCAGGCCGAAAGCAAAACCACCGATACTGGATATCTGGTTGAATTCGGTGAACTGCACGGAGTAGTCGGGAATACGCCGCGGCATACCGGCCAGGCCGAGGAAATGCTGCGGGAAGAACAGCACATTGACCGAGATGGTCGACAGCCAGAAATGCAGCTTGCCGAGCTTTTCGTCATACATGTGTCCGGTCCATTTCGGCATCCAGAAATAGGCAGCGCCCATAATGGCGAACACCGCACCGGTCACCAGCACATAGTGGAAGTGCGCTACCACGAAATAGGTATCATGGTACTGGAAATCCACCGGCGCCATGGCCAGCATCAATCCCGAAAACCCGCCGATGGTAAACATGACCACGAAACCTAGCGCGAACAGCATCGGTGTTTCGAAGGTCATCGCCCCCTTCCACATGGTCGACACCCAGTTGAACACCTTCACACCCGTGGGCACGGCGATCAGCATGGTGGCATACATGAAGAAGAGTTCGCCGGTCAGCGGCATGCCCACGGTGAACATGTGGTGGGCCCAGACGATGAACGACAGGAAAGCGATCGAGGCGGTAGCGTAAACCATCGAGCTGTACCCGAACAGCGGTTTGCGCGCGAAGGTCGGGATGATCTGCGAGACGATACCGAAGGCCGGCAGGATCAGAATGTAAACCTCAGGGTGGCCGAAGAACCAGAAAATGTGCTGGAACATCACCGGGTCACCGCCACCGGCCGCATTGAAGAACGAGGTATCGAAAAAGCGGTCGGTCAGCAGCATGGTCACCGAACCAGCCAGCACCGGCATGGTGGCGATCAGCAGGTAGGCGGTAATCAGCCAGGTCCAGACAAACAGCGGCATCTTCATCATCGTCATGCCCGGCGCGCGCAAGTTGACGATCGTGACGATGACATTGATGGCGCCCATGATGGAGGAAATACCCATCAGGTGAACCGAGAAAATCAGGAACGGGAAAGCGTTACCCGTCTGCATCACCAGCGGGGGGTACATGGTCCAGCCACCGGCCGGCGCCCCGCCTTCCATGAACAGCGTGCTGATCAGCATGGCAAAGGCGAACGGCAGGATCCAGAAACTCCAGTTGTTCATGCGCGGCAGCGCCATGTCCGGCGCACCGATCATGATCGGGATCAACCAGTTCGCCAGACCGACGAAAGCCGGCATGACTGCGCCGAAAATCATCACCAGGGCATGCATAGTGGTCATGGAATTGAAGAACTGCGGCTCGACGAACTGCAGTCCCGGCTCGAACAGTTCGGCGCGAATGATCATGGCCATGGCGCCACCGACGATAAACATCAACAGCGAGAACAGCAGGTACAGCGTGCCGATGTCCTTGTGATTGGTGGTGGTTACCCAGCGCATCAGGCCGCTCGGGTGTTCTTCGTGATGTGCGTCGTGTGTTGTTGCGGTACTCATTACTTCTCCTCCACGACCCTTAGCGGGCGGCTTTAACTTCGGAAGGTTGGACCAGATCGCCGGTGTTGTTGCCCCAGGCGTTGCGTTCGTAGGTGACAACGGCCGCGAGGTCGGTATCACTCAACTGCCCGGCGAATGCTGCCATCGCAGTACCGGCCTTGCCGTTCATGACCAGCTGCAGGTGGGCATCACTGGGCCCGGTTGCCACGGCCCCGCCCTTGAGCGCCGGAAACGTGCCCGGAAGACCTTCACCATTTGCCTGGTGACAGGCGGCGCACGTGGTCTTGTAAACCTTTTCACCACGCTCCATCAGCTCGGCCATACTCCAGTCCCGCTGTGCGGCCGCCTGCTCGGTAACCGCCGCACCACTTTGCGCGACCACCCACTGGTTGTAGTCAGCTTCGTTCTTGGCGACAACCACAATCGGCATGAAGCCGTGGTCCTTGCCGCACAGCTCGGCACACTGGCCCCGGTAGGTCCCTTCCTTTTCGATCTTGAACCACATCTCGTTGATAAAGCCCGGAATGGCATCCTTCTTCATACCCAGCTGGGGCACCCACCAGGCATGGATCACGTCGTTGGACGTAATCAGCAGCCGGACCTTCTTGTTGACCGGCACCACCAGGGGCTTGTCCACTTCCAGCAGGTAGTGTTCACCCTTGTCCTGCTGGTTGTAAATCGCCTCCTTGGGTGTTGCCAGTGTGCTGATAAAGCTCACATCGTTGTCGACGTAGTCATAACCCCAGCGCCACTGGTAGCCGGTGACCTTGATACTGAGATCGGCGTCACTGGTATCTTCCATGGCCACCAGCGCTTTGGTCGCCGGAATGGCCATACCCACCAGGATAAGGAAAGGGACGATGGTCCAGATGATTTCCACGGCAGTGCTCTCGTGGAACTGCGCCGGCTGAACGCCCTTGGACTTGCGGTGACTGAGTATGGAAATAAACATCGCACCGAAAACGACAATGCCGATACCCACGCAGATCTTGACGATCAGCATATGCAGGTCATGCGCCTCGTGACTGATCGGTGTCACACCGGGCGTCAGGTTCAGACCGTAGTCGGCGAACGCCGACCCCGCTCCGAACATTCCCAGCATCCCCGCGACCGCCGTCAGCGCTCGTTTTGTTTTATTTAACAACATGCCAACATCTCTCCTTCCAACTCCTGAAATCTGCTCTCGTTTTCGGGCGGCAAGTCAAACGGACTGCTGCACGGGCTTATTCATAATATACGTACGGCGCGGCCTAATTGTTCCGCCAGGTCGCATTTTTCCTTTTCGTTCAAGCAGGCGCCGACCTCTACGCTGCGGCCGTGCGAACGAATACTCAACCTCGAGGGATGATTTTTATTCGCCGCATCCTCGTGTATAACCTGCGCCCATGCCCGCTGGAACGACTGCTCCTGCAACCGCCTGGAATCATGCTCGATCACCTGGATACGATCGGCCTTGATCGAGATTTCCTGCCAGCTGCTGGAACGCCTCGCCACCACGTAGAGCGCGATGCCCAGTACCAGCATTTCCAGTCCGGCGAAAGGCAGTATCAACCAGGCGCCGTGCCAGGCAAACGCAATGGCGATACCGAACGAGACCACAACCATGCCTGCATAGAACCGCACGGCATCCCGCCATGGCAGCGAACAATTGGGCCTGATGATAAACCGACGGTGACTGGCAAACTTGTCAAACTGGGTTGCGACCACCGCGTTACCTCTATAACAGCATGGGCCACGAGAAAAAACCGCCGTCTCGCGCGTTGCAGCGCATGCTACATCAGCGCTCGAAAGGGGTGCAAAAAAAATTAAAATTTGTAGTCATAAATTCTAACTATGTCAGATACTTAGTTTTTTATAACTTTATTATATAATACATTACTTATTTATATCTTTTACTGACCGCCCGTGACCGGGTTTAAGACAGCACCGGGCCGATTGCCATCGCCGAAAAAGAAAATAGGGTTCAAGTCACCCTCTGCCCGGCCGAAATTATGAGATATAAGTCACATAGATTGAATCCACTCATTGATTCAGGCACAGGGAATTGCCGGGACCGGGACTATGAAAACTCTTCTGAGAATGTTCACAACGGCTTTCGCCCTGCTGTTTGCCACCACCCTGCTCGCCGGTAGCAAGGAGGTTTTCGAACGTAAACTCGCCCAGGCCGAGCAAGGCAGCCTGGATGCCCAGTACGATGTCGGCTACCGGTTTGAAAAAGGCCGCGGCACCGACGAAGACGAAGATCAGGCCTTCCACTGGTACCTCAAGGCCGCGCAGGCAGGGCTGGACAAAGCCGAGTACAAGGTGGGCGTGTTTTATCTCGAGGGCCGGGGCACCGACAGCGATACGAGCCAGGCCATGATCTGGCTGCAAAAAGCGGCGGACCAGGGTTACCCGCCGGCCCAGTATAACCTTGGCAAGCTCTATGCCAGCGAGCGCAACCGTGACTACGGACAGGCACTGGGTTGGCTGGAGAAAGCCCAGGAGAACGGTTACGAGCCCGCCACCCGCGAAATCCGCAGGGTCAGGAAAAAGCTCCGCTAGGCACCTGCCCGCACGCCTTTATCGGGCTGCCATCCCCCAACTACAGGTGAAACCGACTGAGTTGCTCCGTCAGTGACGCCTCATCCTGCATATAGGGCAGCTCGCCCAGGCACGGTACTGTCAAGCGTTCGCGCAGCGCCTCGACAACTTCGTCCGCCGCCTGACATCCGGGATCAAGCCGGTTGGCCACCCAGCCCGCAAACGGTACCTCAACGTTGTTGATAGCCGCCGCTGTCAACAGCGCATGATTGAGACAGCCCAGGCGCACCCCCACAACCAGGATAACCGGCAGTGCCAGGCGCTGCGCCACATCGGCCATGGTCCGGGTTGCATCGATCGGCACCAGCCAGCCTCCAATACCTTCGACCACCACCCGGTCGGCCGCCTCGGTGAGTTCGCCGAGCGCCTGCTCGATGACCGCCAGCTCGATCGTCATGCCCTGCGCCTGCGCGGCGAGGTGGGGCGCGATGGGAAGCTCCAGGGCGTAGGGATTGACCTGCTCGTAGGGCGTGGAGAACGATGCCTGGGCCTGCAATTTCAGGGCATCGTCGCTGACGAGACCGGTGGACGCGAACCGGCAACCGCTGGCAACGGGCTTCATGGCCGTCACCACGTGCCCCTGTGACTGCAGCAGCTTCATCAGGCCCAGGCTGACACAGGTTTTGCCTACGCCGGTATCGGTACCGGTGACAAAGTAACCGCGCGTCATGGCCGTCGCCCCAGGGTATCGACCGGAATACTGCGCACAGTGGCTGCATCACTGCCCCAGGCATGGCCGTGAACAATCTCGTAACTGGCCGGCAGTATGCCGCCCTCCCGGAAACGCTCGTAAGCCTCTACCAATGCCTGCATGTGCGACCTGCCGGTGAGGCCGCGCGGCCGGCCGGCGGTGACGTTATGGGCACCAATCTGTTTGAGTTCACGCATCAGCTGCCACACATCGGGGTAAGTTACCGTGAGACGCTCGACATCCATGACCGGATCGGCAAACCGCGCCCGTACCAGTGCATCACCCACATCGTGCATATCCTGAAAAGCATTAACATGATTATAGCCGTCGACACGCGACCAGCTATCACGCAACTCCTGCAGCGTGTCCGGGCCGAAGCTGGTAAACAGCAGCAGGCCGCCGGGGCGCAGCACCCGTTGCAGCTCTCCGAACACCCGGTCAAGATCCACGCACCACTGCAACATCAGGTTGGAAAACACCAGGTCAACGCTGCTGTCGGCCAGCGGCAGGCGTTCCGCGTCGCCGCATATACAGCGCGGCCGGCGCAGCCAGCGGCCACGCCGGCGCGCCTGCGACAGCATCGGGGCGGCGATATCCAGCGCCACTATCTCCGCGGCTTTATAGCGGGACATCAGTCCGGGAATGCACTGGCCCGTACCGCAGCCGAGATCCAGCACCCGCCGCGGCTGTATTTTCATCAATTCCAGGCGCTCCAGCAAACGCTGACCGACTTCCTGCTGCAACGCCGCCGCCTGATCATAGGCGGCCGCCGCGTGTTCGAAACTGCGGCGCGCCTGTGCCTTGTCCGGCAGGCGATCAGCGGGCTGCATAACGGTTCCCGCCGTCTGTCGCCGTCAACCAGTCCAGGGCTATCGTGGTACACGCGTCGGGGTGCGACAGAAACGGCGCGTGACCGGCTCCGCCGACCACCGCGTGACGGCCCGGCAACTGCGCGCCGATTGAGGCCGGCACGAGGGTATCGCGGCCACCGAACAGCCAGTGCAGGGGCACGGTGAGCGCGGCCGGCACTGCCCGCAGATCGCTGTCCTGCAACAAGCGCAGACCGGCCCTCAGGGCGTCGGCCCGTGGCCGCGGCCGTTGGGCGAGCTGCGTCCTCAAGCGCCGCAGGGTGGCGCCACTGCGGGCCGCGCCGCGCACCTGCAAGGCCAGAAAGCGGCCCAGGGTACGGTCGACATCACCGGTCAGCTGGTCGGCGAACTGGTCGAACACGGCCGTTTCGACGCCCTGTGGCCAGTCGTCCGATGTCACGAAACGCGGGGTGCTCGCCAGCTGCAGCAGGCCACGTACCCGTTCCGGGTGACGCTGCGCCAGGTTCAGCGTCAGCAGTCCTCCCAGCGACCAGCCGAGCCACCAGGCCTTGTCGGGTGCTGACGCGGCCAGCGCCGCCGACCAGTCATCCAGCGACTCGCCGACGGTAAAATCGCTGCATCCGTGCCCCGGCAGATCGACAAGGTGCACGCGGAAGCGGCTGGCCAGCGTAGCGGCCCAGTCTTCCCAGACACCGGTGTGCATGCCCCAGCCGTGCACCATCACCAGGTCGGGGCCGGTGCCGTGAACCTCAGTGTGCAGCATGCAGACACTCCCGGCAGGATACGGCCAGCGCCTCGAGCAGGACATCGATCTGGTCGCCACGGTGTCGCGCACACAGGGTGACCCGCAGTCGCGCGGCGCCCTGCGCCACGGTCGGCGGACGAATGGCGGTCGCCAGCACGCCGTGCCGGTGCAGCGCCCGGCTCAACGCCAGCGCCGTTCCACTGTCGCCCACCAGCAGGGGCTGGATGGCGGTATCCGAATCCATCAGCGGCAAATCGAGTTGCGCCGCGCCCTGGCGGAACCGCGCGATGT
>CBEUNK010000075.1:0-12558 GCA_965544455.1 uncultured Thiogranum sp.
GGGGGCCGCTCCTACAGGGTATTACCCCAATATTATGTAAAACATTATTTATATATAGTTACTTATTATTTATATTTTTCAATGATTTTATACAGCCTTTCAGCCACTACCGGCTCACTGTAATCATCCACCAGTCGCTGAAATGCCGCCTGACGTAACTGCCCTGCCAGCACCGGATCGTCTATCAGGCGCCCCAGCTGCATGGCTGTCTGCGGCACATCGCCGATGTCGGCGAACAGTGCTTCTGTTCCGGCCGCGAACATGGCCCGGTGCCCCGAGGCCGTGGACAACACCAGCGGCGTGCCGGCGCGTGTCGCCTGCAGGGGTGTCAGGCCGAAGGCGTCGGAACGCGCCGGCACGCACAGGATGTCGATGTCGGCCAGAAAACGGTCGGTATCCTCGACCCAGCCCGGAAAGCTCGAGCGATCGGCCAGCCCTGCTGTCCCGGCCCGTGCCTTCAGTGCGGCTTCCTCGTGACCGGCGCCCCCCAGCACGGCAACGAAATCCCGCCCGGCCTGTTTCAGTTCGGCCAGGGCATCGATATAAACATCGAAACCCTTCACCTGGTCGAACCGTCCCAGGGCACCCAGGCGCACCGGCCGGTGCCGGGGCCGGGACTCCGGTGGCCGCTGTGGATCGACCGCAATCATGTTCGGCACCACGAAACAGGGCTTGCCGCTCCCGGCTGCCTCGAAACGGGCCTGGATATCACGCGTCAGGGCGATGCAGGCATCGGCCGGTAACAGCCGCCTGACCTTGGGGCTGTGGCTGACCGCCAGCAGCGGCGCGGAACCGGCCAGCGCCCGCTTGAGCAGGGCCACGGAACGACTGCAATGCGCGATGGCGAGATCCGGTGTGAAGCTTTTCAGGTAGCGCCGTACTCGCCAGGCGGCCAGGTAGTCATAATGACCATGGTTACTGATGAACTCGACGTCGATACCGGCGGGCAACGCAGCAGTTTCCGGTGCCCGCTGCCGGTCCAGCAGGAGAACAACCTCGTGGCCCTGCTGCTTCAAGAGACGGCTGTAGTCGCACACGACCTGCCAGCGGCCGCCGCTGGCGTCGCCCAGGACACTGTTAATAATGCGCATAATGGCGGATAGTTACCGTGGCCTTGGTGGTGACCGGTTATGGCCGGCAAAATTGTAACAGGCCCGTTGCCGGCCCGGAGACTCTATAACGGCGACCGGTTGGAGCCTACAGCGTCCAGCGATATCTGCCGTTAGCCCTGTTAGGGCGGTCTGCGGGCCGGCAGGTACTCGCTTTAAACAGTGTGATTCGTAACCGTATGAAAAACAAGGCAAACAATTGATTCGGATGGCTTACGTAAAAGTTACCGTGAAACAGAATAAAATCCGGCCAAAGTGTATCTAGTCTGTACTATGCCAAAAACCAAGTTCTGTACGTCTGTTTCTCTGAAAAGCCGCATTGCGGAATCCCGCAACCGCCTGTACCGGGTCGCGCTGGCGTGGTGTGGTGACGAGATGCTGGCCGATGACCTGGCACAGGAAACCATGACCAGCGGCATCGCCAATATCAAGCAACTGCGGGACGAAACCCGCCTGTTTGCGTGGCTTTACAGCATCCTCAACAACAACTGGCGGCTCTACCTGCGGCGCAAGAAGTCGCATGACGAGCTCGACGACGACATGCCGGATGAAGAGGTTGGACCGGCGGGGCAGTACCAGGAACTTGAGATCGTCCACCAGGTCAGAAAGGCCGTAGCCACGCTGCCGGCCCAGCAGCGCCAGGTCATTTCGCTGGTCGACCTGGAAGAGTTTTCCTACTGCGATGTCGCGGAGATACTGGAAATCCCCATCGGCACCGTAATGAGCCGCCTGCACCGGGCGAGAAAAAATCTGCTGGCCCGGCTGGACGGCAGTGCCGTCGAATCCATTACGGGTAAACAACACATTCGGATAGTGAAGTAGTGCCATGAAGCAAACAGACTATATTGATGACCTGATGTTAAATGCGTTCGTTGACGGGCAGCTTGATGCCGGCAACTGCGAGACTGTGCTTGCGGCCATGGAAAACGATTCACAGACGCGTGAGCGCGTCTACCTGATGCGCCGTGCCAAGGACCTGATCAAGGTCGGTTTCGAGCACGTGGAATCGCCACTGCCGGCTGTGCCTGTCAGGAAAAAGGGCTGGTTACGCGGTGGCTCGAGCTACGGCCTGGCTGCGTCGCTGCTGGTGATGGCGCTGGGCTTCGGCACCGGCGTTCTCGGTTATTACGCCGGCAAGGAATTGTCCGGCGGACCGTCGCTGACGGCAGCATCCGCTGTAAAACCCACTACCGACCACGTGGTGCTGCACATCAGCGAGTCCGACCCGAAGCAGTTCTCAGCCGCCTTGCGCTATATCGAACAGTTTCTCGATGAAAACCAGACGCCGGGCAGCCAGATTGAAGTGATTGCCAATTCCGGCGGGCTGGACCTGATGCGTTCGGATACCTCGCCTTTCAAGGCACAGGTTGTCGCCATGATGCGTGATCATGACAACGTGCATTTCATCGCCTGTGCCAACGGTATTCGCAACCTGCGCAAGCAGGGTATCAATCCGCCGATCATCCAGCATATCGACACGGACAAAACCGCCATCGATCACATCATCGGTCGGCTGCAGGCCGGCTGGAAGTACGTCAAGGTCGACAGCATTCCGGAAATCTGACAAGGCCATAAAAAAGGCGGGCGGAACATACTGACACCGCCCGCCTTTTTTAGCCACGTTTTATTTGCCTGTCGCCATCGCTGTAAAATTGCCAAGCGCCTTGCGCATCTTGGCCACCACCGGGTCACGGTCACCGATGTTGTGCCGCTGCACGAGGTAGCCGGGATCATTGTAGGCAATCCAAACCTGCCCATCCGCATCCTGCCAGGCGAGCAGCTTGAGCGGCAGGTCGATACCGGCCGTCTGGTTGCTCTGCATCAGCAAGGTACCGATTTTCGGGTTACCGAATATCAGCACCTTGGTCGGCCGTAGTTCCAGGCCGACTTTGTCAGCCCCCTGGGTATGGTCGACACGCGCAAACACCGTCATGCCCTTGCTCTTCACCGCCTTCTCAAAACGGTCGAGCGTTTCGTCAACACTGTACGGGCTTTTCATCGTCACCAGGCCATTGTCCGCCGCCTGGACGAGCGGCAGAAACAACAGTGTAGACAACAGAACCAAACGAGCACGAAACATATTATCCCTCCTTATTAAATGAACTAGCGGTCACCACCGCATAACGCCTCCACGACCTTATGGCCGCCGCACTTTCCATCTTTTACCTTGGAGTCGTCCTTGTGTGCACTACCCACAGAGTAGATACCACAGACCGCTTCCTTTTCGTCCTTGGCGCCACCACACTTGCCTTCGCCGCATTTTCCTTCCTTGCCCTTCATCATATCGTCGGCAGCGATCATATAACCGCCCGGCAACCGGCTGGACGAAAATGGATTTTCAGCTGCCAGGGTATCACCGCCTGGCGACAGGGCGCCGACGACGAGCATACCGGCGGCGAGTGACAAGGTCGGGCTGGTTTTCTTCAGTGCAGACATGAAGCACCTCCTGAGAGTTGGGTCTATTGTCTGACCACGAGCCGCAACCGCCGCAGAAAGGCCATGGCAACGGCCGGGTCGGTCTTGTGGTCTTTCCAGTAAAGCAGCGTCTGGGAGGAATCCGGCGTCCGGTCGGTCTCCACCTGGAAACCGGTATGGTAGGCGTACACCATGGTCCGGGCACCACCATCTACCGGAATCAGTATCAACTGGAAACGGTGCCGTTCCCGGCCCTTGCCCCATAGATTGAACGCCCAGCGCTCCTCAGTCTTTGACTCCAGCGTGAACTGTTGGTTCTTTTTCTCGTACCGGGCATTGATCCACTGCGTCGTCAGCATATGCTGGACCGGATCGCTGCTTTGCAGCTTGACACCCAGCGCCTCGATCGCCGGGAGCAGTGCCGCCCAGGTCGCGTCAAGCCCGCCATCCACCAGCAGGCCGCCCTGGACGGCCATGGGTGCAGATGTGTCTCGGGATGTTGCCGTGCTCGCCTGTTTTTCCATCTTGATCGGAGCGGGTTCAACGGCTCGTGACGCGATGGAGGAAGAGGGTTCCGGCCGCGGCTTCTCCGCGATACCCGTCGGTTCTTCAGGCGTCACCCGGGGAGGTTCCTCCGTGGGCAACGGACCCTTGACGGGCTCACTGCGCATCGGCTTGTCCGGCGTCGGCCCGGGTGTCGGCAACGTCCGGCTCGGTGCAACCATAATCGCCGCCGGTGCGGAAGCGGGGGCCGCCACCGTGGGTGCAGCCGGCACCGGTGACGTCACCGTCTCGATAATGCGCGGGGAGGATAGCGTCGACGGCACCAGGCGCGATGACAATGCCGATTCGAAGTCTCCCTGCAGGCGGCGCAGAAAACCCCAGGCGGCAGCGCCCTGGGCCGCTGCATCCTGCCACTGTAACCATGAATATTCACTGTCAGGTGTGATATCGACTTCTCGCTGCCGTGCATTATCGCGAATACCAATCACGGCCTGCCCGGATGCGCTGTCGGGGCGCACACTGAACTCGAAACGATGGCGTTCATAGGTGCGCGACAAGGCCTTTAAAGGCGGCTTGCTCTGGCCGAGTTCAAGGTCGGGATCCCAGACCCATAAAACCCAGCCGGTAATCAGCCGATACTTTTCCGGGTCCTGCTCCCGGGTCTTGATATTGAACCGCGCCAGTACGCGGTTCAGCAGTTCCCAGCTTTCATTGCTGTTCAGCGGCAATGTCAACTCGGCGCCATTACCGGTTTTTACCAGGCGGGTTACGCCCTGGACAAACACGCCGGTTGCATCGGGGATGGATACGCCGCGTGATTTAAAGCGTTCCGCCTGACTACTTCCTGCCCAGAGCAAACAACAGGCAAGGCCAAGCAGGGTTGCCAAAAAATGGATACGGTGGCTATTGGTCAGCATCAACAACTTCCACGTTTATACGCGCTATCGGATGAGTATGCTCGCATACCACCGGTGATTTTGACAGATAAAAAAAGAGGCTCTTGCGAGCCTCTCAATGTGCTTTAGCTCAACGTTAAAGCGTTAGCGGAGGAGTACATTTTTATAAATGAAGGTAACCTGCAGGCCAAGTCGGTTATCAATAGCATCCATAACCGCATTACCATTCGTCTTGAAGCCACCGGTACGCTTGTTCGCGCTGAAGTCGCGGAACTGATAGGTCAGTGTTGCACGGGCTTTCTTGTGGAAGAAGTACTCACCGCTTACCGACCAGGTCTTCCAGTTGACCTCTCTAACCGCATTACCATTATTACGATTAAATTCATCGTAACGCACGTTCAAGGTCGTCCGTTTGGCAGGAATGCCCATGGCGCGCAGGTGGCCGTGGATATCATAACCGAGGTCGACATACCAACCGGTGTTTTCCCCGTCCACCTGGTAGAGGATACTTTCAAACCCACCGATATTATCGTGAACGGTGGTCGATGGTGACTGGGCGCCGTCAAATGTCAGGCCATCCTGCTTCTGGTACTCGGCCTCGAAGCGAATCTGGCCCAGGCTGTCGAAGGGCTTGTCGAAATACTCGATACCGTAACCCCAGTATTTCTGTTCCTCGTCCGTTTGGTTGCCGTTTTTGAAGACGCGGGTTCCAGGACTGGCACAAGCGAACGCTACACCAGCAGGGTTCGAACCGCCACATTGCCCGGGCACTGCACCGTTAGTATTAAGATTTCCCGGATTACGATTACCGCCGGCGGGGATAGGTAATCCATCGGGTCGACCATCACCGTTCAGATCACTGTTAAATGAGATATCACCTTTCTGATACCAGCCATACAGCTGGAGATCGTGGCGACGCGGGCCGCGTGTGTTGTCGAACAGCTTGGCGATCGACAACCAGGCGTACTTGCGGAAATTGCCATCCCGGTTCAATTCACCGATGGTGTTGCCATTACCCAGGCCTATGGAATAGGTGAATTCCAATGGACCACCGCTCAGGATGGGGTCTTTGAATTCCGCGTAGTCGAACAGTTCCACACCAACGTCACGACCCGCATTCACGGACACTTCATCTTCCGGCCAGTTGTGCACACCATTATCATTGGCCGGCCGCATCAACGCGTTGGCAAAGGTCGCTTCCGGCATGAAGATATGCACACGACGGCCGGGTGTCGAGTGTGACAGTGCCTCGGAAGTCTGGGAGAACAGGAACTGGCCCATGCGGATACGCATGCCAAGGTTATGCAGGCCATCGTCATCCAGGCCGCGCGAAAGCTGGTTGAAGGTGATGGACGAGTCCAGCAGGTGGGCGGCACCACCACCGCGGGTCACGCCGTTCTGACCCCATTCAGTCAGCAGGAAGTAATCGATATCGTTGCTTACCGGGATCATGGTGCCGCGGATACCGATACGCGCGCGGCGCATATAAAAAGACTGCTGCGAGGTACGGTCCGGCGGGATGGTACCGGGAACCGGCTTGGTGCCGTTTGCACCCGCCAGACCACCAACCGCGCCTTCGATATCGTCACTGTCATCCTTGACAAACTGCGGCTGCAGGAAACCCCACACCTGCAGGGTGTGCGCGGTACCGCCGGGTTCGGTGCCGCGCAGTTTGAACCAGTTTGCCGCTTCGGCACCGCTGGACAATAACAGCGGTGTTACGAATACAGCGAGCAAACCTGTAATCGATTTGATCTTTGTAGCCATTTCCAATCCTTCCTTTACAGATAATTGTTGTATCAAAGCAACGTCTGAAACAGTTGCCAATGCTTATGTACTAACGTAAATGCGCTGCTAACACAAACATTCAATTTTTTAAGCGCTCCAGGTTAAGCCGGGCATCAGGGACGAATATAGGTCCAACCGGCTTCCTGCAGTTCCATAATGCGCACCACGCCACCGGGAACCACCTTGGCTACCTTGTTCAGGGTGGGCAGGTCACGACCCATGCCTTTCATGGTATTGGCGCAGGCCGAGAAGGTGATGCCCTGCTGGTCAGCCATGCGCTGGATGCGCTTGGAAAAGGTGTTTTCCTTGAACAGGGCGCGTAAGCCGGGGCCGTAGGCGACCACTTCAATGGTGACCTTGTCCGGTCCGTAGAAATTGGACAGGTTCTGCGCATTGTTCAGTACCAGTTTCTGCGCGAACTCGTCGCCACTGGAAATATGAAACACCGCAAAATGCTCGGCAAAAGGTTTATCTTCCGGCGCCTCGGGTACCGGCATGATGCGTTTGGGGTGGAACATGCCCTCCGATGAGGCGGGCTTCTTGGCGAGCGGATCAGCCTGAATGCTACCGGCAAAACCGGCCAGTGCCAGACTGAGCACAACGGCTGAGAGTGATAAAGCGGACTTCATAATTCCTTTCCTCCTGTAAAAACCTGAAAACACCACGGCGGATGTTCTAGCTATGTAGAGCACACAGGTTTGAAAAATATTCCAAAATAAAAGCAACCACCCACATAGAGACTGTGGGCAGGCAGGCCGCGGCGGAGTGTAGCCGTATTAAACGCGAGGCGCTACAAGATGCCTGCTACAGTAGCATTGCAGCAGATTATTATTTACCGATACAGAAGCTGGAAAAAATTTCGCCCAGCAGATCGTCACTGGTGAACTCGCCGGTGATTTCCGCCAGGTGCTGCTGCGCCAGCCGCAGTTCCTCGGCCAGTAATTCACCGCTCCCGGTATTCAGGCAGGCCCGGGCATTCTCCAGGTTGCAGGCCGCACGGCGCAGGGCATCGAGGTGACGGCGGCGGGCACTGAAAGTCCCGGTAGCGCTATCGGTGTAACCCATGACGGCTTTCAGGTGATCGCGCAGGGCAGCCATACCTTCACCGCTGCGGGCGCTCAATGCCACTTCGATACCATCAGCTGTTTCCCGCACGCCCGCTTTGCGCCCGCTCAGGTCGATCTTGTTGAACACGCGGGTGCAGGGCAGGGTCGCCGGTAAGCGTTCCAGCACCTGGCGGTCGGCGCCGGTAAAGCCGGTTTGATCGTCGATTACCAGCAACAGGCGATCGGCCTGTTCTATCTGCGCCCAGGCGCGCCGCACACCTTCCTGTTCGACCGGGTCGTCGCTGTCGCGCAGGCCGGCGGTATCGATGACATGCAGGGGCAGGCCATCTATCTGGATGTGTTCGCGCAGCACATCCCGGGTGGTACCGGCCACCGGTGTCACAATGGCGGTTTCTCGCCCTGACAAACGGTTCAGCAGGCTCGACTTGCCGACGTTGGCCTGGCCGGCCAGCACCAGCGTCATACCGTCACGCAACAGGCAACCCTGGCGCGCGCCGGCGAGCAGTTGCTGCAGGTCGCCGGTAACCCTGTCCAGGCTTCGCTGGACCTCACCGTCACTGAGAAAATCGATTTCCTCTTCGGGAAAATCAATCGCGGCCTCGACAAAGGTGCGCAAATCGATCAGTGCACGGGTGAGCGCCTCCACCTGACGGGAAAACTCACCCTGCAGGGAACGCGTCGCCGCGCGCGCCGCGCTGGCCGTACTGCTGTCGATCAGGTCGGCAATCGCCTCGGCCTGGGCCAGGTCCAGCTTGTCGTTCAGAAAGGCGCGTTCCGAAAACTCGCCCGGCCGGGCCTGGCGGACACCCAGTTCCAGCACCCGCGCCAGCAACAGGTCGAGTACTACCGGGCCGCCGTGGGCGTGCAGTTCCAGGACGTGTTCGCCGGTGAAGGAACGGGGTGCGGGGAAATACAGGCACAGGCCGGTATCGATGGCCTGGCCGGAAGCGTCCATAAAATCATGTAACTCGGCGTTGCGTGGCCGGGGCAGCTTACCGAGCAGCCGGGTGGCAAGTTCCGGTGTAGCCGGCCCTGAAATGCGGATGATACCGACACCACCGCGCCCGGGTGGTGTAGCGATGGCGGCGATCGTGTCGGTGTGAGCGTGCATCACCGAGAGACGATCAGGCGGTCCCGGCCTCCACGCGCTTGGTAATCACGTACTGCTGGGCGATCGAGAGCGTGTTGTTGACCACCCAGTAGAGCACCAGGCCCGACGGGAAGAAAGCGAAAAACACGGTAAACACCACCGGCAGGATCATCATCACCTTGGCCTGCATGGGATCCATGGGAGCAGGATTCAATTTCTGCTGGATCAGCATGGTCGCACCCATGATCAGCGGCAGAATGTAATAGGGATCGGGCGCCGACAGGTTCTGCATCCACAGCATAAACGGCGCCTGGCGCATCTCGACGCTTTCGAGCAACACCCAGTACAGGGCGATGAACACCGGTATCTGCACCAGCACCGGCAGACAGCCTCCCAGCGGATTGACCTTTTCCTTCTTGTACATGTCCATCATCGCCTGGTTGAGCTTCTGCTTGTCGTCGCCGTAGCGCTCCTTCAGCGACTGCAGCCGCGGCGCCAGTTTGCGCATGTTGGCCATGGACTTGTAACTGGTCTCTGACAGCTTGAAGAACGCCAGTTTGATCAGGATGGTGAGGAAAATAATCGACCAGCCCCAGTTACCGACCAGGCCATGGATCTTTTCCAGCAGCCAGTAGATCGGCTTGGCAATAAAGGTCAGTTTGCCGTAGTCGACGGTCAACTCCAGTCCCGGTGCCACTTTCTCCATGACGTGCTGAAGCTTGGGACCGACAAACAGGCTCGTCGCCGTGGACTGCTCGCCGGCCGGTGCCACCGACAGCGACGGGCCGATGAGGCCGATGACATAGCGCTCACCCGGGAGCGCCCGCGTGTAATAACGCTCCGGCTGGTCGGTCGGCGGTACCCAGGCACCGACAAAATAGTGCTGCAGCATGGCGGCCCACCCACCGGTGATTTCCCGGTTGAGATTCTGCTCCTGCATGTCGTCGAATTTGATTTTTTCGTATTTTTCTTCCGGGCTGTAGATCACGCCACCGGTGTAGGTGTAGAGAAAACGGCTTTTCTTCGCCAGCGGTGTGCGCTGCAACTGGTAATAGGGCTGCGCTTTCCAGGCCTCGGTGCCGCGATTGGAAACGCGGAACTCGACGTCGATCACGAAGCTGTCGCGGTGGAAACGATAGATCTTGGTGACCTCCACGCCTTTGCCGTCGGTCCAGTGAAGCGGGACCTCCAGTTCGTCGGCGCCGGCGGGCAGTTCGAATCTTGTCTGTTCCACGCGAAAACTGGCATGGTGATTGGGTTCCGGCTCCTTGCCGACACGCAGGCCGCTCTGCGCGATGAACAGTTGCCGGCTACCGGTTTCCAGCAGGCGGAACGGGGGGCTGTCGGGTTTGGTGGTCTCCGGGTACTGCAGCAGATCGACTTCGCGCAGGTCACCGCCCCGGGTATCGATAATGGCGCGGAACTGGTCGGTGATCACCTCGACCTGCTGGCCGGCGGGCAGTTCCGCCGAGGCCGGCTCGGCCGGCTGCAGCGCCTGGTCCGTTTCAGCCGACGGCAGGTCTTCACCCGTGACCGCGGTTGCCGGTGGTACCCCGGTTGTGTCTGTTTCCGTGGCAAGCGGCGCGGGTGCCGGTTCCTTGGGGCCGTAGTCCTGCATCCAGGACTGCCAGATCAGCAGGACCAGGAAGGAGAGGGCAATGGCCAGTAATACGCGTGGGTTATCCATGGGTGTGTTCTTGGGTCTGGTTATTGTGCGTGGAGTGGCAGGCCTGTCCCGGCACCGGGTCGAAACCGCCGGCGTGCCAGGGGTGGCAGCGTCCGACCCGCCGGATCGCCAGCCAGCTGCCGCGTATGACACCGTGGTGCTCGATGGCCGTAACCGCGTACTGGGAACAGGTGGGCGTGAAACGGCAGTGATTGCCCAGCCAGGGGCTGATCAGCAAACGGTAGCCTTTAATCAGTATCAGAAGCAGTGTGCGCATGCGCGGCAATTGTACGCCAGTGGGTGTCGAGAGTATGGACTATCTGTTGGTTACTGCGGGCGCTGATCCCGGGTCGAACCAGGACAACCAGGTCCAGGTTTCCGAGCAACGACTGGTGCAAACGGAAGCTTTCCCTGACCAGACGCTTGATCCGGTTGCGCTTGACGGCACTGCCGGTAGCCTTTATCGACACGGCCATGCCCAGTCGCGGGTGATCCAGCTGATTGGCCGCCGCCAGCACCGATATCAGTCGGTCGCTGGCCTTGTGTTCGCAGCGCTTGAAAACCCGCTGGTACTGGGCGCCTGTGAGCAGGCGGTGACCGCGGGGATAACGCGCCGACACAGCGGCCAAGGAATCGTCGTCAGACAGACAGGCGAGCGCGGCCCTTGGCTCGACGTGCCTTGATAACAAGACGGCCACTCTTGGTGCGCATCCGGGCACGAAAACCGTGGGTGCGCTTGCGCTTCAGGTTACTGGGTTGAAATGTTCTCTTCATGGCGCAATCGGTTCCCAAAAATAGTTAAAGGCCCGCTGCTGGGCGGGCCGAATCAGGCCGCGCAGATTACTGGTTTTCAGCGCCTTTTGTCAACCGCTTTCCCGGTAACGAACGAAAGGCCCGAATCCGCCGGTCAACGGGATTGTGGATAACTCCGGGGGCGCGCGTTAGACTGGTGTGTCCCCTAGGCGCGATCAACGACAGGAATTATCTTGCAAGGCTCACTCTGGCAGCAATGTCTGGTGCGGCTCGAGAACGAGTTGCCCGAACAACAGTTCAACACCTGGATCCGCCCGTTGCACGCGGTGGAAAGTGCCAGCGTCCTCAAGTTACTGGCGCCCAATCGGTTTGTGCTGGACTGGGTGCGGGAAAACTACCTCGACAGCATCCGCAACTCGGTCAAGCACCTGGGGCCGGAAGCCGGCCTGGACGTGCAACTGGACATCGGTTCGAGCCAGCCGGTGGCCGTGGAAACTACCGCGCCTGTGGACGTGACCGTGGTGTCGGCCGACCGGCGCCGGGAAAAACGGGAACTGCCGCGGGGCAATCTCAACCCCGGTTTTACCTTTGACAGTTTCGTCGAAGGCAAATCCAACCAGCTGGCGCGCGCCGCCTCCATGCAGATCGCCGAGAACCCCGGCAGTGCCTACAACCCCCTGTTTATCTACGGCGGCGTGGGCCTGGGTAAAACTCACCTGATGCACGCCGTGGGCAATGCCATTGTCGCCGCGCAACCGTCGGCACAGGTGGTGTACCTGCATTCCGAGCGCTTTGTCGCCGATATGGTCAAGGCCCTGCAGCACAACGCGATCAATGAATTCAAGCGCTATTACCGCTCCGTGGACGCACTGCTGATCGACGATATCCAGTTTTTTGCCGGCAAGGAGCGTTCCCAGGAAGAGTTCTTCCATACCTTCAATGCCCTGCTGGAAGGGCAGAGCCAGATTATCCTGACCTGCGACCGCTACCCCAAGGAAGTCCACGGCCTGGAAGAGCGGCTTAAATCCCGTTTCGGCTGGGGCCTGACCGTGGCCATCGAGCCGCCGGAACTGGAAACGCGCGTGGCTATCCTGGTCAACAAGGCCGCTCAGGCCAACGTTGAATTGCCCAGCGATGTGGCGTTTTTCATCGCCAAGCGCATCAACTCCAATATCCGCGAACTCGAAGGCGCGTTACGCCGCGTTATCGCCAGTGCCCGCTTCACCGGCCGCAGTATCGACCTGCCGTTCACCAAGGAAGCCCTGCGCGA
>CBEUNK010000076.1:0-12274 GCA_965544455.1 uncultured Thiogranum sp.
CGGAAGCTGTCGCAGGAGCGGGCCTGCACGCTGCAGGGAAACGAAGGAGTCAGCTTACCGGCGCATGGTGGGTGAGTATCGCCAGCAGCGAGGCGATGCGTTCCCGCATTTCACGCCGATCCACGATCATATCGATGGCACCGTGTTCCAGCAGGAATTCGCTGCGCTGGAAACCCTCGGGGAGCGTCTCACGCACTGTCTGCTCGATAACGCGTGGTCCGGCGAATCCGATCAACGCCTTCGGCTCGGCGATATTGATATCGCCCAGCATTGCCAGGCTGGCCGAGACACCGCCCATGGTCGGATCGGTCATGACCGAGATAAACGGAACGCCGGCCCGTGACAGACGTGCCAGTGCGGCGCTGGTCTTGGACATCTGCATGAGGGAAAACAGTGCTTCCTGCATGCGGGCGCCGCCGCTGGCGGAAAAACAGACCAGCGGCACATTGTGATCCAGACTGTTGTTGACGGCGCGCACAAAGCGCTCGCCGACAACCGAACCCATGGAACCGCCCATGAACTTGAATTCAAATGCCGCGGCCACCAGCGGTACCCCTTCGACCTGACCGCGCATGACCACCAGGGCATCGGTTTCACCGGTTGCTTTCTGCGCCTGTTTGAGACGGTCGCTGTACTTCTTGCTGTCCCGGAACTTGAGGGGATCGGCCGGCTGCAGCTCGGTGCCGAGTTCCTCGCGCGGTTCCGGGTCAAGGAACAGGTCGAGCCGCCGGCGCGCACTGATCCGCATGTGGTGGTCGCATTTCGGACACACATCCTGGTTGCGCTCCAGCTCGGTGCGGTACAGGACCGCATCACACGCGGGGCACTTGGTCCACAGGCCCTCCGGCACGGTGCGTTTGTCCTTGCTCTCCGTCCTGATGCGCGACGGCATCAGTTTTTCAAACCAGCTCATAATTCTTTCCCGTTCAGTTGGCCGCGGCGACAGAACCTTCGGCGTCCATGGCGGCGCGCATCTCGGTAATCACCTGTGGCGCCTCGGCGGCGATACGATCAGGCGTGTCGGCCAGCGCCGCAATACGATTGACCAGCGCACTGCCGACCACGACGGCGTCGGCGAACGCAGCGATCTGCGCAGCCGTTTCGGCGTCACGAATACCGAAGCCGACGCCGACCGGCAGCGTGGTATTGGCGCGAATCTGTACCAGCTTGTCCTGCACGGCCTGCACGTCCAGGCGGTTGGCGCCGGTCACACCCTTGAATGACACATAGTAGAGGAACCCGCCGCCGCTGGCGGACATCTGTTGAATGCGTTGATCGTTACTGGTCGGCGCCGCCAGGAAAATCGGGTCGAGTCCGTGGCCCTTGAGCGCCTCCACCAGGTCATGCCCCTCTTCCGGTGGCAGGTCGACCGTCAGCACACCATCCACACCGGCCGCCTGTGCGGCCTCGGCAAAAGTGGTATAGCCCATGACTTCCACCGGGTTGAGATACCCCATCAGCACCACCGGCGTATCGTTATCCTTCTGGCGAAACTCCCGCACCATGTCGAGCACGTTGTGCAGACCGACGTGGTGTACCAGGGCGCGTTCACAGGCGGCCTGTATGGTCGGGCCATCGGCCATGGGATCGGAGAACGGCACCCCCAGTTCAAGGATATCGGCACCGGCCTCGACCAGTGCGTGCATCAACGGCACGGTCACGTCAGGCTCGGGGTCCCCCGCGGTAATGTAGGGCACCAGCGCCGTGCGGCCCCGGCCCTGCAGATTGTCAAAGCGTGCGGCGATACGGCTCATACCCTGATTCCTTCGAGTGCCGCCACGGTATGAATGTCCTTGTCGCCACGGCCGGACAGGTTGACGATGATGATCTGCTCCCGGTCCATGGTCGGCGCCAGCTTGCGCACGTGCGCCAGGGCATGGCTGGATTCCAGCGCCGGGATAATGCCCTCGGTGCGGGTCAGCTCGTGAAACGCCTGCAGCGCTTCCTCATCGGTGGCGGCCACATACTGCGCGCGGCCGCTGTCTTTCAGCCAGGCGTGCTCGGGACCGACCCCCGGGTAATCCAGGCCGGCCGACACCGAATGGGTTTCGGTAATCTGGCCGTCGCTGTCCTCCATCAGGTAGGTGCGGTTACCGTGCAGCACGCCCGGTGCACCTGCGCACAGGGGCGCCGCGTGGCGACCGCTGGCCAGCCCCTCGCCGCCGCCCTCGACACCGATCATGGCGACAGCATCGTCTTCCAGGAAGGGATAAAACAGGCCGATGGCATTGGAACCACCGCCGACGCAGGCCACCAGGGTGTCGGGCAACCGGCCCGTCTGCGCCAGGCACTGGGCGCGCGCTTCGCGGCCGATAACCGCCTGGAAGTCACGCACCATGGCCGGATACGGGTGCGGCCCGGCCACGGTACCGATGATATAAAACGTCTCGTCGACGTTGGTAACCCAGTCGCGCATGGCTTCGTTCAGGGCGTCTTTCAGGGTTTTCGAGCCGGACTCCACCGACACCACCTCGGCACCCAGCAGGCGCATGCGATACACGTTGATCGCCTGGCGCTGAATATCCTCGGCACCCATGTAGACCACGCATTGCATACCGTAGCGCGCCGCGACCGTGGCCGATGCCACCCCGTGCTGACCGGCACCGGTTTCGGCGATAATACGCTGCTTGCCCATGCGCCGCGCCAGCATCGCCTGGCCGACGGTATTGTTTATCTTGTGCGCACCGGTGTGATTGAGATCCTCTCGTTTGAGGTAGATCTGTGCACCGCCGAGTTCACGGCTCCAGCGCTCGGCGTGATACAGCGGCGAGGGCCGGCCGACAAACTGGGCCAGGTCATTGTCCAGTTCGGCGAGAAATTCAGGATCCTGGCCGTATCGCTCATAGGCCTGGCGCAGTTCGTCCAGTGGTCCCATGAGTGTTTCGGCGACAAAGCGGCCGCCATAGGGGCCGAAATGACCATTGGCATCCGGCAGATCGGTCAACGCCGCAGACTCAGCTGCGCGCCCGGCTTGCATCACCACGTTCTACACCTCGCATAAATGCTCGAATCTTTTCAGCGGACTTTATGCCCTTCTGCTGTTCCACGCCACTGCTGACATCGACGGCGAAAGGCCGCGCCTGCGCAATGGCACCGGCGACATTGTCCGGCGTCAGGCCGCCGGCCAGAACGACCGGGCGGTCACACTGCGCGGGCACCCGTGCCCAGTCGAACGCCACACCACCACCGCCGTGAATGTCCGGCTGGTAGGCGTCGAGCAGAAAGCCAGTCGCATCGCCATAGGCCTGCATCAACGCCAGCGGATCGATCCCCGGCTGCATGCCGATCGCCTTGATATAGGGCCGGCCGTAGCCGCGGCAGTCTTCAACCGGCTCGGCACCGTGAAACTGCAGCAGGTCCACCGGTACGGCCTCCAGCACGCTCGTCACCTGTTCCCGCCCGGCATTCACAAACAGCGCAACCGTGCTCACAAACGGTGGCAGGGCCCGGCAGATCGCCTGCGCCTGCGGGACGGTAACGCTGCGCGGACTGGCCGCATGGAACACCAGCCCGATCGCATCCGCGCCCGCCTGCGCCGCCGCCTGCGCGTCTTCGACGCGGGTAATGCCACAGATTTTCACGCGGGTACGCATACTGTCCGTCAGCATGGCAAATAAAACGCCTATCCTAGCAGAATCGGGGCAGTTCGGGGGAATTTACAAGCTTTAACCCTGCTAAATCCCGGGCTTAGCCATACTCCGGCAGCACACCTTCCGGGGCTATCGAAAATCGATCGGGATAACTGACGCCCACCAGGTACAGGCCGCTCGCCGGGGCGGTGACACCACCCCGTGTCCGGTCGCGGTGCGCCAGCACCTCGGCGATCCAGTCCGCCGGCCGCTCACCACGGCCCACGGTGATCAGAACACCGGCGATGTTGCGCACCATGTGATGCAGAAAGGCGTTGGCCTGTACGTCGAGATACAGCAGGTCGCCGCTGCGGGTCACCTCCAGCCGTTGCACCGTCCGCACCGGGCTCCTGGCCTGGCAGGCGAGTGCCCGGAAAGAACTGAAGTCATGCTCGCCCAGCAGGTGCTGCGCACCCGCCGCCATGCACTCCACGTCCAGCGGACGGTGCTCCCAGGTAACCCGCTGACGCAACAGCGCGCTCGGTACCTCGCGGTTGAGGATCACGTAGCGGTAACGGCGCGCCTGCGCGGAAAACCGCGCGTGAAAATCGTCGGCTACCGGTTGCACCCGCAACAGGCGGGTATCGGCCGGCAGATTGGCATTGGCTCCGAGCTGCCAGGATCGCAGGCTGCGCTCGGCGCGGGTATCGAAGTGAATGATCTGCCAGGTGGCGTGCACGCCGGCATCGGTGCGGCCGGCACAGGTAACCTGCACAGCGTGGTCAGCCACGAACGACAACGCTTTTTCAACCGCTTCCTGCACCGAGCGGGCGTGATCCTGGCGCTGCCAGCCGGAGAAACCGGCGCCGTCGTACTCAACTGCGCAGGCGAATCGCATGGCCGGCTGCATCACTTGTTGTTGAGGTACAGATTGTCGTCAAAACTGGCTACCCAGCGGGGCCGCAAGGCCACCATGGCGGTCATGATCATGCCGTTGACGATCGCCTCGGAAAAAAACACCAGCGGCAGGAAGGGCAGATACTGGTAACCCAGCCACCGGGCACTGTCACTGTCCGCCAGCAACATCAGCAGCGCACCCGTGCCGCTCGCCGCCAGGATGGACAAACCGGCCGCCAGGAAACCGTTAATGTACACGTAAATGAAGAAATTATAAGGCAGGCGGTGCTGTGCCACGCGCAGCAGAGACTCGGTCACCAGCACCGGGATAAAGCCCATCACCAGCGCATTCAGGCCCACGCCCAGCCAGTGTCCGTGCTGGCTGATGACCGAACCCGCGGTCACGATCAGTACGGCAAACACCGCGTAGGCCCAGCCGAACATCAGCGTCACCGCGGTGACCCCCAGCAGGTGGAAATTCAGCGCCGGCAGTATGCCCGCCCGGGTATTCCACAGCAGCAGGAGCACGACACAGGCACCGAAATAGACATGGCTGAACTCGTTGTGGCGCAACCACCTCAAGGGTGCCCGCGACAGCGCCGCCAGGAAAACGAACGCCACAATGACGTTGGCCGTCCAGAACAGGGCTTCGGGAAACAGTGCGACGGGAAAATCCAAGCGACAACCTGCAAACGTGCGAACAATGACCGGTTTTCCATTATAGTCCCCGGAATAAAAAAATCCCCGCCGGGCGGGGATTTTTGTGTCCGGAACGGGCCGGCGATCAGGACATCTGCGCCATAATGTCGCGCGCTTCGTCCTTCTGGTTGTCGCTGCCCTCTTCCATGACTTCGTCGAGGATGCTCCTGGCGCCGTCCGGATCGCCCATGTCGATATAGGCGCGCGCCAGGTCAAGCTTGGTGGAGACTTCGTCCAGGTCGGCGAGTTCGCCATCCCCCTGGGGCTCTTCCTCGGTTGCCTCGGCGGTTTCCATATCAAACCCTTCCGCGTCGAACTCGAGCGCATTGTCCTGTTCCACCGTACCGGGCTCGACACTGTCCATGTCGACATTCAGTTCAGGCTCGGCAGCCGCCTCGCTGTCGTCCACCACGTCCGGCGGGGTAAATTCGGCGCTGTCGGGCTGCTCGGCGTCGGCACCGGGGTCAAATGACAGGTCCAGGTCGAAGTCCAGCCCCTCTTCGCCGCTCTTGCTTTCCTCCTGCGCATCCGCAACCGGTTCTTCACCGCTGTCCATGTCCAGATCAAACTCTTCCGCCAGGCTGTCGAGCTCTTCTTCCATGTCCCTGGCCATGTTATCCACTGCGGGTTCCGCTCCCGCCTGGTACAGGGGGTTATCGGGGCTCAGTTCGCGCCCCATGTCGGCGACCTTCTCCCACATCTGGTCGTTGCTGTTCCCAAGCTTCGCCAGCAATCCCTGCGCGTGTTCGTCGAAGGCGGTCTGGTTCTTGCCGGCCATGAAGACCTCGAGCAGTTTCAGATTCAGGTCTTCGCGCTCGCTGTCTTTTTCAAGTGCATCCTTGATCAGTTCCTCGGCCTGCTTGTAACGGCCATAGGCCAGGTACACGTCGGCCTCGGCCAGCGGATCGGCCTCGCCATCGTTCCTGATGGAGCCCATGTCACTGACGGCAAACTCCGACAGCAGCGAAGACTCCGGCGTCTTGCTGTCGGTGGATGCCGGCTGCGACGTCACGATTTCACTGTCGGACGCACTGCTTTCCTTCTGTGCGGCCTGCAGGATGCTTTCCTGGAACTCGGTTTCCACACCGCGCTTGCGGCGCAGCCCGAAGAACGCCAGCAGCGCCAGTACCACGCCACCGGCACCCAGCCACAGCGGATTGGCCAGCAGGCGGTCGACGAATCCGGTCGGCGTAGCCGTGACGGGCGCCACCGGTTCGGCAACCGGGGCTTCGACCGGCGGCGGCGCTTCAGCAACGGCTTCTTCGTCGGCAACCGGCGCTGCGGTGTCCACTTCGACCGGCTGTTCCATGTTACCGGCAAGGTCGCCGGTGACCGGCGCCGCAATTTCGCTGTCAGCAGCCATGGCTTCTGCGGGCGATGTGCCTGCTTCGGCCGCCACTACCTCAGCGGGCATATCCGCGGCCATTTCCGGGCCTGCCTCGACCGGGCTCTCCATGCCGGAAGCATCCATTCCCGGCACGGCTTCGGCCATGCCATCAGTGCCGGCTTCACCGGCCTGTGCCAGGTCGGGAGCGGTTTCTGCCGGTACGGCTTCTTCCACCGCCGGCACCACCGCTTCAGCGGCACCCTGTGCCTGCAGGCGTGCCAGTTCATTATCCTTGAGCTGGATCAGGCGCTGCATGTTGACGATCTGCTCTTCCAGCACGGACAGCCGGCCGGACATTTCCTCGCTCTGACGACGCTGTGCCTCCAGCGCCTCGTTGGCCATCATCAATTCACGTTGCACACCTTCCAGGTTGTTCGCTCCCTCGGTACCGCCGGCCTGTTCAGCCGCCTCCGGGGCAACCAGCTGCAGATGTGATTCCGCTGCCGCAGTCGCCCCGGCCGACGGAACCGCCGTACCGCCGCCTTCCACGGCCGCCTGCTGCTGAGCGGACACCGACGGTGACTGCCCGCGGGCAGCGCGCCATTCCGCGTACTGGGCGCGCGCTTCACGCCGCGCATCACCGCGGCTCATCGACGTGAGCTCTTCACGGCTGGGGACGCGCAGCACGTAACCGGCCTTGAGGTTGTTGATGTTGTTATCAACAAAAGCTTCGGGATTGGCGCGCAGCAGACCGAGCATGGTCTGCTCGACACTCACACCGGTATCAGGACGAACATTCTGGGCAATGCCCCACAGGGTATCGTTACGCCGGGTGGGACCGTATTCCCCCGGGGACACCGACACCGGTGGCCGTTGCGCGGTATGGGTCACACGCCGCGCCGGTGCACTCGAGACCACCGGTGCGGGCGCGGGTGCCTGCCGGCTGGCAGGGGCCCGGGTGACCGGGGCAGGTGCCGGCATGGTCACCGGCGGGTCGACCAGCACGGTGTACTCGCGCACCAGCCGGCCCTTGCTCCAGGACATTTCCAGCAGAAAATCCAGGAACGGCTCGCGCACCACCTCGCGGCTGGTAATCAGCACGACGGGCTTACCCTCGGGGTTACGCGTGACGTTGAAATTGAGTTTGTTGAGAAACAGCGGCCGCTCGATGCCGGCGTTGGCGAAAGCCTGTGCCGAGCCAACCGCCACCTTGAGTTCCCCAAGTTCGGATTCGGTCGCCGAAAGCAGCTCCA
Source organism: uncultured Thiogranum sp. (assembly GCA_965544455.1). GTDB lineage: Bacteria > Pseudomonadota > Gammaproteobacteria > DSM-19610 > DSM-19610 > Thiogranum. The sequence continues at coordinate 7,746 of CBEUNK010000076.1, forward strand.
CTTCCGCGTTAAGTGGCTGATTAAGAGCAGATTTAAGCTCTATCTCTCCCAGCCCCAGTGCCACCACATTTGTGCTGGCGAGTGCGCCCAGCATAGCCATTGCCAAGGCCGATTTCCTGAACATAAAGGTCCCCTTTTTCCCTCGTTCGCACCTGTAAAGCGAACCCGGTCTTCTCCCGACCGGACCGTGTACACAACTGGCAGTCCTGTGAACCAGGCCCCTCAAGCCTATCCTCAGAGGTAGTTTTTTACCAGTATTTCAGCAATCTGAATACTGTTCAGGGCTGCCCCTTTGCGCACATTATCGGCGACCACCCATAAATCTAAACCTCTTGGATGAGAGATATCTTCACGAATGCGACCTACGTACACCGGATCGTGGTTGGCACCCTCGGTAACGGCCGTCGGATACCCCCCGTCGGCGTGTTCATCGAGCACCACCACCCCGGGTGCGTTGGCCAGTAATTCACGGCACTGGTCGGCGGTCATTTTGTCGCGGGTTTCGATATGCACGGCCTCGGAATGCCCGAAAAACACCGGCACACGCACGGCGGTGGGATTCACCCGGATGGTATCGTCGCCCATGATTTTCCAGGTCTCCCAGACCATTTTCATTTCTTCCTTGGTGTAGCCGTTGTCCTGGAACACATCGATGTGCGGCAGCACGTTGAAGGCGATCTGCTTCGGGTAGACCTCGCACTCGATTTCTTTTGCATTCAGCAGGTTGGCCGTCTGTTTTGCCAGCTCTTCTATGGCTTCCTTGCCGGTACCGGATACCGCCTGATAGGTACAGACGTTGATGCGCTCGATACCCACGGCATCGTGAATCGGTTTCAGCGCGACCAGCATCTGGATAGTGGAACAGTTGGGATTGGCGATGATGCCGTGCCGTTTGTAGTCGGCGATTTTCTCCGGGTTGACCTCGGGCACCACCAGTGGAATCTCGTCGTCATAGCGGAACTGCGAGGTGTTATCCACCACCACGCAACCGGCCGCCGCCGCCTTGGGCGCGTATTCTTTTGAGATAGAGGCCCCGGCGGAAAACAGGCCGATCTGCGCCCTGGAAAAATCGAACTCGGCGAGATTCTGCACGGTCAGCTGCCTGCCCTTGAAGCTGACTTTTTTGCCCGCCGACCGCTCGCTGGCCAGCGGGTAGACCTCGCCGACCGGGAAATTGCGCTCGGCCAGTATCTCCAGCATGACCTCGCCGACGGCGCCGGTAGCACCGACGACGGCAACATCAAATGTACGACTCATAGATTGCTCCTGAATATAGTCAAACCTGTCCCGGCGGCACGCGCTACAGGGCCGCGACCACGGCGTCACCCATGGCAACCGTGCCAACGGTTGCCTGCCCTTCGGCGGCGATGTCCGGGGTACGCAGCCCCTGGTCGAGCACCTTGCCTACCGCGGCCTCGATACGTTGCGCACCGGCCGTCTCACCGAAGCTGTAACGCAGCATCATGGCCACTGATAAAATGGTCGCCAGCGGGTTGGCGACGCCCTGCCCGGCAATATCGGGGGCCGAACCATGAATCGGTTCATACATCCCCTTGCCGGTCGCATCCAGCGACGCCGACGGCAGCATGCCGATGGAACCGGTCAGCATGGCTGCCGCATCCGACAGGATGTCGCCGAACAGGTTGGTGGTCACCATCACGTCGAACTGTTTGGGCGCGCGCACCAGCTGCATGGCGGCATTATCCACGTACATGTGACTGAGCTCGACGTCCGGATAGTCTTTACTCACGCGTATCATGGTCTGGCGCCATAGCTCGGTCACCTCCAGCACGTTGGCCTTGTCGACCGAACACACCCGCTTGCCGCGCTTGCGCGCGATGTCGAATGCCGAACGGCCGATACGTTCAATTTCCGACTCACGGTAAACCAGCGTATTGAAGCCTTCCTGCTCGCCGTTGTCGAGTTTGCGCACGCCTCGTGGCTGGCCGAAATAGATACCGCCGGTCAACTCGCGCACAATCATGATGTCCAGACCGGCAACCACCTCGGGCTTGAGTGTGGAGGCATCCGCCAGCTGCGGGTAGAGAATCGCCGGACGCAGGTTGGAAAACAGGCCCAGTTCACCGCGCAGACCCAGCAATCCCTGCTCCGGCCGCAGCGGCCGCTCGAGCGATTCGTACTGCGGCCCGCCGACGGCGCCCAGCAGAATAGCGTCGGCCTCGCGCGCCTGTTGCAGCGTCTCTTCCGGCAGCGGGTGACCCTTGGCATCGTAGGCCGAACCGCCTACCAGGCCCTGTTCCAGTTCTACATCGAGCCCGTCGGCCCTGAGTCTCTCCAGTACCTTGACCGCTTCGGCCACGATTTCCGGGCCAATACCGTCGCCGGGCAGTATTAATAGTTTCCTGGTCATCTAAAACACCTTTTCCGTTACACGAACAGCCACGGCGCTTCCTGTTTACGCCGCGCCTCGTAGGCCCTGATTTCGTCCGCATGCTGCAGGGTCAGGCCGATATCATCCAGACCGTTCAGCAGGCAGTACCTGCGAAACTCGTCCACTTCGAATTCGATGGTTTCACCGCCCGGGGTGGTGATGGTCTGCGCTTCCAGATCCACCAGCAGGCGATAACCTTCGGTCCGGCCCACCTCATCGAACAGGCGATCCATGATCGCCGTATCAAGTGCAATGGGCAGCACGCCGTTCTTGAAACAATTGTTAAAGAAAATATCGGCGAAGCCCGGCGCGATAACGACGCGGAAACCGGCGTCTTCCAGCGCCCACACGGCGTGCTCGCGCGACGAACCGCAGCCGAAGTTCTCGCGCCCCAGCAGGATCTGCGCACCGGCGTAACGCGGCTGGTTCAGCACGAAATCCGGGTTGGGCGTTCGTTGACTGTGGTCCTGCCCCGGTTCGCCCGGCTCGAGGTAGCGCCAGTCGTCGAACAGGTTGGGACCGAAGCCGCTGCGCTTGACCGACTTCAGGTACTGCTTGGGGATGATCGCATCGGTATCGACATTGGGCCGGTCGAGCGGTGCAACCAGGCCGTCAAGACGGGTGAATTTTTCCATCATGCTGCTCCTACGTGTGTATTTCGCCAGTTCCGCACATCACAATTCACGCACGTCGACGAAATGCCCGGCAATCGCGGCGGCGGCCGCCATGGCCGGACTGACCAGGTGCGTGCGGCCGCCGGCGCCCTGGCGTCCCTCGAAGTTACGATTCGAGGTCGAGGCGCAGCGTTCGCCCGGTTCCAGGCGGTCGGCATTCATGGCCAGGCACATGGAACAGCCCGGTTCGCGCCATTCGAATCCGGCCTGCAGAAAAATTTCGTGCAGACCTTCCTGTTCGGCCTGCCGTTTCACCAGCCCGGAGCCCGGCACCACCATTGCCAGCTTGACGCTGTCGGCTACCTTGCGGCCCCTGGCCACCGCCGCCGCAGCGCGCAGGTCCTCGATGCGCGAGTTGGTGCAGGAGCCGATAAAGACCTTGTCGACACCGATGTCGGTGATCGGGGTACCCGCCTGCAGATCCATGTACGCCAGCGCCTTGCGCATGCCGTTCCGCCTGACGCTGTCGGCTTCCTGCGCCGGGTCCGGCACCACGGTATTCACCGCGACCACCATTTCCGGCGAGGTACCCCAGGTCACCTGCGGCCGAATGTCTTCGGCCTGCAGACGCACGACGCGGTCAAAGCGGGCATCGGCATCGCTGTGCAGGTCACGCCAGACCACCCCCGCCTGTTGCCACTGCTCACCCCGGGGTGCGAACGGCCGGCCGGCAACATAATCAATAGTGGCCTGGTCAACGGCAATCATACCGGCGCGCGCACCGGCTTCGATGGCCATGTTGCAGACCGTCATTCGTCCCTCCATGGACAGCGACTCGATGGCGCTGCCCGCAAACTCGATTGCATAGCCCGTGCCGCCGGCGGTACCGATTTCCCCGATAATCGCCAGCACCACGTCCTTGGCCGTGACACCCACACCCAGGGCGCCTTCCACGCGCACCTGCATGTTTTTCGATTTTTTCTGGATAAGACACTGGGTCGCCAGCACGTGCTCGACCTCGGAGGTACCGATACCGAACGCCAGCGCCCCGAAGGCGCCGTGGGTGGAGGTGTGCGAGTCACCGCACACCACCGTCATGCCCGGCAGCGTGGCGCCCTGCTCCGGCCCGATGACGTGGACGATGCCCTGGCGCACGTCATCCATGTGAAATTCGTTGATGGCAAAATCGGCGCAGTTCCGGTCGAGCGTCTCGACCTGGATACGCGACACCGGATCGGTGATTCCCGCCACGCCCGCGCTGCGGTCGGTGGTCGGCACATTGTGATCCGGCACGGCCAGCACCGAATCCACCCGCCAGGGCTGGCGCCCGGCCAGGCGCAGGCCTTCGAATGCCTGCGGCGACGTGACTTCGTGCACCAGGTGTCGATCGATATACAGCAACGCCGTACCGTCGTCATCCTCGCGCACAAGGTGTGCGTCCCACAACTTGTCATAGAGTGTTTTACCTGCCATCGCTCGACCTCCTGATGAGGGAAGCGAGTCTACGTCTGCACTTTGAATAA
>CBEUNK010000077.1:0-12073 GCA_965544455.1 uncultured Thiogranum sp.
CTCTCCGCATCCAGCGGACGACCACGGGGTTGCCGGTCGGCATAGAACATGCCGATGACCTTGCTGCGAATTTCAATCGGCGTTGCGAAAAAATCGGCACCTTTACTGACTTCCAGCACCGCCGCTGTCAACAATTCCTGGCGTTGTTTACCCGCTTCTCCACCCAGCCAGAGCGCCTCGTTGTTATCGATCAGCCAGCTGAACAGGTTGGCTTTGCCGGCCACCGTTTCAAAGTGGAACAGGCGCTGCAGTTGCTCGCCATCCATGCCCAGGGCATAGCGACCGGCCAGAAAACGGTGGTCCGGCGTACGCAGGGCGAACAGGGTACGGTCCATGCCGATACCGCGATACATGCCCTCCAGCACCATCTCCAGCACACTGTTGAAATCCGGCTTGCTCTCCATCAGCGTCGAGAGCTCCCGCAGAATCGTCAACTGCAGCATGGGGTCGGGTTCCAGGAAGACCGGCGCCTCGATATCAGCCTCTGTTTCAGCCTGGTGTTCGCGTTTATCGCCCGGCACCGGGATCAGGTCACTGGCAACGTCGGCACCATAGAATGCGGCCGTATCGGCGGCCTCCTCGGCGTTGGCCTGGACCAGGCGCGCCACATCCTCGACCGGCAGGTAAAGATTTTCCGCCAGGCGCTCCACCAGCTGTTTTACTTCCGGCGATTTCCAGCCCTTTTCCGCCGCCATTGCCAGCTCGTAGCCAATGGCGACATTCCCGGCGCGCGGGTTCTTGTCGGTTTTGCCCTGCAGCGACTGTTCCAGCAGGTCGCCCAGCTTCCATTCCCGGCTCAGACCCAGGGTAAGGTCACGGAAAACAAAACCCAGCACGTCACGCTGAACCTTGTCCGTGGCCTGGTGTGGCCGCTGCCGCAGTGCCGTATCCATGCGTTCGGCAGACTCCCCGGCAAAGGCCCAGAATGCCATGTCCCCCAGGTGATACAACAGGGTGGCGATGAACACTTCTTCCGGCGAACTGTCCTTGCGCTTTTTGGCAAAGGAACGCGCCTGTACGGCGGCATGGAAGGAACGCGCCATTTCCTCGACGACACGCTGTTTCTGTTTACCCTTGAGCATCGACTCGACCACCGCGATCGACAGGCAGATGGCGCGAACTTCCTGAAAACCCAGCACCACGACGGCGCGGCTGACCGTGCTGACGGTCCTGCCCATGGGGTTGAATACCGGGCTGTTGGCTACCCGCAGCAATTTGGCGGTCATGGCCGCATCCTGGAGCACGACGCGTGCCAGCTCCGCCGCACTGCTTTCGCGGCTGTCGGACACCTGGGAAATATCCCGGGCGGTATGCGCAAAAACCGGCATGCCGGACTCACCCAGCTTCTGCACCCAGGCCTGCAGGCCGGTGGGATCCGGCTTGCGCGAACCAGGCCCTGTCGCTTCGCTGATTTCGCTACCCGGCTGCGAGTCCATATTTTCCCTTGGCAAGTCCCGTTCCTATTCAGTAGGCTTTCGGCAGCTGCGGCAGGAGATTAAGCCGTTTCCACCCCGATCGAGTACCGGATAATCGTCACCCCGGAGGATAAACCCATGCATGTCACCCTGGTTCACGTTCATGTCATCGCCGATTACCGGGATGCCTTTATCAACGCATCGCGCCTCAACCACGAGGCGTCGGTCCAGGAACCCGGCAACCTGCGTTTCGATATTCTGCAATCTCCCGAAGACCCCAACTACTTCGTCTTCTACGAAGCCTACCGCAGTGCCCGGGATGCGGCTGCCCATAAAGAGACAGCCCATTACCAGGCCTGGCGTGACAGCGTTGCCGACTGGATGGCCGAACCCCGCCAGGGCATCCCCATGAACGGCCTGTACCCGGTATTCGATTAACCATGATCACGCCGTTTTCCATTGCCCGTCTGCCGCGCATTGAATTTGGCAGTGGCCGGATAGCCGACCTGCCGGCGCTTGCTGCCCGGTACGGCAATACGGCGCTGCTGGTTACCGGCGCGACCTCACTGCAGCGCTCGGCGACCTGGCCGGCAATCAGCAATGGCTTGCAGGCGACGGGCATCAGCTGGCACAGCGAATCGATCAGCGGCGAGCCGTCACCGCAGGCCGTTGACGCCTGTGCACAGCGTTACCGGGGACAGGACATCGACGTTGTTATCGGCATCGGTGGCGGTAGCGTACTTGATGCTGCCAAGGCGATTGCCGGCTTGTTGCGCATCGAAAACACCGTGATGGACTTTCTCGAGGGTGTTGGGCCGGAACTCCCTTACCCGGGCCCCGCGGTACCGTTTATTGCGGTCCCCACCACCGCCGGCACCGGCAGCGAGGCGACCAAAAATGCCGTGTTGAGTGTCGCCGGTAAAGAGGGGTTCAAGAAGTCCTTCCGCGACGAACGGCTGGTACCCGCGTATGCCCTGGTGGATCCCGACCTGCTGGCCACCTGCCCGCCGCCGTTGATCGCGGCCGATGGCATGGATGCGCTGACCCAGTTGCTGGAATCCTACGTATCCACCCGCTCCAACCTGATGACCGACGCGCTGGCTCTCAGTGGCCTCGAGGCGGCACGCGACAGCCTGCTGCCGTGGTACGAAAACCGCGGCGACCCGGCGCAGGCGCGCAGCGGCATGGCTTATGCGGCCCTGCTTTCCGGCATCTGCCTGGCACAGACCGGCCTCGGTTCGGTGCATGGCCTGGCATCACCCCTGGGCGCCTTTTTCCCCATACCCCACGGTGTCGTCTGCGGCACGCTGGTAGGCGCTGCCACGCGCGTCAATATCGACGCCCTGCTGGCGCGTGATGCCGACAGCCCCGTACTGGAAAAATACGCCAGGGTGGCGGCGTGCCTGTGCCGCCGCAGCTTTGCCACCCCGGAACAGGCCTGGGAGGAACTGCTCATGCTGCTGGATGACTGGACGCAACGCCTGGATCTGCCGACACTGGACCGCTACGGCATCAAGACGGGCGATTTAGACCACGTCGTCGCGCATTCACGCGGCAGCAGCATGAAAACCAATCCCATCGTGCTTACCGATGACGAAGTCCGTTCCATCCTGCAGCAACGTTACGCTTCGTGAGAATGAAACCCTACTCCGAATCCTGCGAACAGAATCGCGAACCCATTATCGAGGTTCTGCGTGTTGAACTGGAAGGTCGGTCACGTTTACTCGAGATCGGCAGCGGCACCGGGCAGCACGCCGTTTATTTTGCCCCGGCGTTTCCCGGCCTGTTATGGCAGACCAGTGACGTGGCCGTCATGCATGCGGGTATTCAGGCCTGGCTGGATGACGCCGCGCCGGACAATATTCTGCCGCCCCTGGTACTGGATGTCAGTCGCGATACCTGGCCCACAGCGCGGTTTGACGCCGTTTACAGCGCCAACACCGCGCATATCATGGCCTGGCCGGATGTGGAATGCCTGTTCGCCGGCGTAGGCAGCGTGCTCGAGCCCGGCGGCGTATTCTGCCTGTACGGGCCGTTCAACTATGACGGCCGCTATACCAGCGACAGTAATGCGCGTTTTGACGACTGGTTGAAAGCGAGAGACCCGGCCAGCGGTATCAGGGATTTCCAGGCCCTGCAGGTTCTGGCGGAAAAAGCGGGAATGGTACTGAAAAGCGATTATGCGATGCCGGCCAACAACCGCACGCTGGTCTGGTTGAAAACCAGCTGATGCGGTTGCCGCCGGTTACGTCCGTTTATTCAAAATGACCCTGCAACCAGGGTTTGAGCATCAGGGCAACACCCACGGCGACGACATAATCCATCATCGGACCGGCCGAGGCCAGGGACTCCAGTGAGGGGCCGCCGACCACCGTCAGTGCTGCCATCAAGATCAATAGATACTGCAACATTTTCCTACTCCTGATCCAAGTACAACGCTATTTGACGGTTGCAGTATGCCGCCGGACGATCAGGATTTCTGTGATGCTATCACTCTCTGTTATTGATGGTGTTCACAAAACAGAACACTGCTCAGCTGATGTTGATGGTATTGACGCCCTGACGGCTGTATTGCTCATCCTGGCGGCGGATCACCTCCTGCACCGAGGGCCGGCTGAGGAAGTCCTCCAGGGAAATACTGTCGAGAAATTCGTAGATGCGCTTCGACAGGCCACACCACAGGTCGTGCGTCAGGCAGGTGGAATCCTCGTCGCAATCCGCCTCGCCACCGCAGGTGGAATCGACCTTTTCATCGACGGCGGCAATGATCGCCGCGATGGTGATGGCGTCGGCCGATTTGGCCAACTGGTAGCCACCGCCGGGACCGCGCACACCGCGCACCAGATTTTCACGACGCAGTTTGGAAAACAGCTGTTCAAGATAAGACAGCGAAATACTCTGGCAACGCGAAATATCGGCCAACGTCACCGGTCCCCTGGGCGAATGAATGGCAAGATCCATCATCGCGGTAACCGCGTAACGGCCTTTGGTTGACAGTCTCATGGGATAATCCTGTGCGGCGTTGACGAATAATCGCCAATCACCCTAAATTAACCAAGTATATTAGTCAACTATTAATCCCGCCCAGGCAGGCACGTTATTTACGGACGGATCGCTGGTAGCTTTTTAACAGAAGGCCTGTTCGGCCTCGAGCGATTGCAGGGCTTCGTCGAGTTGTTCCCGGGCCGGCGAGAAAGCATGCCCCTGGTGCAGGCAATAACCCAGCCATTTGTGCAGGAAACGGTTGACCTGCCACTTGGTTTCGATGGAATACTGGTGATACTGGCGGTCATACTCGGCGTCGCGACGTCCGCGGCGGCGGCCACGTGAAATGACTTCGGCCACCTGGGCGTCATGATACAGGCGCACGACCAGATCCGGGGCGGGAAATTCACCCGCGTTGTCGTTAAACTGGTAGGTCAGGTGCAACGTCGTGGTGTATTTGCAGCGTTCGCGCACCGTCAGATACAGGTTCAAGGCGCCGGCAGCCCGGGATACGCTGTGATCCTGGATGGCATCGATGTCGGGCACCAGCTGGCGCAGCTGAATGTAGTTCAGCTCATAGAGTTCCATCAGCGCCGGCAGATCGCGCGCCCGTACGCCTGGATGAAGCCTGTATTTGCCTGAGTAATGCATGGCCCGATATTAACATAGTGAAATGAACTTGCGTTCAATCAGTTATCCATATGAGTTCAGGCAGGCTATCGGCGCATGACGCGCAAGCTTAATGCTTGACAATTTGTGATTTATAACCAAGAAGACAGGATATATCCGTGAATACGCTTGATATCAATACCCGGCCTTATGCGGACCAGAAGCCGGGCACATCCGGTTTACGCAAAAAGGTTACTGTTTTTCAGCAGGCCAACTACCTGGAAAATTTCGTTCAGTCGATATTCAACAGCCTGGAAGATTACCGGGGAAAAACCCTGGTGCTCGGCGGTGACGGCCGTTATTACAACCGGCACGCCATACAGGTTATCCTGCGTATGGCAGCCGCCAGCGGATTCGCCCGGGTCATCGTCGGCCGCAGCGGCCTGCTGTCCACGCCGGCCGCTTCCTGCGTGATACGCAAATACCGGGCGTTCGGCGGCATCATACTGTCCGCCAGTCACAACCCCGCCGGTGAACTGGGTGACTTCGGCATTAAATACAATATCGCTAACGGCGGCCCGGCGCCGGAGAGCATCACCGAGGCCATTTATGCCGAAAGCAAAAAAATTGGCCACTACCTGACGCTCGACAGCGAGGACCTGCCGCTGGACAGCATCGGCAGCCTGCAACTCGGTGACATGCAGGTCGACATCATCGACCCGGTGGCCGATTACGCCGAACTGATGCAGTCATTGTTTGACTTCGACCGCATCCACGCATTGATCAATTCCGGCCTGTTCCGCATGCGCTTCGACGCCATGCACGCAGTGACCGGTCCTTACGCCGTCGACATCTTCGAGCAGCGCCTGGGGGTCACCCCGGACACCCTGATGAATGCCGAACCGCGGGAGGATTTCGGTGGCGGACACCCGGATCCCAACCTGGTTTATGCCAAAGACCTGGTCGATATCCTGTTCGCGCCCAATGGACCGGACTTCGGCGCCGCCTCCGACGGTGACGGTGACCGTAATATGATTCTCGGCCACAAGTTCTTCGTGACCCCCAGCGACAGCCTGGCCATCCTGGCGGCCAATGCTCACCTGACACCGGGTTACCGGCAGGGGCTGGCCGGCATCGCGCGTTCCATGCCGACCTCGCAGGCCGCCGACCGCGTAGCGGAAAAACTGGGCATCGAACTGTTCGAAACGCCCACCGGCTGGAAGTTTTTCGGCAACCTGCTGGATGCCGGCCGGGCGACACTGTGCGGCGAGGAAAGCTTTGGCACCGGCTCCAACCACGTGCGTGAGAAAGACGGGGTGTGGGCAGTGCTGTTCTGGCTGGACCTGCTGGCGGCACGCCGTGAATCGGTGCGCGATATTGTCACCAGTCACTGGCAGACCTATGGCCGTAACTATTATTCGCGTCACGACTATGAAGCGGTCAGCGCCGACGGCGCGGGCGAGCTGATGAACACGCTGCGTGGACTGAACGGCAGCCTGCAGGGCAAGCGTTACGGCGACCATGAAGTAGCGTTCAACGATGACTTCGCCTATACCGACCCGGTCGACGGCTCGATCAGCGAACACCAGGGCATCCGCATCGGCTTCACCGACGGCTCCCGCATCGTCTTCCGCCTGTCCGGCACCGGCACCGAGGGCGCAACCCTGCGCATCTACCTGGAACGCTACGAGGCCGACCACGACAAGCAGGACCTGGACGCCCAGCAGGCGCTGTCCGAATTGATCGCGATTGCCGAGGAGGTCGCCCGCATCAAACACCACACCCGGCGCGATGCCCCGACCGTCATTACCTGATGAGTACCACGGAAAGCCGTGTTGACCGCACGACCTTTATAGCCGGTCTCACCGGCCTGCCACCGCACTGCATCCTCGACAAGCCCGCCGAGCTGGGCCCTTATGAATGTGACGGCCTGTCGGCCTATGCGGTCCGGCCCTGGCTGGTCCTGATGCCCGAAAGCATCGAACAGGTTCAGTTCATACTGCGCTATTGCCGTCGCCAGGGTATCGCGGTAGTCGCGCGCGGCGCGGGTACCGGCCTGTCCGGTGGCGCACTGCCGCTGGCCGACGGGGTACTGCTGAGCCTGGCAAAGTTCAACCGCATCCTGGATGTCGATGCCGACAATCGCCTGGCGCGGGTGCAGCCCGGGGTGCGCAACCTGGCCGTTTCGCAGGCCGTCGCGGACCTGGGCCTGTACTACGCACCCGACCCTTCCTCGCAGATTGCCTGCTCCATCGGCGGTAACGTGGCGGAAAATGCCGGCGGTGTACATTGCCTGAAGTACGGCTTGACGGTGCACAACATTGCCGCCCTGGAAATCGTCACCATGGACGGCGAACGCCTCAGCATCGGTTCACGGGCACTGGACTCGGCCGGCTATGACCTGCTGGCCCTGATGACCGGCTCCGAAGGCCTGCTTGGCGTGATCGTCGAAGTCACAGTACGCCTGTTGCCGATCCCGGAGCGAGCCCAGGTGGTGCTGGCCGCCTTCGATGCAGCGGAAACCGCGGGCGATGCCGTGGCCGCGATCATTTCCGCCGGTATCCTGCCCGCCGGCCTGGAAATGATGGACAACCTGGCCATACGTGCCGCCGAGGATTTCGTCCATGCCGGTTACCCGACCGACGCTGCGGCCATCGTATTGTGTGAACTGGACGGTACCAACGAAGAGGTCTCGACCCGTATCGCGCAGGTGCGCGAACTGCTGCTGAAGCAGGGTGCCAGTGAAGTCAGAACCGCGAAAGACGAACAGGAGCGCCAGCGCTTCTGGGCCGGCCGCAAGGCCGCGTTCCCCGCCGTAGGCCGGATTTCGCCGGATTACTACTGCATGGACGGCACCATTCCGCGCCAGCACCTGGGCAAGGTACTGGCCACCATCAGCCAGTGGTCCGAGCAGTACCGGCTGCCGGTCGCCAATGTCTTCCACGCCGGCGACGGCAACCTGCACCCGCTGATTCTTTACGATGCCAACAAACCCGGCGAACTGGAACGCGCCGAAACCTTCGGTGGCCGTATTCTGGAATTGTCCGTCGCGGTCGGCGGTACCATCACCGGTGAGCACGGTGTCGGCATCGAGAAAATCAACCAGATGTGCGTGCAGTTCAACAACGCCGAGCTGGCCCAGTTCCACGCCGTTAAACAGGCCTTCGACCCCGATGGCCTGCTCAACCCGGGAAAGGCTGTTCCCACCCTGGCGCGGTGCGCGGAGTTCGGACACATGCACGTGCATAACGGCGAACTGCCGTTCCCGGAACTGGAGCGCTTCTAGATGCCGGAACGGGACATGAGTGCCACGCTGCGCGAACAGGTCCACCAGGCCTGCAGCGACGCTACGCCTGTCAACATTCGCGGTGGTGACAGCAAGGCCTTTTACGGCCGGCACGGCACCGGCCAGCCGCTGATGGTCAGGGAACACACGGGCATACTGAGCTACGAACCCTCCGAACTGGTGATCCGGGCACGGGCCGGCACGCGCCTGCAGGAGATCGAGCAGGCACTGGATGAGCGCGGCCAGATACTGGCGTTCGAGCCGCCCCATTTCAGCGACAGCAGCACGCTGGGTGGCGCGATCGCCGCCGGCCTGTCCGGTCCACGGCGACCGTTTGCCGGTGCGGCGCGTGATTTCGTCCTCGGTGTCGGCCTGATCAACGGCCGGGCGGAACAACTGAACTTCGGTGGACAGGTGATGAAGAATGTTGCCGGCTACGACCTGTCCCGCCTGATGGCCGGCGCGCTCGGCACACTGGGCGTGCTCACCGACATCTCGCTCAAGGTACTGCCGAAACCCGAGGTCGAGTACACGCTGAAACAGGTCTGTTCACAGGACGAGGCCATCACCCGTTTCAGCGAGTGGTCTAAGCGGCCATTACCGATTTCGGCGGCCTGCTGGCATGACGATCACCTTTACCTGCGCCTCTCCGGTAGCGAGGCGGCCACCCGCCAGGCACAGCACCGCCTGGGGGACAACCTGCTGGAGGTCGATCCCGACTGGTGGTATGCGCTACGCGACCAGCGGCATCCTTTTTTCAAACCGACAGTACCGCTGTGGCGGTTATCGTTACCGCCTGCCACCCCGCCGCTGGCGCTGCGTGGCGAATGGCTGATCGACTGGGGCGGTGCGCAGCGCTGGCTCTACAGTGACGAGGATGCCGGACACATTCGCCGGCTGGCGGCCGACCTCGGCGGCCACGCCACCCTGTTCCGCAATGGTGACCGCGAAGCGGACGTCTTCCAGCCGTTGCCGTCGCCGCTTTTCAACCTGCAACGGCGCCTCAAACGGGCCCTGGACCCGGCCGGTATTTTCAACCCGGGCCGCCTGTACAAAGACCTGCAGCCATGAAAACAGACCTGACACCTGCGTTTCGCGAATCCAGGCGCGCCGACGCGGTGCTGCGCAGTTGCGTGCACTGCGGTTTCTGCAACGCCACCTGTCCCACCTACCAGTTGCTGGGCGATGAACTCGACGGCCCGCGCGGCCGCATCTACCAGATCAAGCAGGTGCTGGAAGGCGAGCCCGCCACTGCGACCCTGCAGACGCACCTCGACCGCTGCCTGACCTGCCGCGCCTGTGAAACCACCTGCCCCTCGGGCGTGGTGTACCACGAACTGCTGGACATCGGGCGCGAACTGGTCGAGCAGAGCGTACCCCGGCCCATGGCTCAACGCCTGTTACGGCGACTGTTACTGTTCTGGTTGAGCGAAACACCCCGTGCCCGGCTGCTGTTCGGTGTCGCTCGCGTGCTGCGTCCGCTGCTGCCGGCAAACCTGCGCCGCAAGATTCCAACTGCTGAACACCTGCCGCAACCAGTGGCAATCAATACCGGCCGCTGCATGCTGCTGCTGGACGGCTGCGTACAGCCCGCCGCCATGCCGCAGATCAACGACGCGGCGCGGCTGTTGTTCAACCGGCTCGGCATCATACTGGAAACCGTTCAACAGGCCGGCTGCTGCGGTGCCCTGCACCACCACCTCGGCGACAGCCGGGAGGGCCTGGCCAGGGCCCGGGCCAACATCGATGCCTGGTGGCCGGCTATCGAGCAAGGCGCCGAAGCGATCGTCATCACCGCCAGTGGTTGTGCGCCCATGGTCAAGGACTATGGCCGGTTGCTGGCCGATGACCCCGACTACGCCACGCGTGCCGCGCGTGTCAGCGCCCTGGCTAAAGATGTCAGTGAAGTGCTGGCCGGTGAAGACCTGGCCGCGATTAAACCCGTACAAAAGCGGCGCATCAGCTTTCACTCGCCCTGCTCGCTGCAACATGGCCAGAAACTCAATGGTGTCGTCGAGGCACTGCTGACCCGCCTGGGCTACACCCTGCTGCCGGTCCGGGACGCCCACCTTTGCTGCGGTTCGGCCGGCACTTATTCCCTGCTGCAACCGGACATCGCCAACCAGCTGCGCACGCGCAAGCTCGATGCCCTGCAGGAGAAACAACCGGAAATGATCGCGACCGCCAATATCGGCTGCCTGATACACCTGCAGGCCGAAGCCGGCGTACCGGTCAGACACTGGCTGGAACTACTCGCCGCAGCGCAGTGAATTACCTCTTGCGGAAATACAGCCAGTTATCGCAGCCAGGGTAGCCGAGTTCTACAGCCATTTCCCAAGTTACTGACACTTGATGATCAAGCCCTGCCCGGTAGGCAGATCCAGAACCTGACCGTCATTCTCGATAAAATAATCCAGCACTGCTTTCCGGGCTCCCGGGCAGGTCGTCATGCCGTGATCGTCCAACACAATGATTCCGCCGGGAACCAGCCGCGGGTAAAAAAACTCGATGGAGTCCCGGGTAGCCTCATACAAGTCCACATCGATATGCACAAAACGAAATTGCTCATCCTCAAGCCCGGCAAATGTTTCCGGGATCCAGCCAATTCTGAGTTCTGCGTTATCAAATTTCGCCAACAATGCCTGCGCCGGGGCACTGTCATGGTCCAGATCCCCGTGCGCCCAGCCCATCTCACCTGATGCCATGCGATCCACTTCCACAGGTTTGGGCAGACCTGAAAAGGAATCAAAACCATAGTGGCGCGCCCCCTCCCCGTACGTACCCTCGAGTGCCTTGCAGATGACGGCGGAGCCGACACCGCGAGCCACTCCGCATTCGGCGGTGCTTCCGGCCAGCTTACGCGTAGAACGCGCAAATTCTATCAGTACAAAGCGGCGGTCGAGCTTGCGCACCTGGGGACGCCTCATTGTAGGATCGTTGACCATGTACGGCCGATAAGGATCCAGCCAGGTCTGATCCGCAATCCACAATATATGCGGCTTGTAAAGGTAGCGGTTTGCCCAAACGGCAACGCGTTCTACCAGTTTGTGCTGCAGCTGTTTAAACGTGCGTTTCTCGAATCTCATTTATTTACTCAATCGCTACACAGGAAAGCCGCTGCAAAGACTGGCAGCCATCCTGCCCTGTATTGTTCCGGCATTGCCGCAGCGGCTGATTTTGGCAGGCTAACCATGATACATCATGAGCCACATACTATATCAGGAAACCGTAAAAGAGCGCCCATTGATTTATTCAAAAAGCCTGGGCGGGCAGACACGTACCGGTAATGCGGACCAAATAAAAGCCACACTGATATGGAGAGGTAGTCTTTGTTGATGCATCATACAATTCCGGGGGCACCTTGATCTTGCCCCGGTTTCCCGGACCATTAACTAGCGACTAACGGCCGCCTTCTCGAATGCCAACGGTGCCATTTGCCCCAGGTGGGAATATGGAAACACGCCTGCCGACCTCATGGGCAATGCTTTTCGTTGCCTTTTTGGGTTTTTTCACGGCTATGCACAAGGACCCACCGGGCGCTGTCAGGAAGGGAGCGTTATCTACTGCCAGGAAACCAAACATCAGATTCTGGGAATCCTCAACTAGAGTGGTTTCAGGAGTAGGAGGCGGGCTGGCGAGGACCGAGGCGGTTATGTCAATTTTACCCGGACTCGCTAATGACGTGTCAAAGGCATAGAACAAATCGAACTGATAGTCGGCGAGTAAATGAGGTGTCCGGTTGTTAGGCACATGTTGAAAATGCGCTGCCAGATGGCGT
>CBEUNK010000078.1:0-12013 GCA_965544455.1 uncultured Thiogranum sp.
ACAATCCCTGGTCGAGCAGGCGCGTAAGAGTGCGCACCTGGCCTGGGATAAAATCAATGCCGCTACGCCCGATGCATTTCCCGAAGAGTGACCATCGATTTCCACGGAGGAAAATTAATGTTACGCAAGCTGTTTTTTGTCTGGTCGGCCTTGATGCTGTTACCGTTGGCCGCGCTGGCGGATGCCCCTGCACCCTGGGGGCAGGCGCAGGTGACACCCACCGACTACAAGCCGATGAAGGTCGTCTACGATGTCACGACCGGTGATGCGGGCGAGCTGGCGCACGTGCTGGATCGCGCCAGTTACCTCAGCAAGATAACGGGCGCCGATCCGTTTGAACAATCCATTGTGCTGGTCATACACGGCGCAGCGCCGCGCTTTTTCGCCATTGAGAATTTCAGCCGCTATGAAGAACTGCAGCGCAGGGCCCAGAGCCTGACCGTGGGGAATGTGATACAGATAAAGATGTGCAAGCTCGCCGCTGAGGGGCAGGGATTTAAACCCGCCGATATCCACGGCTTTGTCGAGATGGTGCCGATGGGTGACGCGGAGATTGTTCGCCTGCAGTACGAGGAAGATCACGCCTATATGCAGTAGGCGCGGTGGCGCTATTCGTGCTGTACGGCTTGCCCGGTGATCAGCGTGGCCACAGATGCCTGCACATTTTTTACGTCCATTTTTTGTGTGTTCACGGCAAGAGTGCCGGCTGATTCATCATCACCCAGCGGGTCCTGCGCCCGGCGCTGCGCCTGCAGAACGGCCAGGCCGGCCTCGGAGGGATCAGTGCCGCGCTTTTCGCGGCCGAGAATGCGCCGCTCGAGTTCCGCTTCAGGGGCCTCGCAGTGGAGAATGACAAACGGCACCTTCAGCTCCCGGGCCAGCCGGCGGAAACGGTCACGGTAGCCCCGTTGCAGGAAGGTGGCATCGGCGATGACGCTGTAGCCGGCCTGCAGCGCGCTCGTTGCCAGCGCCGCCAGTCGTGCGTAGGTCGCCTCGGTCTGATCGGCGGTATATAACCCGGCCCCGGTCGCCGAGTGGCTGCGTGCGTCGGCAGCCAGCCCCGCCAGTCGTTTGCGCTCGATATCCGAACGTAGCTGGATCATGCCTGCCTGTTCACACAACTGGCGGGCCAGTGTCGATTTGCCGGATCCGGACAGGCCGTGGGTAATCAGCAGCGCGACCGGTTGTGGCGCGATATAGCGCCCGGCGAGGCTGGCATACTGGTGGTATTCATCACTGGCATGCCGATAGTCTTCCGAACCGGCTTCGGTCTGCTGGCGGCGCAGTATGGCGACCTTGGCGCGCACCATGGCGCGATACACCAGGTAATAGCGCAGTACCCCCAGGCCGGCGTAATCACCGCTGTGCTGCAGGTAGCCGTTCAGGAAGCGGAAGGCGAAATCGCGGTATCCCCGGTCATCCAGGTCCATGAACAGGAAGGCGATTTCGCTGATCACGTCGATCCAGCGCAGTTCGGGGTTGAACTCGATGCAATCGAAGGGCGTCACCCGGCCGTCGATCAGGGTGATATTGCCGAGGTGTAAATCGCCGTGGCATTCGCGGATGAAGCCGGCCTCGCGACGCTGTTGTAACAGCGGGATCAAATGCCGGTGTTCGGTTTCGGTCCACTGCTGGACAGGGTCCAGCTGCCGGAGTTCTTCGTCGTTGTGCAGTGATGGCCGGATGTGCTCGAAGTTTTCGCTGACCCAGTGATAGATGTGTTGCGGGTCACCGTAGTCCACTGCCGGTGTGGCGCGTTCGGCGTCCCGGTGAAAGTCGCTGATCGTCTGCACCAGCTGGTCGATGTGTGTCTCCAGCAGCAACTGCCGTTCAGCCAGTTGGCTGAGCAAGCCGTCATCGGCGAACTGGTGCATGCGCACGGCGTATTCGATCGCCGGCCCGTCACCATTGACCTGCGGCTGCTCTGCGGTACCGGTGACAGGGACCACGTCCAGGTAGATGTCCGGTGCAAAGCGCCGGTTAAGCCGGATTTCCTCGTTGCAGTAAAACTGCCGTTTCTCCAGCGTGGAAAAATCGAGGAAACCGAAGTTGACGGGTTTCTTGAGCTTGTAGACGAACTCGCCCGTCAGCAGGACCCAGGCGCAATGGGTTTCGACCAGGCGGATGGTGTCGGTCGGGTGTGGGTAGGCTTCGGGTTTTAGGAGGTTTTTGATCAGAGGATCCATAAAATCCCTGCATTTCTGATCCAGAAGTAAAAAAACGGCGTCCCTTCTCCCTCCGGGAGAGGGAACTGTTGGGGCAAGAATAGCGGAATCGCCGACGGGATGTCAGGAATTCTCGGGAACGGACACCAGATCTTCCAGCCGCCTGCGCAGCTTCTCCCCCCGTGCCCGGGGTATCTGAAATACCCAGCCTGCCAGCCGGGCACGCAGGGCCGTGCTGTCGCTTTGCGTGGTCCTGACTGCGGACAGGTCTGTCATATCGAGTGCGGCTGCCCCGACGTCGAACCAGGCGAATATCCTGTTATCCTGCTCGACCGTGTGGGCGGTAAGCTGTAAACCGTCCCAGGTTTCGAAGACAGCGCTAACGGCCTCCGCCTCGGGAAGTCCGGCCTCGCTGCGAACCAGGACATCTTCCATTTTCAGACCGGCAAGGCTCCGGGCCAGCGGGTTGAGCGCCATACTGTCCTTGACGGTCGCGCCGTCCGGCATATCAGGTATCGAAAAATCCGGTGCGCCCCGGCGAGCGCGCTCAATCGTCAGCTGCGAGCCATCAGGGTGTGTGATAGTGACGCGTTTTACCGTTTTCGGCTTGATATGCACGATCTGTCTGTCGACCCAGTCGACACGGGCTCGCGGTAGTTCCAGGTTACCGGCCGTCAGCCAGGCGCGCGCCTGGTCCGGCACACGTACGTAGATACCGTCGTGGCCACCGGCAAGCATCCCGTGCCTGATGTTGCCGACGATAAGCGAGGCGACAGGGTGGTCGCCGTTGGTGTACAGACTGATACGCATGTTATCGCTGCCGGCCGCCGGTGCCTGCACACCCAGTCGTACATAGTTGTCCGGTTTGTCGGTTTTGGGCTCGATTTTTTCCAGCAGGGCAATGCCAAGCAGCAGTGGTTTGACCCGTTCGAACATGACCGGATAGCCGCCCCTGTCCGGCAACTGCCACTGACCGCCCGTTTTTACGACGTCATAGGTGTCGCCCGCCTGCTCGATACGGATGCGAACAACGTTGTTCAGCTTTTCTTCCAGCCCCGGTAGCAGGCGCTGTCCGGCGCTCTCCCCCGGTTGCGATGGCGGCCTGTCGATCAACAGCCAGATGCCGGCCATAATAGCCAGGACCGCCAGGATGATTACGGGTAGTTTGTTTGGCATCATTTACTGTCTATTGATCTATGATCTATCAATTTTCTGTTATTGCCACCCTGCGCATGCGCCGCATGCGAACCACGCCCAGTACCGTCGCCACTACGATGACCAGCAAGGGGACCAGGCCGATATTGATGATCTTCAGCCAGATGCCGAGTGTTTCGATGTTCCGTGTCAGGTCGTGCTGCACGTTGCGCAGCTGCTTGCGGATCCTGACCTGCTCGGTCTGGAACTTGCGCAGCTCGTCGCGTTGTTCGGCGCTCATGATGAGCGTGCTTTCAGCTTCCTTCTGCTGCTGCAGTTCGCTGATCTTCTGGCGTGTGTCGCTGAGCTTGACCTGCAATGCCCGTTCCTGGGTGCGGAACTGCTTTTCGGCAGCTTCCTTGAGTGCCGCAACTTTGGTAAACGGCCGTGCCGAGCGTCCGCGGCTGCGCAGGCTGATCAGGTCGTTGCTGCCGCTGAGGTTTTCCAGGGCGTTGATCACGAAGGCACCGTTGTCAGCCCGGGTAACGGCTACCTGCCGCCCGTAAAAATCCTGGAAATCCACCCAGAAGCGATCTTCGAGCATATCGGTATCGGCGACCACGATGACATTGACGGATTCGCGTGATTCGGTCAAACGTTCAGGTTTGTCCACGCCCTCGATGCCCTGCGGGAAGGCCGACTTGACATCACCCCGGATGCGGGCTGCCAGCACCAGCGGCGTTCCCCCCGGCGCGTAGTTCTGTAACAGTTCGGTTGGCTTGGTACCGTATTTCACGTAACCCGCTTCCAGCTGCATGGCCTGGTCGCTGGTCTGGATCAGTGGCGTCAGTTGCGTTGTCGCATCGGGTTTCTTCAGCAGGTAGCCGGAGCTCGCCATGACCACCGACTGCAGGTCCGCGGTGACAAAATCCTCGCTGTTCAGGTAGGCCTGCCGCAAGGTGAGCCATACGACATAGTCCACCGGGGTGCCGCGGCTGGTCATGACACTGGTTGCCGCGCGGCGGTCAACGGCAATATAGTCGGTTGCCAGTTGCACGCCCCAGGCATCCATCAGCGGTGGCAGATTCGAACTGCGCACTGCTTCGACGTAGCCTTGTTCAGGGCTGGTCACTTCCGGCATCGACTTGTCGGCTTCCGAAAAGCCATCGAGAAAGACCAGGGTGCGCCCGCCGCCAAGGACATACTGGTCGATGGCAAACAACGTCTTTTCCGGCAGGCTTTTGGGGTGGACGATCATCAGTACATCGACCTTGCCGGGGATGGTCCCGCTGTCGGTGTCCAGCTCCATCACGTTGAATGACTGCTTTACCTGGGTGAGCGTGAACCAGTCACGCTCCTGCTCCCCCAGCAGCGGATGACCGGCCCTGGAGCCGGCCGAAATCGGCAGACCGGAGATCAGTCCGACCACCGGCTTTTCCGGGTTCGCCAGGCCGTAGATCAATTTCGAGACGCTGTATTCCAGCGTGTCTTCCTGGTCCGGCTGGAAGAAGGGTATGCGCCGGATATCACCGACCGCGTTGCTGCCGACGAGGCCGAAATAGGCATAGCTGCCGGACGTATCGACCGGAACGCCCTGCATGCCGTAACGTGCTGCCTGTTCCTCGGTGTCGGAAAACGCTTCCGGCGTTTCAATGACAAGCTGAAGCCTGCCGGCGCTCGCCGCGGCATATTCTTCCAGCAGTTCGCGGACCCGCTGACCGTAGGTGGCGACCAGGGGCATGTCGCTGAATTGTTTTTCCGAAAAATAGAAGCGCAGGGTGATCGGTTCTTCCAGTTTGGCGAGTATGTTCCGGGTACCGTCAGACAGCGTGTAGAGCCGGTTCTCCGTCATGTCGAAGCGGACTCCCGTGATCAACAGATCTGCAAACAGATTAATCGCCAGCAGCAGTACGGCGACCGCGATCAGCCCCGAGGTGGAATACAGTGTCCGGGTCTTCGGTATCATCAGTCCGATTTCCTGATTTCCACGACGATGCCATTGGCCAGCAGCCAGCAGGCCATGAACGAGAAAAAGAAAATCAGGTCGCGCAGGTCGACCACACCCCGGGTAATCGATTCAAAGTGGCTCAGAAAACTCATGCTGGCGATTGCGCCGATCAGCGATTGCGGCGCCCAGCCCTGGAACAGGTCCATTACCATGGGGAAGCCCGTCAACACAAACACCAGGCAGATCATGAACGAGATGACAAAGGCGATCACCTGGTTGCGCGTGAAAGCCGAGACACAGGCGCCGACGGCGAGATAGGCGCCTGCCATCAGAAAGCTGCCGATGTAGCTGAGCAGGATCACGGGGTTGTCCGGCTTGCCGAGGTAGTTGATCGTTATCCACACGGGGAAGGTCAGTGCCAGCGCAATACCGGTAAACAACCACGCCGCGAGAAACTTGCCCAGTACCGCTTCACCGATGGAGACCGGCAGCGTCATCAGCAGCTCGATGGTGCCGGCCTTGCGCTCTTCGGCCCACAGGCGCATCGACAGCGCCGGGATCAGAAACAGGTACAGCCACGGGTGAAACGTGAAAAACGGCTGCAGGTCGGCCTGGTCACGTTCATAGAGGCCGCCGAGGTAAAAGGTGAACACCCCGGCCAGTACCAGGAAGATCACAATAAACACGTAAGCGACCGGGGTGGAAAAGTAACCGCCCAGCTCGCGTTTGAGGATGGCAGTCGTTGCCCTCACGCTGCCGCGCCTCCCTGTGCCGCTCCGGTCCGGGTGGTGATATGGCGGAATACCTCGTCAAGCTGTCCGGTCTCGACAAACAGTTCCTCGATCTGCCAGCCTTCGTCGCGCGCCAGGTGCGTCACCTGCCTGACTATCGACAGACCGTCACCCGGCAGCACGGTCAATTGCCCCGCCTCGCTGTTGCCGATGACATCCGCGACAACGTCCAGTTCGCGCAGGCGTCCTTCGGCCGCCGCCGGAATTTCATCCTCGAAGCTGATCCTCACCGCGTTGTGCAGGCGGGACATGGCCACCAGTTGCGGCGGTGTGCCGTCGAACAGTAACGAGCCGTGGGCGATAATGATGGCGCGGTCGCAGATGGCATCCACCTCTTCGAGGATATGGGTGGAAATCAAAATGGCCTTGTCTTTTGACATGTCGCGAATCAGTTCGCGCACCTCGTGCTTCTGGTTGGGATCGAGGCCGTCGGTGGGTTCGTCCATTACCAGGATGGGTGGGTCGTGCAGGATGGCCTGCGCCAGTCCGACGCGCCGCTTGAAGCCCTTGGACAGGGTCTCGATGGGCTTGTGAACAACGCTGCCCAGGTTGGCCTTGTCGATCGCCGCCGCGACCCGTTCGCGCTTTTCCCGGCCGCGGTAGCCGCGGATGCTGGCAATAAACGCCAGGAAGGCCGTTGCCGTCATGTCACCGTAGGCGGGCGCGCCCTCGGGCAGGTAGCCCAGGCGACGCTTGGCATCGATAGGCTGGCTGCCGATATCATAGCCGGCCACCCGTATGGCTCCCTGTGTCGGTGCGAGGAAGCCGGTGATCATTTTCATGGTGGTGGACTTGCCGGCGCCATTGGGTCCCAGGAAACCCAGTACTTCGCCGCTGTGAACATTAAATGACACGTCGCGGACCGCGGTGAACGCGCCAAATTGTTTATGGAGCGAGGTAACTTCGATCGCTGCGTCGGTTTCTATTACTGCTCTTGTCATACTTGGCTGGTGCAGGCTTTAATCATTACCGTCTTGAATGGCACTAAGTTAAGCGTCATTGCGAGCGAAGCGCGGCAATCTCCAACTGACTGATTCCATAGTAGAAGATTGCCGCGCTTCGCTCGCAATGACGGGCATCTTTCGGCTTAACTTAGTGCCATTCATTACTGTCTTGTTATTTGGCCGGCCTCATGAAAGACGCCTGTTTTACCCAACTTATTCCTTTTCTGTCGCTGCAGCGGCCTGCGCTGCCTTCGGGTGATAAGTGACGAACTTGCGTTCGATGAGTTTCCTGTCCTGGTACCAGACCTGGAATATCCAGTCACCCTCCACCAGCTCATAGTCCTCGTTGAAACCGTAGCCGTCGAAACCCATCACTTGCTGTGTCTGCACACGGCCCTTGAACGTGCGGTCCCAGCCGGTGGTTGTCGAACCGTCCGGCAGGGTCATTTCCGGGTGGATCAGAACTTTGCGCAGCGGCATGACCGGTTTGATCATGACTTCCGGTGGCAGGTTCCACAGGCGGTACTGGAAGCCGAAGTAGGTATCCTTGACCAGCGGGATGCGGTCGGTCATCTTCTCGTGCTCGAGTGTCGGCTTGCGCATGACTTTGCCGGTATTGGTTTCCGTACTCTCCCTGATCTGCCCTTTCTTTACCGCCTTGTAGATGCCGAACTGGAAGACCTGGCTCTTCAGTTCAGGGGCCGGGGCGGCCGGCTGTTGAGCTGCGCCTGCAGTATCAACAGCCGGCTCTGTAGTGGTGTCGGCCGGCTGGTCGCAGGCGGAAAGTGCGACAGCAAGTATTATTGGTATCAGGCGATTCATGGTCAAACCTCTATTATTTCAGTCTCCAGTCCGGATAAACAGTATCCGGTGAAGTGTCCTGCAAGTCCAGCATCCGCCGCTATGCCGTAAATAAAAAAACGGGGCGCTGCATCGGCAACGCCCCGGCGGATAACGGATCATACCTGATCCCTGGATGTTGTTGTCTTTTTCCTGGTGGACTTTCCTTGTTTAAACCGAATTAAACGCCTGCCGGGGCTCAGGGATACTGGAACCAGGCTTCACGTTTGGACGGTGACAGGCCATGGCTCAGGCCGTCCTGGCAGTGTGACACCATACGGATCATGAACGGACCGCCAATCCCCGAATCAGTCGGATTCACCATCGCCGTCGGAATCGGCTGGGCAGCGGGATTCTTGGTCTGTGCAAGCAGGTGGTCTTCATGTGACATTCTGTTGAAAGGGTAAGCACCACTCAGTAGCGGAAAGTCCAGCTCGAGCTCTATCTCGCCGTTACCATCGGCGTCGGTGGTGAAACCGTTCGGTGATGTTGGGCTACCAGGCCCAAGCCAGTCAGCGACCAGCTGATGTAATCCATCGGTATGCGCCAAGGGGGTTGCACCGCCACCGGTGATCGGGCTGCCACCGAAACCGGCGCCATGAGCGCTACCCTTCAGGCGTACCCACACGGTATACAGCGTATCCGGTTTGGCACCGCTCAGGCTGATTTCAACTTCATTGCCCTCAACCTCTATCCATGCAGTGGAATCGTCCCAGTTTTCCGTGCCGCCGCCGCATTCATTGATGACCGTGTGGCCGCTGCCGCTGGCACCAGCGATTCGAGACATCGGGGCGTCGATATCACTCTTGGCCAGCGCGGCAGTGGAACCCAGGCCCATGCCAAGCAGCACCGCTGTGAGTGTTGTCATTTTCAATTTAGTCATTATACATTCCCTCATCTTTGTTGGTTTTTACAGCATGATTATCAGCTTCCGGCGGAAGCCGCCCGACTCAGGATCGGGCGACCTCAACCAGAAACAGCTCCTTACAACGCTTTCCTACTGAACGAACGCTTCGTGGATGACCATCAACATGCGCGGATCCACTTTGAAGGCGTTACCGTCATCGGGGTTGCTACCCAGGAACTGGGCAATCGGCTGGGCACAACCGGTGTTGGCCGCCGGATTGCCGTGCTCACCCGTGCAGGGGCCAGTGGCGCCATCGGCATCGTCCGGGTTGATGGAGTATTCACCCACACCGCCGCCGGGTTTCATGAAACCACCGCCGTTGATGGTCGGGTTGAAGGCCGAAGCGGCAATCAGCAGGGTTTCAACGTCACAGGACGTGCCGTCCGGGTTAGTACCGCCCGCGGTCGGACCACCGATGTAGTCACAGGCAACGGCAGACATGCGGTTGGGACGGATACCGGCAATGACGTTCACGCCGGGATCCAGGCCGATGGTGCGTGACGGGAAGTCATCGCCAAAATCGACCACCTGGACTTTCTGGCGGAAAACAGGCGGACCGCAAGGGGTCGGGGAACCCTCCCAGGCCACTTCACCTTCAAGACAATCGCGCGAACGCTCACGGTCGGTGACATAGATGGTGCCGTCTTCGTCCAGACCCCAGGCACGCAGCGAGTCACGACGCGACGGATCGTCGGCCGGCTTGCCCGGACGCATGTCGATCCAGCGGGTTACAACGGCACGGTTGTCCGGATCGTTCAGCTCAAAGTGCTTGCCTTTGCTCTTACCCTGATCATCATCATCGTCATCCAGGTCGTTCGAGCCAACACCGGCAACGTCGTCGTCAAGGCCGGCCTTCCAGTCGACCATGGCGATCGCCGCACCGTGGAACATGCTCACGCCCATGCCTTCCGCGGTGAAGGCAATACCGGCCATGCAGGTCCAGCGCGGGTCTTGGTCCGCGGGCTGGCTGTATTCGTCAATAACCTGCAGCGTTTCCTGATCGAATACCAACAGGCGGCTGTTGGCGGCACGTTCAGGGGTCGAATAGACCGGCGGGAAGTAGTGCCATGACGTGTTATGGCCGCCATTGGGATCATTATAATCGGGATCCAGATCCGAGTTCTGTGCGTTGAAGAAGTTGGCGTCGCAGATGGCCTGGATGATATTGCCGTTCGGCATCATCTGGGTGCCCAGAGGACGCGGCAGCGAACCGCGGCCGGCCGGACCCGTGGGGTTACCCAGGATCGGTCGGTAGGAAACCGTACGGATCGGGGTGCCGTCACGATGGAACTCGGTCAGCGACTGCTGGGCCGCACTGGTGATAAAGGCGTGGCCATTCAGGCCGCCCGACAGCACGCCGGTGGGTTTGAACGGACCGGGGCACTCCTGCTCCGGCGGACAGATCGGGGTACCGGCATTGCCCGGGTTGAACGGGTTTGCCACGGTGATACCGCGTGAACCGGTGACGATATTGACTTCCAGCACCTGACCCGGACCAGCGGCTTCCGCCCATGGCGCACCTGCGGGTCCAAATTGGCTTGGGTCGTTATTCATGGCGTCGGCCATCATGAAGTTGGCCTCCAGACAGGCCGGCTGGCCGACCTCGTCGAGACCATGCGCGGCGGCACCGCCCGCGACCATGGCGAGCCCCAGCCCGTAGGCGAGACTCGTGAGTTGTTTCATTGTGTTCATCGTGATGAGCTCCTCACAATATTAGTATTGGTGGAATTACTGATCTGTACCAGGGCGGCGGGACAGGGATCGGCCGCCGCTGAGGGGTATGAGGCGTCACCCCGGGGGTTTATTCGAATTAATTAAGCGCATGTCTACAAAAGGCTTAAAACAGGTATCCAAAGTTACACAGGAGTGGTGTTATAAGTTACAAAAAGCACACAAGACTGAACGGGGACAGATTTCAAATCTGTCCCCTCCATTGAAAATAATTCGAATAATGCCGGTGCGAGATGCGTCTACAGGGATATGGATCTCGTCAACCGGATTTTTGCGGGTCGCGACCTGCGCAAGAGAATTGCCGATAACCGCGACCGGCTTTACCGCGTCGCGCTCGCCTGGTGCGGGGATCCCATGGTGGCCGATGACCTGGTGCAGGAAACCCTGGTCATTGCCCTGCAGCGGGTCAGCCAGTTACGCGACAAGGAACGGCTGAATGCCTGGATGTATACTATTCTCAGTAATAGCTGGAAACAGCACCTGAGACGCATGCGGCCGACCGTCGATATCGACGAAGTCGGTGTGGTCAGTGAAGGGGACGCGGAGTCCGATTGTTGTGAACAGGAAATTGTCGATCACGTGCGGCGGGCCATTCTGAAGTTGCCCGTCGGCCAGCGCCAGACGCTGACGCTGGTGGACCTGGGCGGATTTTCCTATGCCGAAGTCGCGGAAGTGCTGGAAATTCCGATCGGTACGGTGATGAGCCGCCTGTACTCGGCCCGGCAGTCGTTGCAGAAGGCGTTGGCGGTTGTGCGGGCGAACCGGCCATTGCAGACAACTTATTTACGGAGAGTGAAGTGAATCATTCGAAGTTCCGTGCCGAGCGTATCCTGCACGCTTATGTGGATGGCGAACTCGGCAAGAGTGAAAAACAGCGCATGATGTTGCGGCTCGAAAATGACGAGCGCAGCCGCAAGCGTGTCTGTGATCTGCAGCGCACCAAGGAGTGGGTGCAGTTCTCGTTTGAAGGCGAATGTGCGCCGACGCGCCAGTTGCCGGACAGCCGGCGCCGGGCCTGGACCCGTGGGGTTATCCGGATTGCGGCCTCGTTCGTGCTGCTGACGCTGGCATTTGGTGCCGGCTGGGTGGGGCATGGAGTACAGCAACCCGGAAACCTGCAGGCCGGCCTGGACAGCATCATCCCCCAGGCACAGCACGTCATCCTGCACATCGGTGAGGCGGATGAAGCGCGCTTCGTTGCGGTGCTGGAAAAGACCCGGGATATCCTCGACCGCTACAGCGCGCAGGGCGTGCAGGTTGAAGTCGTGACCAACGCCGGCGGCCTGGACCTGGTACGCACCGCCTCATCGCACCATATGCAGGGCATCCGACAGCTGATCAGGCAGTATGACAACGTGCGCTTTATCGCCTGCAGCAAGGGTCTGCAACGCCTGCGCGAACAGGGCCAGGATGTGCATCTGATCGAGGGCGTGTACGCCGACGAACCGGCCGCCGACCACCTGATCCAGCGCCTCACGGAAGGCTGGACGCTGATCAAGATCTAGAGCGCCCCCTCTGTTTTTGCCTTTCCCCCTCTCCCCCTGGGAGAGGGC
>CBEUNK010000079.1:0-11849 GCA_965544455.1 uncultured Thiogranum sp.
GCTGCAGGCCATCCGGGAAGGGCGGCTGCAAGCGATTGCCGTTGACAAAATGGGCCGCGGGCACGGCCAATGGTGTATGCCGCCCCGGCAACGCCTCAGCGGCGTCCGGTAACTGCGGCGGCCTGGGCGTGAACATGATCGATCTCCGGCAAACGGGGTATGGATGGCGAATTGGCGAGCATCGGTTATAGTAAGCCTCCAGTCGCCATAGTAACGAATGATGCCCGTAACACAAGCACCCCCGGACGCCCTGCTGTTTATCGCCCCCGGCTGCCCCCACTGCCCGACAGTGCTGCAGGCCATGACCGAGCTGGTCAAGCAGGCCCTGGTCGGACGTCTCGAGGTCGTCAACGTCGCCGTACACCCGGAACGCGCTGAACAACTGGGTGTGCGCTCGGCCCCCTGGCTGCAACTGGGCGAGTTCATCCTGGAAGGCCTGCACTCGCCACAGGAATTACGCCACTGGGCGCAACTGGCCAACACAGACGAGGGGCTGGCGGCGTTTTTTACCGACCAGCTGAAAAACGGGCGCCTGAGCACGGTCAGTGCCATGATCAACGCGCATCCGGAACGACTGTCTGCGCTGCTGCAACTGGCCGAGGACCCCGATACCGAGTTAACGGTGCGCATCGGCGTCAGCGCGGTGGTCGAGGACATGGCCGGTGAACCGGAACTGCTCGCACAGTTCCCCGCCCTGGAGCGGCTCGCCGGCAGTGATGACCCGCGGGTACGCGCCGATGCCTGTCATTTTCTGGTACTGAGCGAACACCCGGGTGCCCGGCCGCTGCTCGAGCGCTTGAGCCGGGACCCGGCGCCCTCGGTCCGCGAGGTCGCCCTGGATTGTCTCGAAGAGCTGCAGGAAAAAGACCGGGGCTGAGCCGCCAACACTGCACCACGCTTGATATTTTACGCATTTATGCGATGCTTTGCGGATTTCCGGGACCACCAGTTCCCGGCACAGCACGGAAACGCTGCCGATAATGCTGAAAGCCGAACAATTCCAGCGCGAGTTTCTGTATCTGATACTGCTGACCTGGCTGCTGCCCCCCGTTATCGGGCTGGGCTTCATCCTGTATATCCGGGTACTCACCCCCGAGCAGATGCTGGACATCCTGCTGACACCAACAGAACCCCTGTATATTTTCGGCTGGCTGGCCTTCGCGGTCTGGTATTTTCCCCGTTACATTAAGCCGGTACGCACCTGGCTGTCGTCGCTTGCCGATGAAGCCGCTGGCGGCGCACTGGACAGCATGCGGCGTTTCCCGCTGTATTTCTGGCTTATCTTTCTGGTTTACCTGGCGCTGGCACCCGGCTCGGTTATTCTCAGTGCCGAACACTACACTGACTATATCGCCAAGCCGGTTGACTGGTTCCGTATCCAGCTCATCGCCCTGATCGTTTCCATTATTGTCGGGCTGCCCATATTCTTCCTCATACTGGACCTGTTCGGGCGGGCACTGGGCAACATTGATCTCACCCGGCCACACGTCACTATCAAGGCAAAAATATTTCTCATCGGTGCACTGGTCCCACTGCTGATCGACACCATGCTGGTTCAGTATTTCTGGACACGTACGGGCTTCTTTACCTTTGAAACCTTCCTGGTCTGGCTGATACTCGAGCTGCTCGCCATCGCCGGCAGCCTGATTTTCGTCAACAGCGTCGGCCAGTCGATCATGCCGCTGGATCGCATGATCGCGGATGACGCTCCCGTCGACAACATCGATTCTTCCGAGCTGCTGCCCTGCTCCACCGACGAACTGGGGGTGCTCGCCAAGGGGTACCGCCGGCTGCTGCAGGAACTGGAAACCAGAAACGAGCTGCTGTCCCTCAACAACCAGATTCTGCACACGGCGGACAAGGTGGCCGGCGTTTCCCAGGTAATCGACACTGTCATCACCCTGTGCCGCCAGGCCATCGGTGACGACATGGCATTTCTTATACTTCACGACCGGAAACATAATGAGCTGGTCGGTGTCGCCCAAAGTGGTGCTGCTTACAATCCGCAGGGTTATTTTCATATTGCCCCACAGGAACCATCGCTTGCAAACTGGGTTTTTCAAAACGGGACAATCGCGGCCGTCAACGATGCCGCTCATGATTCGCGCGTAAGTGAACGCATGTGCGAAAAATTCGGGGTCAAGTCTGCACTCGCCACTGTACTCCGCTACGAGAACAAGTCGCTGGGCATACTGATGACCATCAACCAGCACCAGCAGAGAGATTATTCAAAGCGGGAAAGACTGCTGATAGAGGGCCTGGCGAATGAAGCGGCCATTGCCATTACCACGGCGAAGCTTGATGAACAGCGGCGCATCGCCGAACAGGAACTGCAGAAAAGCCGGGATGAACTGGAAAAGCGCGTGGCGGAACGAACCGCCGAACTCGAAACCAGCAATACCGAACTGGAGTCGTTCAGTTACTCGGTTTCCCACGACCTGCGGGCCCCGTTACGCGCCATCGACGGCTACAGCCAGGCCCTGCTGGAAGACTGTTCGGCGGATTTGAACGCCGAGGGCAGCCAATATCTCGATCGTATTCGCTACAATGCCCAGCGCATGGCCGAGCTGATCGATGACCTGCTCAGCCTGTCACGCATCAGCCGCACAGAATTCAAGCCGCAACCCCTCGATCTCAAGGCCATTACCCTGGACGTGATGCATGACCTGCGGGAACGGGAACCCGACAGAACAATCAACTTCGAAGTCAGCATCAGCAAAGATGTCACCGGTGACGGTGCACTGCTGCGCATCGCGCTCGAAAACCTGTTAAACAATGCGCTGAAATACACGCGCAACGAGGAAGTCACGGAAATCACTTTCGCAAGTCACTTGCAGGACGGTGAAACCGTGTACTGCATCCAGGATAACGGCGCCGGTTTCGATATGTCTTACGCCGACAAGCTGTTCAATGTTTTCCAGCGCCTGCACAGCGCCGAGGAATACGAAGGCACCGGTATAGGGCTGGCCATCGTCGCCCGTATCATTCGGCGTCACGGCGGCCGTGTCTGGGCAGAGTCCCGGGTCGGCCAGGGAGCAACCTTCTGTTTCACGCTGCCCGCTATTTAGGCGGCAACTGACCCCGGTCAAAATTCTCGCAGATTTTCAGTCGTAACATGTCCGCTGCCGCTGCCCGTACCACCACCAACAGGGACTTTCCGCATGCAACCGACGGCCAGATTCATTCGCTTCTTCGATCAGATCGGTATTGATGATGTCCCCCTGGTCGGGGGGAAAAATGCCTCGCTAGGCGAGATGTACCGTGAGCTGACGCCACAGGGCATCAAGGTACCCAACGGCTTTGCCACAACCGCCGAGGCCTACCGTTACCTGCTCGACAGCGCCGGACTGTGGAACGAATTACACCAGCTGCTGGACGAGCTGGATGCCGATAACGTGACCGAGCTTGCCGAACGCGGTGCACGGGCCCGCTCGCTGGTATACGGGGCGGCGCTGCCACCGGACCTGGAACAGGAGATGCTGGGCGCTTACCGGACACTGCAGGCCGAGTACGGCGAAGACATGAGCGTCGCTATTCGCAGTTCGGCGACCGCGGAAGACCTGCCGACCGCCAGTTTTGCCGGGCAGCAGGACACCTACCTCAACATCCGCGGCGAAGCGGAGTACCTGGACGCCTGCAAGCGCTGCTTTGCCAGCCTGTTCACCGACCGCGCCATTCATTACCGTATCGACCAGGGGTTCGACCATTTCAAGGTGGCGCTGTCGATCGGCGTCATGAAAATGGTGCGTTCCGACCTGGCGGCATCGGGCGTGATGTTTTCACTTGATACCGAAACCGGTTTCCGCGACGTGGTGTTTATTACCGGCGCTTACGGCCTGGGGGAAAACGTCGTCCAGGGCGCCGTCGATCCGGACGAGTTTTATGTCCACAAGCCGACATTCGAACAGGGCCGCCGGACGGTACTGCGCCGTGGGCTGGGCAGCAAGAAAATCAAGATGATCTACGGGCGTGGCCGCACCCGCGAGGCAACGCGCAATGTTCCGACGTCCAAGGCCGAGCGCGCGCAATTCTGTATCGATGATGCCGACGTTATGACCCTCGCCGACTACGCGATAAAGGTTGAAAAACACTACAGCGCCAGGGCAGGCAACGACCGGCCCATGGATATGGAATGGGCAAAAGACGGCATCGACGGTGAACTGTACATGGTGCAGGCGCGACCGGAAACCGTCGCGTCACAGCGTAAGGGCAGCGTGCTCCAGGAATACCACCTGCTGGAACAGGCCACCACCGTGTCGCAGGGCCGGGCCGTCGGCGCCAGGATCGCCAGTGGTCATGCCCGTGTCATCAAGCACCTCGAACAACTCAGTGAATTCCGGCCGGGTGAAGTCCTGGTGTCCGATACCACGACGCCTGACTGGGAGCCGGTCATGAAAACGGCCGCCGCCATTGTCACCAATCGTGGGGGCCGCACCTGTCACGCTGCGATCATCGCGCGCGAACTGGGCATACCTGCCGTGGTCGGCTGCGCGGATGCCACGGAAACGATCAGCGGTGGCGACACCGTCACCGTTTCCTGCGCCGAGGGCGATGTCGGGCGGGTCTACCCCGGGGAACTGCGGTTTGAAATCGAGGAGACCGACCTGTCCACGCTGGCGCGCCCGAAGACGGAAATCATGATCAACCTGGGCAACCCGGAACTCGCTTTCCAGACCTGCCAGCTGCCCAATGACGGCGTCGGGCTGGCGCGCATGGAATTCATTATCAATGAATACATCAAGGCGCACCCGATGGCGCTGCTCTACCCCGAACGGGTCGAGGACGACCAGGAACGCGACACCATCCTGCGCCTGGTCGAGGGCCACGACAGTGCCCGCGACTTCTTTATCCAGCGGCTGTCAGAGGGTGTCGGCACCATCGCCGCGGCCTTCTATCCGAAACCGGTCGTGGTACGCATGTCCGACTTCAAGACCAACGAATACGCCAGCCTGCTGGGTGGCCGCTGGTTCGAACCCGAAGAGGCCAACCCCATGCTGGGCTTCCGCGGCGCGGCGCGCTACAGCCACCCGGCCTATGCCGAGGGGTTCGCGCTGGAATGCGCTGCCATGAAGCGGGTACGCGATGACATGGGGCTGGTCAACGTCAAGCTGATGATTCCCTTCTGCCGCCGTGTTGAAGAAGGCGAACGAGTAGTCGCCAGCCTCGCCGCACAGGGCCTGAGACGCGGCCAGCATGGCCTGGAGGTCTATATGATGTGCGAGATCCCCAACAACGTCATCCTGGTCGACGAGTTCGCCCGGCATTTCGACGGCTTTTCCATCGGCTCCAACGACCTGACCCAGCTGACGCTGGGTGTCGACCGCGACTCGGATGTGGTAGCGTTTGAGTTCGACGAACGCGACCCGGGCGTCAAGCGCATGATTCGCATGGCGGTGGAAGGCGCGCGCCGCAACGGGCGCCATTCCGGCCTGTGCGGCCAGGCACCGTCGGACTACCCGGAAATGGCCGAGTACCTGGTCGAAATCGGCATTGACTCGATGAGCCTCAATCCCGATACCGTGCTGGCCACCACGCGGCAGATACTGGAGGTCGAGAAAAAACTCGGCAAAAAGTAGCCGCGCGCGCGACCTACGTACGCGGGCGGAGATTCCTCAACCGGCACACCATTGTGCGAACCGTCGTAGTTATCCCACCCGGCGGACCACGCGAGGAGAGCGACGATGAATCACGATGATCTTTTACAAGCCACGATCGATGACATGGTACAGGAAGGCCGTGGGGTACTGGCGGCAGACGAAAGCGCGCCGACCATCGCCAGCCGCTTCGCGGACATCGGCGTCGAATCCACCGAGGAGAACCGGCGCGCCTACCGCAGCCTGCTGCTGTCAACACCCGGGCTCGGCGAATACATCAGCGGCGTCATTCTGTTCGAGGAGACACTGGCACAAAAGGCCGACGACGGCACGCCCTTGCCGGCGGCCGCCTGGGCACAGAAAATCGTCCCCGGTATCAAGGTCGACAAGGGCAAGATCCCGCTGGCGCTGTGCCCCGGCGACCTGATCACCCAGGGCCTGGACGGGCTGGCCGAGCGCCTGCAGACGTACCGGGACCAGGGTGCCCGTTTCGCGAAATGGCGCGAGGTCTATTCGATCGACAAGCACGTCCCGAGCCAGTCCGGCATCGAAGCCAATGCCGAGATGCTGGCGCGTTATGCCGCGGTCTGCCAGAG
Source organism: uncultured Thiogranum sp. (assembly GCA_965544455.1). Lineage (GTDB taxonomy): Bacteria > Pseudomonadota > Gammaproteobacteria > DSM-19610 > DSM-19610 > Thiogranum. The sequence continues at coordinate 6,191 of CBEUNK010000079.1, forward strand.
TGAAGGGTTTGTACCCATTGTCGAACCGGAAGTGCTGATGGATGGCGACCACGGCATTGAACGCTGCGCCGCCGTCACCGAGGCCGTGCTGCACGCCGTGTTCCACGCCCTGCAGCGCCACCACGTCAGGCTCGAACACATGTTACTGAAACCCAACATGGTACTGCCCGGCAAGGAACAGGACAAAGCCGGCCCCGACGAGGTGGCCGGGGCAACGCTGCGGGTCCTGCGCCGTGCTGTCCCCGCGGCCGTTCCCAGTATTAATTTCCTCTCCGGCGGCCAGGGACCGGAAGAAGCCACGGAAAACCTCAACGCCCTGAACCGGCAGCCCGGCCCGGTGCCCTGGCGTTTGACTATTTCCTATGGCCGCGCCCTGCAGCAACCCGCGTTACACGCCTGGAACGGCAAGGCGGAGAATGCCGCCGCGGCCCAGCAGGCGCTGCTGAAACGGGCACGCCTCAACCACCTGGCCATGCTGGGCCAGTATTCGCCGGACCTGGAAAACGATTGAACCGCGTCAGTGCGGCCGGTGAAATACCGTCGCGTGGCACTTGGGACAGGGCGGAATCCGGCCCGCCTTGTGAAAATGCAGGTGCTCGCCGCACGCGTCGCAGACCAGTGCGCCGGCCCCGGTCACTTCACCGGTATGATAAGCCGGATTCCGGGCGGCCTCTTCCTTGAGTTCCAGCAACGCCAGCGTGCTCTTGTCGGCGGCCTGCAGCATCAGGTCATACAGCTCCCGCTTCACCAGCCCGGTTTCGAACCCCAGCCAGTCCTTCAGCTCACCGCCGGTTTTCGCCAGGTAATCGCCGGCATCGGACAGGTCCCTTTTCAGGTAGGTAGCCAGCTTGTCCGCCTCTTCGGCCGACAGCTCCTCGAGTTCGACGGCCGTGTCGCGGGCTTTATCGACCAGCTGGTGAACCACGGGCCCGGTCTTCTTCTCGACCGTTTTCAAGCCCTGCATGGCCCGTTCGAGCATCAGTTCGTAGGCTTCACCGATTGATTCTATCGGATCGTGATGTACCGGATCTTTCATAAAGCAGACCTCCGTTCACTTTCGTTAAAGTATAGCCCCAATACCCGCCCGGCGTGTTTGACCCAGCGCAAACAAAAAACGGGGCATGTCCTTTATACTTTTCAGCATAAGCCAGCTGAAAACCGGGGCAAATCATGCGAATCTCCTTTCACGGCGCCGACCGGACGGTCACCGGTTCCTGCCACCTGGTCGAATGCAACGGCACGCGCCTCCTCATCGACTGCGGCCTCTACCAGGGCGGCCGGGAAATCGACGAGGAAAACGCCGAACCGTTCGGCTTCGAACCCGCCGATATCGACTTTCTGCTGTTGACGCACGCGCACCTGGATCACTGCGGCCGCGTCCCCCTGCTTGCCCGCCGCGGTTTTCACGGCGAGATCATCACCACCGCGGCCTCCTGCGAACTGGCGCGCCTGATCATGCTGGATGCCGCTCACCTGGAGGAAGAAGAGGCCGAATACCGGCAACGCAAGGCTTCCCGCCACGGCAACCGCGCCCGGGACATCCAGCCGCTGTACACCACGCTGGATGCCCTGAATGTGCTGGACTTTTTCGGCCGCAAGGCCGCCTATGATCACCCGCTGGAGCTGGCGCCGGGTATTCGCGCCACCTTTCTGGATGCCGGCCATATTCTCGGTTCGGCGAGCATTTTCCTGCAACTGGACGAAGACGGTCAGCGGCGTTCGGTGTTGTTTTCAGGCGATCTGGGTTATTCCAACCGCCCGATCCTGCGCAATCCCGGCAGGCCGCCGCAGGCTGACGTGGTGGTCATGGAAACAACATACGGGGACCGCACTCACAAGCCGCTGGAGCCATCCATCGAAGAATTGTACGACGCCATCGGGGAAACCTTTGAACGTGGCGGCAACGTCATCATTCCCACCTTTGCACTGGAGCGGGCCCAGGAGCTTCTCTATCACCTGCGTGAAGGCGTGGAAGCCGGCAGGATACCCCGCAGCAGCCCGGTATTCCTCGATTCACCCATGGCCATTTCAGCCACCGAGATTTTCAAACGCCACCCGGAATGCTATGACAAGGAAGCCTGCGCCCTGTTTGAAAAAGGCCGCGATCCTTTCGACCTGCCGTCACTCAGTTACAGCCGGGAAGCCAGTGACTCGATGGCGATCAACCGTATACATGGCGGCGCCATCATCATGGCCGGCTCCGGCATGTGCACCGGTGGGCGGGTCCGCCACCACCTGAAACACAATCTGTGGCGACGCGACAGCAGCGTGATCTTCGTCGGTTACGCTGCGCAAAACACGCTGGGGCGGCGTATTATCGACGGCGCCAGGCAGGTGCGTATTTTTGGCGAAGAGATCCCGGTGCGGGCGAAAATTTTCACTATCGGCGGCTTTTCCGCACACGCCGACCAGGTCGAACTGCTGGCCTGGTACAAACAGACCGGCAATCCGGAAACGACCTACCTGGTGCACGGCGAGGAAGACAGCATGCAGGGTTTTGCCCGGCTGCTTGGGAACACGCGGGTTATAATGCCGAGAACCGGTGAACACTTCCGCCTCTAACCGGGCAGTGGCGGCGCAGGGATACCTCGTTATTCCCAACGGCGTTTCAGCTCGTTCCAGGCCTTCCCTATTTTTCCGGCGTCAGCTACCGGGAACCCGAGCTCTTGCGCAATTCGCCTGCTCCCGGGGCGGAGCCGGATAATTTCTTCCAGCAAGGGTTTGTAATTGTCGTTGAATACCGGTACCCGGTACTCGATGACGGGGAATTCGTCGGTCATTATGGCAACTTCACCGACAAAGGCCTGCAAGCCCTCGCGGTCGAGAAGAAAATGTGCAGCAAGCTGTTCGGCGCTATTAATATTGATTTCCTTCAGACTCCTGGCTACCTTGGCGTGTGACATTGTAGTTGCAAAATGCCCCTCCGGCAGTGGCGTTGTATTCATTCTGCCGAGGATCAGGGTCTCGCCACTTTCCGTCCACCAAAGGCTGGCATTCGGAAATACCTTGAGGAATGTCCCGATCAACATGCGGGTATCTTCGTTAGTCTGCGTATGCAGGGGGATCCACTGGACTACAACACCGTCATCAGTCAGATGGCGCTTCGCCAGCTCGTAGAAATCCAGGCTATAGAGGTTGGCCATGCCGGCCAGCACGGGTGGCGGGGGTTCCAGTGTGATCACGTCATAGCGCCGGTCCGGGTTGCGGAGCAGGTAGTTGCGGCCATCGTCCGTCACCAGTTTTACATCCGGATTCAGATGGACTTTCTCATTCACACCGGCAAACAGATCGCTCAAGCCGACGATGGCCTGCGACAATTCAACGACCGTCAGGTCCGTGCCGGGGTGCGTCGTGATGGCGCCGGCCGTCAGGCCGACACCGAGACAGATGACCAGGGACTTCTTGACCGGTGCCCGGGATACAAACAGTGGCAGATGACCTTGCAGACGCATGTAGTGTACCGCGTAGGCACCGGTTCCCGAGTAGGAAGTTCCGTTGACAAGCAACCGCTGGTATTTTTGATCATCATCGTCTTCTTCTGTAACCAGTATGGATCCATAGTAATCTTCCTGGTAGCTGATGATCCTGCCCGTGGTGTAGTTGGTGACCCGGTCACGAATAACTCCGGGTGGCAGAAACAACCAGACCAGTACTGACGCTGCAACGGGCGCCAGCACCAGGCGCCTGCCCGGGGTTCGTCGGGCGGGTGACTGAACAACAAGAACAACGGCTGCCAGGGTGTATAACGCAGAGATAATGCTGATGGTCCAGTAAACACCTGTCACCGGTAACAACAGGAAGCCCGTACACAGCGAACCCAGCACACCACCGTAGGTATTGACGGCGTACAGGCGCCCCATGCTCTGACCGACATTATGGTGCCCGCCTGTAATCAGGCGGGCGGCTATGGGGATGCCGGCACCCAGGGCTATCGTCGCCGGCAACAGCGCGCCGACCGCCCACAACGCCCAGGTCTGGAAAAACGCCTGTTCTACATCGAGGCCGAAAAATCCCATCACGGCGGAAACCAGCGGCGGCATGACCTCGTTGAGCACAGGCACACCTGCGAGTGTGAACAGCGCCGCGAGTGACTGCGACAGCGCCAGCGCGGCATAGAGGTCCTTCCAGCGGTCGATCCGGTGGCGAACGATATAACTCCCGAGCGCAATACCCGTCAGGAACAGCGCCAGGACAATTGCAAACACGTAGGCGGTCGAACCGATACCCTGTATCAGCAGGCGTGTCCAGAGGACTTCCAATGACAGGCCCAGGGCGCCTGACAGCCCCATGACCGGCAATACCACGCGAATGGCGCGAGCGTTTTCAGCGTTATCCGCAACCGGGGCCGGAGCAGCTGCCTCCTGTTGTGAGCGGAGCCGCCTGTCCGCCCACAGGGCAAGCAGGCCGACGGACACCGACAGGACCGCGGCGAGTTGCGCGGTACGAGTCAGGCCCACGTGCTCGATCAGGTAAAACCCGGACAGTAAAACACCCGCCACTGCGCCGAGCGTATTGGCAGCGTACAAGGTCGCGACACGCTGGCCAATATGGGTGTTCCGACTGACCATGCCACGGTTCATGAAAGGGACGGTGGCGCCAAGCAGTGTGGTCGGGATAATCAGGACCAGGAGGGTCAGCAGGAATCGCGCCGCCTGCAACAGATAGAAGTTATTGTTAAGCTGCTCGCTGAACGGCTGCAACAGGCTATTGAGCTGGGCAAGCAGGGGGGTAACGGCGAAGGCGCTGATGCCGATAAGGACTTCGATCAGGGCATAGGCAACAAGCGGCCTCCCGGACCGGTCACTGTATTTTCCGCCCAGCCAGGAACCCAGTGCCATGCCGAGAAAATACGCCGCAAGGACAGCCGCAATGGCGAACAGGTTAACGCCGAAGGCCAACTGCAGCTTGCGCGCCCAGACGACCTGGTAGACCAGGCCGCTGACACCGGACAACACGAACAGGCCAGTGAACAGCGGGAAGCCGTCCGGCTGCGACGGCATAGCCGCTGATGCCTGTCTAGCCATTCAGCGGCCTCCTTATTGCAGCGATGTTAACGGGCACGGTGGCGTTCGTTCGGGAAGGACACTGGAGGGTTGCAGGCTGCCGGCGGCAACCGGCTGTTTTCACGATCCGACTCGCTGTGTCACTCGGGTTGCCAGCCGGGTAATGTGATATAAGGCACATATCCTGGCGGCAGCTTATGATATTAATGGATAGGTATTTTTCCGGTTTTTTCCGCCGTTGGCGGCAGGGGGGTTTTATGGGTATCAGCATCTGGCAGTTACTTATCATTCTGGCAATCGTTCTGGTTCTGTTTGGTGCCAAGCGCGTGCGCGGCCTCGGTACCGACCTCGGTAGTGCCGCCAGAGGCTTCAGGCAGGCGCTGCGCGACGACACGCCGGTGGGGGACAACAATACAGCCCCGGTATCGGCGGATTCCAGGGAAACGACGCGCGGCTGAGTCGCGTCCCACTTCGCTCCAGCCCACTGTGTTCGACATCGGCTTCTGGGAACTGGCCTTGATCCTGGTGGTGGCCCTTATGGTTATCGGCCCGGACAAACTGCCCGGGCTGGCCAGAAACGCCGGAATGTGGACCGGCAAGGCCCGGAGAATGATCCGGGAGGTCAAGGCCGATATCGACCGCGAGCTGGCCGATGA
>CBEUNK010000080.1:0-11788 GCA_965544455.1 uncultured Thiogranum sp.
TCAACTGGCGTGCCCTGGTTCTGGTTGCCATGCTGGTACTGGTGGTGATCGGCGCCTTCTACGTGGCGCCCGAAATAGCCGCGCTGCGGGACCAGGGGCTGAGTAACTCACCGGAATTTGCGCGCCTGCACGGGGCGGCATCCATTGCTTACCTGGTCACCAGCCTGCTGGGCCTGGTGCTGGTGATCGCCGGACCGGAATCAGACTGAGCCGGCGAACAGGTAGGTGATGCCACCGGCAAACAGCGCCGGCGGTAATGCCCGGTGGCGGGGCAGGCGTTCCAGCATTTTCAGAATCAGCAATCCCGTAAAGATGCACACCATGTAGACAGGCACCACCTGAAACGACGTGAAGTGGTGAACGTCGGCGGGCAGGTAATAGGCGTAATAGTTGTTCATCAGCAGCAGGAACACGAAATTGCCGCTGATTTCGAATATAAAGGGTGCCTCAAAGCCGATAATCAGGGACTTGGCGCAAGTCCGGTTCCAGCCTTTACCAAGTTTCTGGTCCAGGGATTGCTGGGTGAAATACAGGTGTACCCCGTAAGCGGTCCAGACAATGATTGCCAGGGCGGAGACATTGGCATCGTGCAAGGGAAAAACCCGGTACTCCCAGAGCTTGGCGCCGAACCACCATTCGTACAGGGGGTTGATGACCGACTCGGCGATCACCGCCAGCAGCAGTACACAGGACGCGGTCAGTGCCAGGCGGTAAGCATCGATGACCAGTTTGCCGCCCAGCAGGCGGCGGTTGATGGTAAACGACACCAGTACCAGTAACAGTGCGAACACCACGCCGCTAATGACTTCCATGACAGTTCCCTGACCGAATCTTGGATGATGACATTCCCTCTATCGGTCAAAATCGCGGTTGCTGAATGATTTAACCCGCTGCTGCCCGGACAATAGCAGTAGTTTTCGCCGGGCGATGGCGCCGTATCGGTTCCTTTATCTGTAGATGCTTATGTGCTAAAGTGCCGCGCCGTGTCAGACACGTTATACAGTTTTTATCACCCGCCTGAATCGGCAGCCTGCGCTGCTGCCCCCGTGTAATACCACCCGCTGCGCGTTTGACCATGACATCCTCCTTTCTGTTAACTGCGGTACTGCTGTTACCGTTGCTATCCGGTGTGGCCGGCCTGGCGACTGACTGGCAGCCGCGGTTGATGCGCTGGCTGGTGTTCCCGTTGCTGGCGCTCGCCGGTCTCGTCGCGGTCTGGCTGGGCGGGCAGGTGCTGTTGACGGGCACGACTGAAACACTGGTTTATGCGCCTGGCCTGCCCTGGTTGCACTGGCATTTCCATCTCGACCCGCTGGCCGGTTTTTTCCTTGCCCTGATCGGTATCGTGACCGTCGCGGTGAGCCTGTTCGGACCGGGCTATGTGCGTGAATTCGAGCACGGTAAACAGCCGTTGTCGGTACTGGGCTTATTCACCGGCCTGTTCGTCACCGGCATGCTGATGGTCGTGGTGGCGGCCGATGCATTTTCCTTCATGGTGGCCTGGGAACTGATGTCGCTGTCGAGTTACTTTCTCGTGGTCTACCAGCACCAGAACCCGGCCAACCGGCGTGCCGGTTTTCTCTACCTGCTGATGGCCGAAGTGGGTGCACTGTCCATCCTGCTGGGCTTTGGTGTGCTGGCAGGTTTCGGTGACGGCTTTTCCTTCGAGGCGATGCGCGCAGCACCGCTGACCCTGACCTGGGCCTCGATAGCCTTCGCCCTGGGCGTGTTCGGCTTCGGCATGAAGGCCGGCCTGGTGCCGTTACACGTGTGGTTGCCGGAAGCTCACCCGGTAGCGCCGTCGCATATCTCGGCGTTGATGTCGGGCGTCATGCTCAAGGTGGCAGTGTACGGATTTATCCGGCTGACCTTCGATCTGATTGGCGACGTGCACTGGACCTGGGGCGTGGCACTGCTGATCATCGCCAGCATCACCGCCCTGTTTGGCGTGCTCTACGCCCTGATGCAACACGATCTGAAGCGCCTGCTGGCCTATCACTCGGTGGAAAATATCGGCATCATTTTCATGGGTCTGGGGCTGTCGATGATTTTTTACGGTACCGGTTATCCGCTGCTGGGCACTCTGGGCCTGGTGGCAGCGCTGTATCACACATTGAACCACGCCCTGTTCAAGAGCCTGTTGTTCCTCGGTGCCGGCGCCGTCCTGCAGCGCAGCCACGAGCGCGACCTGGACCGCATGGGCGGTCTGTTGACACGCATGCCCTGGACCGGCCTGTTTTTCCTGATCGGCTGCATCAGTATCTCGGCTCTGCCGCCGTTCAACGGCTTTGTTTCCGAGTGGCTGACGTTCCAGACCGCCCTGCAGGTGCCTAACCTGGAAAGCGGCGTGTTGCGCGCCATCATACCGATCGCGGCGGCGACGCTGGCGCTGACCGGTGCACTGGCGGCGGCCTGTTTCGTCAAGGTATACGGCATTGCTTTCCTCGGACAGGCGCGTACCCGTCGGGTGAGGCGCAGCAGCGAAGCGAGTCGCGGCATGGTGCTGGCACAGGCGCTGCTGGCGGTGTTGTGCCTGCTGTTCGGTGTTTTCCCCACCGCGGTCGTCAGCGCCATGAACGGTGTCACCCAATCCCTGACCGGCCAGGTGCTCAGCGCCGCCACGGCGAACGGCTGGCTGTGGCTGACGCCGGTGTCACCGGATACCGCCTCCTACAGTGCGCCGCTGGTGTTTGTCGCCCTGTTGCTGGCGCTGCTCGCCTGGGCCGTGGTGTTTTACATTCTGCGGCCGGCCGGGCGCGTGCAGACGGAGCGGGCCGATGCGTGGGATTGCGGTTTCGGGCCGCTGAATGCGCGCATGCAGTACACGGCCACGGCGTTCACCATGCCGATCCGGCGGATTTTTGCGCCGGTGTGGCGCATCCATGAAGAACAGGAACGTGAAGCGCTGCGAGGACTGCCCCTCGAGCCGGCGCAGATGCGCTACCAGGTGCACGCCGAGGATGTCACCTGGAACTGGTTTTACACGCCTATTGTTCAACTTGTGCACGCGACCACCCGACGGGTGAGTCGTATCCAGACCGGTAATCTGCGCCACTACCTGGCGTACAGTTTCGTGACCCTGCTGCTGCTGTTGTGGGTGATCACATGAATGACTGGTTGCTGGCACTGTCGGAAATTCTCCTGTTCGTGGCCCTGGCGCCGCTGTTTTCCGCCTGGGTCAAGCGGGTGAAATGCCGCATGCAGAACCGACGGGCGCCGGCCCTGCTGCAGCCTTACCGGGACCTGCGGCGCCTGTTCAGCAAGCAGGTGCTGCTGGCGCATACCGCGTCGCCGGTGTTCCGGCTGACCCCGTACATTATTGCCGGCGCCACCCTGCTGGCGGCCATGGTGGTGCCGTTTATATCCGTGCACCTGCCAACTGCAGCCATGGCCGACGTCATCGTGCTGGCCGGTTTCTTCGCGCTGGCGCGCTTTTTCCTGGCGCTGGCCGGCATGGACGTCGGTACCGCTTTCGGCGGCATGGGCTCATCGCGCGAAATGACGATTTCCGCACTGGCCGAACCGGCCATGCTGGTAGCGGTATTCACCCTGGCCATGGTGGCTTCCAGTACCAACCTGTCCACGGTGATCGATCAACTGCTGGCACAGGGGCTGGTGTTGCGGCCCTCGCTGCTGTTCGCCCTGCTGAGTCTGTTGCTGGTGGGCGTTGCGGAAACCGGCCGCATCCCGGTCGACAACCCGGCGACCCACCTCGAGCTGACCATGATCCACGAAGCCATGATCCTCGAGTACAGCGGTCGTCACCTGGCGCTGATCGAATGGGCGGCACAGCTGAAATTACTCATCTATGCCGTGCTGATCGTGAATATTTTCTTTCCCTGGGGCATTGCCACCGGCAACAGCCCGGCCGCACTGGCGATCGCCGCCGGCGTGGTGTTCTTCAAGCTGCTGGTGCTGGGGGTCTTGCTCGCCGTCGGGGAAAGCGTACTGGCCAAGATGCGCCTGTTCCGGGTGCCGGCCTTCCTGGTCCTGGCGCTGACGCTGGCATTGATCGGCCTGTTGAGTCATATCATCCTGGAGGTGGGCTGACGATGCTGGAACAGTTGCCACTCTACCAGCAGGCTATCCTGACCCTGGCCGCCATGGTGATGTTCACCTCCTTTGCGCTGCTGGCGCAGAGCCGCGTGGTGCCCATGATCCATATTTTCGCCTGGCAGGGGCTGCTGGTGGCGGTGACTACCGGCCTGGTGGCGTTCGACAGCGGCAAGCACGATCTCTATATTTCCGCGATCATGACGATCGTGTTGAAGGCCCTGTTTATTCCCTGGCTGCTGCATCGCCTGGTCACGCGCCTCGGTATCGACCGCGAGGAACACGGCGCCGAACATCCGGCCACGGTGTTGATGATCGGCGCCGGCCTGGTGATTTTCTGTTACTACGTGGCGCAGCCGATCGAACAGCTGTCGGCCTCGGTGACGCGCAATACCATCGCCATCAGCATGGCCGTGGTGCTGCTGGGCATGCTGATGCTGGTCAGCCGCGGCAAGGCCGTGGCCCAGGTGGTGGGTTTCATGTCGCTGGAAAACGGCCTGTTCTTCGCCGCGGTAGCGGCGACCCACGGTATGCCCATGGTGGTGGAGCTGGGTGTGGCCTTCGACGTGCTGGTCGCGGCGGTGATTTTCGGCGTGTTCTTTTTCCATATCCGCGACAGTATCGATTCTCTGGACGTGGACCAGCTCAACCGGCTGTCGGAGCAGGATGAATGAACGCCCTGTACCTGACCCTGCTGATTCCACTGCTGGCCAGTATTTTGCTGGCGCTGTTCGGCAACCACCGGGGCGCCGCCCGGTTCAACATGCTGGCAACGCTGGCCGGTTTTGCCGCCAGCATCTGGCTGGCCCTGATCGTCCTGCGGCAGGGGCCACTGGGCGGCGAAGCCGGGCAGTTCCATATCGATTCCTTCAACGTGTACCTGATCGCGCTGACGGCGCTGGTGGGCGCCACCACGTCGTTTTTCTCGGCCCCGTACATGGCGCAGGAAGAGGCCAACGGACGACTCGGGCCGGGCCGCCTGCGTCTGTACCACGCCAGTTACCAGGGTTTTCTGTTCACCATGCAGCTGGCGCTGACTACCAATAACCTGGGTGTCCTGTGGGTGGCGCTGGAAGGGGCGACGCTGGCGACGGTGTTGCTGGTCAGCCTGTACCGTACCCCGGAATCGGTCGAGGCGGCGTGGAAATATTTCATTGTCTGCGGCGTGGGCATTGCGCTGGCCCTGTTCGGCACGGTGTTGCTGTACTTCGCCGCCGCACGCGTGATTCCGGATCCCGAACATGCCCTGTTATGGACCGTACTGGCGGCACACGCCGACGGGCTGAAGCCGGTGGTAATGGCAATCGCGTTTGTGTTTCTGCTGGTCGGTTACGGTACCAAGGTCGGCCTGGTGCCCATGCATACCTGGTTACCCGATGCCCACTCGGAAGGTCCCACGCCGATGTCAGCGGTATTGTCCGGGCTGTTGTTGAACGTGGCGCTGTATGCGCTGGTGCGGGTAAAAATACTCACCGATGGCGCACTCGCCGGCGGCACCTCGCACCCGCCGCAGCTGGCCGGTTACCTGATGATGGGTTTCGGGATCGTGTCGTTCACGGTGGCCGGTCTGTTCCTGCACCGGCAACGGGATATCAAGCGGCTGTTCAGTTATTCCTCCATCGAGCACATGGGCCTGATGACGTTTGCCTTCGGTCTCGGTGGGCCGCTGGCGACCTTCGGCGGCCTGCTGCACATGACCGTACATTCGCTGACCAAGTCGGCGATTTTTGTCGCCGTGGGACATGCCAGCCACATCGCCCGAACGCAGCGTATCGAGGGGATCCGTGGCCTCATCCAGACGCAGCCCGCGGTCGGCTGGGGCCTGCTGATCGGTACCGCGGCCATCGCCGGTTTTCCCCCGTTCGGCGTGTTCACCAGTGAATTCCTGCTGCTGTCGGCGACCATGCAGGCACAGCCCTGGCTGACGCTGCCGCTGCTCGTCGGTCTGGGTGTTGCGTTCGCCGGCCTGTTCCGCCACCTGCACCCGATGGTCTACGGCGAACGGCCCGAGGGGCAGGAACGCGTGCAGGCCAATATGGTGCCGGTGGTCGTGCACCTGGTACTGGTCCTGTGGCTGGGGTTGTCGATCCCGCCGTTCCTGGCCGACTGGTTTGACCAGGCGGCGACATTGATAACCGGGAGCGGGCTGCTGTGAGTCGCTTCGACTGGTTGTCCGAGCTGCTGGCGCGCTGCGAGGACGAACACGTGCTGGTACAGCACGGTTCGGCTACCCAGCTGGCACTGGTCCACCTGCTGGATATCGATCACGAGGACTGGGGCCGTTTCGCCGAGGTGGCCCGTCAGCAGGGCTGTCGCTGGGTCGCCCTGTGGGCGGACCAGATCGATGCAGAGGTTTTCAACGTCAACGTCTGTTTTGAATACCGGGGCGACTACCTGGTGGTACGCGCGCCGCTGGAAATCCGCCAGCCGGTGCTGCCGTCACACACGCCCTGGTTCCCCGCGGCCAACCGGCCCGAGCGCCACGTGCAGGATATGTTCGGCATCGCCTTCCTCGACAACCCGGATGCGCGCCGCTGGACGCGTCACCAGGCCTGGCCCGAGGGGCAGTACCCGTTGCGCAGGGAATTTCCGGCCGGCGGCAGCAGCGACGACAGCACGCCCCCGGATGCCGACTACCCGTTTTTCCAGGCGCAGGGTGCCGGTGTCTATGAAATTCCCGTGGGGCCGGTGCACGCCGGTATTATCGAGCCCGGGCACTTCCGTTTTCAGGCGGTCGGTGAAACGGTGCTGAACCTCGAAGAGCGGCTGGGTTACGTGCACAAGGGTATCGAGAAAATCGCCGAGGGCCGCGATGCGGCCGGTGTGGTGCGCCTCGCCGCGCGGGTGTCCGGTGACAGCAGTGTGGCGCACAGCTGGGCGGCCTGCATGGCCATGGAGCGCGCGGCCAGAATCAGTGTGCCGGCGCGTGCCCTGGCGTTGCGCGCAGTGCTCGCGGAACGCGAGCGAATCGCCAATCATCTCGGTGACATCGGTGCCATTTGCAACGATGTCGGTTTCGCCTTCGCCCAGTACCAGTTCAGCCGCCTGCGCGAAACCTGGCAGCGGTTGAATCTTGCGGTCTTCGGCCATCGGCTGTTGATGGACCGTATCGTGCCCGGCGGGGTGGTGGTCGACATCGATGCGGGACAGGCGGGTGAACTGCAGGCTCAGCATGCGACGCTACGGGCGGAACTCGACGAGTTGCTGCCGATTATCGACGACAGTCCATCGCTGGAAGACCGTCTGCTGGGTGCTGGCATATTGTCCCCGGAGACCGCAGCCCTGATTGGCGCGGTCGGCTATGTCGGCAAGGCCAGCGGTATCGACTATGACCTGCGCCGTGACCACGCCTATGCACCGTACCACCGCCTCGAAATCGACTCGCCGCTGTACCGGACCGGGGATGTCGCCGGTCGCCTCAAGGTGCGTGCCGACGAGCTGGGCCAGTCACTGCAGCTGCTCGACCAGTTGCTGGTCGATCTCCCCGAAGGGGAGGTCCGCATTGGCTGGCAGGCGCCCGGCGCCGATGCCGAAGGCCTGGGGCTGGTGGAGGGCTGGCGTGGCGAGATCCTGTGTTACGTGCGTTTCGGCGAGGCGGGCAGGGTGGCGCGCTTCTTCCCGCGCGACCCCAGCTGGCTGACCTGGCCGGCACTGGAGCAGCTGATCCACGGTAACATCGTGCCGGATTTCCCGGTGTGTAATAAATCCGTCAACGGTTCTTATTCAGGGCACGATCTCTAGGCCATGCTGCGCATCCTCAACAAAATCCGTAAAACCGGCATCGTCACCGAGCCGGTGGAACGGGACCAGAGCCTCGAAGCACTCGGCATCGACCTCAAGCGCCTGGTGGACCGGCGCCTGCGCGGCAGTTTCGCCATCCGCGAGGTCGACGCCGGTTCCTGCAATGCCTGCGAGCTCGAGGTGCATGCACTCAACAACCCGTTTTACGATGTGGAACGTTTCGGCGTGCACTTCGTCGCTTCGCCACGGCACGCCGACGCCTTGCTGGTCACCGGTCCCGTGTCGCGGCACATGGCCGCCGCCCTGAAGCGGACCTACGACGCCATACCGGCGCCGAAATGGGTGATCGCCATGGGTGATTGTGCCGTCGACGGCGGTGAATTCGGCTGCAGCTATGCCACGGTCGGCGCCGTGGAACGTATCGTCCCGGTGGACCTGGTGATTCCCGGCTGCCCGCCGACACCGGCGGCGCTGATGCAGGGCCTGCTGGCACTGTTGCAGCAATAGGTGCAGGGAACGCCGTCACCCTGTCCGTCATCAGGCTGTAACGATCAGGCTGCTTTGGGGTTTTTAGTCAGTTATTGATCTGGGACAGTCATTGCATCCCACCCGGTCGCTAAACTAAGCTTCATTTCTACGCGTGGGGACACGCGTACCGGGCATAAACGGCGGGTTGTTGTCAGGGAGGGTTACCGGTTTGAGAACGTTACAGCGGTTCAACCATGATTGAAGTGCGCATTCACGGTCGCGGCGGGCAGGGTAACGTGGTCGCCGCTTATCTGCTTGCCACGGCGGCCTTCGAAGAAGGGCGCTACGGCCAGGCCTTTCCGGCGTTCGGCGCCGAACGCCGCGGTGCCCCGGTGACAGCCTTCGTGCGCATTGCCGACACACCGATCCGGCGCCGCTGTGAAGTCCGGCAGCCGGCCTTCCTGATCATCCAGGACGAGGCGCTGCTGCATGTGCAGGGCGTACTGGGCGGCCTGAAACCCGGCGGGGCTGTGCTGGTGAATTCCGGCAAGTCTTCTGAAGAGCTGTCCGAAACGCACGGCCTGAGTATGCAGAGCCTGCCGGCTACCGGCCTGGCGCAGGAAATACTCGGCCGGCCGGTGCCCAACACGGCCCTGCTGGCTGCCTTCCTTACCCTGACCGAACTGTTGCCGCGCGAGGCGCTGGTGAAGGCGCTGGCGGAACGCTTCAAGGGCAAGGTGCTGGATGACAACACGCGGCTGATCGAGCGTGCGGCGGCCCTGGTCAGCCCGGCCGCCTGGAAGGAGGGCGCTCATGCAGCAAGCGCTTGAAGGCTCGCAGGCCATTGCCCGCGCCGTGGCGCTGTGCCGCCCACAGGTAATTTCCGCCTACCCGATTACCCCGCAGACACACATTGTCGAAAACCTGTCGAAGCTGGTGGCCGACGGTGTGCTCGATGCCGAACTGGTCAGCGTGGAAAGTGAATTCTCGGCGGCCTCGGTGGCGCTGGGCGCGGTGGCCGCCGGTTCGAGGGCGTATACCGCCACCTCGTCGCAGGGCCTGCTGCTGATGGCCGAAGTGCTGTTCAACATTGCCGGCCTGCGCGTGCCGCTGGTGATGACCTGTGCCAACCGCGCCTTATCGGCACCCCTGTCGATCTGGAATGACCAGCAGGACTCGATGGCGGTGCGTGATGCCGGCTGGATACAGCTGTACTGCACCGATAACCAGGACGCCATCGATACCACCATCCAGGCTTACCGTATCGCAGAGGAAACGGAATTGCCGGTGATGGTGTGCATGGACGGGTTCACGCTGACCCATACACTGGAAGTCCTGGATATCCCGGAACAGGACCAGGTCGAAACCTTTCTGCCGGCATTTAAATTCGATCGCCGCCTGGACCCGGCTCAACCTATCAGCGTCGGCACCCTGGTGTCGCCGGAATTCTTTACCGAGGCGCGTTACACCCATCACCAGGCGTTGCTGCGCGCCATGCAGGTCATCGAGGATGCCAGCCGCGCGTGGGAAACCATCAGTGGCCGCCACAGCGGCGGTCTGCTGTCGCTGGGCGGTGATGCCACGGCGGACACCGGTGTGCTGACCATCGGTGCAATCGCCGGTACGCTGGAAGTGGCCATCGATTCGCATCCGGCGGGTGCCAGTGCACGCCTGATCAAACTACGCGCTTTCCGGCCATTTCCGGAGCAGGCGCTGCGCGAGGCCTGCTCCGGCCTGCAACGGCTGGTGGTGCTGGAGCGGGCCCTGTCCCCCGGCGCCGGCGGTATTGTCGGTGCGGAGGTGCGTGCGGCATTGAGTACGCTGGAGAACCCGCCGGAGATATTCAACTTCAGCGTCGGGCTGGGCGGACGCGATGTGCCGCTGGAAACCTTCGAGCGTTTGTTGACGGCTATCAGCGAGGGCAGCGGCCGTGAATTCGACATGCTCGACCTGCAAGCCGACCGGTTGCCGGCCGAGGCCTGGTAGCCCCGCACCCCGGAGTGTAAAGGATGGAAACAGCAATCCCCGTTAACGAACTGCGGCGTCGCCAGCCACGCTTCAGTGGGCTCGAAGCCGGTCATCGCGCCTGCCTGGGTTGTGGTGAGGCGCTGGCGGCACGGCTGGTCACCGAGGCTGCGGGGCCGGACGTGATGTATGCCAACGCTACCGGCTGTCTGGAAGTGTTTACCACGGCGTGGCCGGACTCGGCCTGGCGCGTACCGTGGATGCATTCCCTGTTCGCCAACGCGGCGGCCATCGGTGCCGGTATGGAAGCGGCCCTCAAGGCACAGGGCCGGCACACGCAGGTCATCGCCATGGGCGGCGACGGCGGCACGTTCGATATCGGTTTCCAGGCACTGTCGGGTGCACTGGAACGCGGGCATAACATGCTCTACGTGTGCTACGACAACGAAGCCTATATGAACACCGGCATCCAGCGTTCCAGTTCCACACCGCACGCGGCGGCCACCACCACTTCGCCCGCCGGGCGCGAACGCATGGGCAAGCGTCACCTGAAGAAAGACATTGTCAGTATTGTCGCGGCTCACCATATCCCCTACGCGGCGACCGCTTCGGTGGCTTATCCCTCCGACATTCACAAGAAGGTGCGCCGGGCCCTGGCCGTGGACGGTCCCGCGTTTCTGCACATTCATACGCCCTGTCCGCTGGGGTGGGGTCACGACGGCGCGGTCACCATCGAGGTGGCCCGCCTGGCGGTGCAGACCGGCCTGTTCCCGATCATTGAACTGGAGCGGGGCAACCTGGTGGGCGTGCTGCCGATCCGCCGGCCGCGCCCGGTCAGGGACTACCTCGAGCGGCAATCCCGCTTCAGGCACCTGTTCGCCGACGACGCCCGGGCACGCGAGGAGCTGGAACACCTGCAGGCGATCGCCGATTACAATATTTCCATGTACCGGCTCGAAGCCGGTGCCGATGATTGCTGCAACACCGACAGCGCGGATACGGTACGCCGGGGGGGTGCACGATGGGCCTGAAAATTACCCGTGGCAGTTACGCCGAGCCCGGTACGTCACTGGCCTTCGACACCGGCTCATGGCGTGTCCAGCGTCCTGCCCACCGGCATACCGCGGCACCCTGTCACGGCGCCTGCCCGGCGGGTGAAGACGCGCAGGCCTACCTGGCGCTGGCGGAGCAGGAACACTTCCGCGAAGCCTGGGAAACACTGGTCAGCAAAAATCCCCTGCCGGCGATCACCGGGCGGGTCTGCCATCACCCCTGTGAAACTGCCTGTAACCGGGGACAGTACGACGAACCGATCGCCATCCACGCCGTGGAGCGGCAGCTCGGCGACATGGCCCTGGCCGAGGGCTGGGACTATCCGTTACCGAAACCTGCCGACGATGCCGCCGAGGTCGCCGTGGTCGGCGCCGGGCCGGCCGGCCTGGCCGCCGCCTATCACCTGACGCGGCTGGGTTACCGGGCACAGCTGTTCGAGGCGTTGCCGGAGGCGGGCGGCCTGTTGCGCAGCGCCATTCCGCCGTATCGCCTGCCACACCCGGTGTTA
>CBEUNK010000081.1:0-11493 GCA_965544455.1 uncultured Thiogranum sp.
CCAGGCAGGCCCCAGCCTCGTCGGCATCGAGCCGGCAATCACAGCTCGTCCGCCCGCTCCAGCCATAACACCAGTTATTCGCGGTGTCGCGGCGAAATGAAAAATAAACGGTTTGCTGAAAGGTTAATGCCCGGTTCCGCGCCTGTCGAAGCTCCTGCACCAGTACTTCGGCAGCGCCGCGCAGGCGGGCGCTGTCAACGAAGTGTGCCATGGCGGGCACAGCCAGAGCGGCCAGCACTGCCACCAGGCTCACGGTGATCAGCAGCTCGATAAGCGTAAAACCGGAATGCCCTGTCTCTTCCATGATCAGGCTCCCGTGCAACTTGTTCCCTGTTGTCGCGGGAAGTATAGTGCAAATGCCTTGCGGTGCAAGGCGGTAACGTTTCGCACAAGGAGGTGCGTTATGAACCGATCCCGCGTTCCGGGTTTCTCGTTAATCGAGCTACTGATCACACTGGCCATTGTTGCAATTCTCGCCACCATTACCGTTCCATCGTTCAGCGGGCTGGTCACCAAGTCGCGGCGCAGCGATGCGGTATCGGCATTGCTCCAGGTGCAACTCGCACAGGAGCGCTGGCGTGCCGAAAATCTCGCTTATGCTTCAGGCCTGCCGGCACTTGGCTGGCAGGCGACTGGGTCAGGTGAAGGCTTTTATCGCTTGCATGTTGATCGAGCCGATGCGACTTCTTTCCTGGTTACCGCGCGCCCGGTGGGCGGGCAGCGGGGCGACAGCTGCGGGACTTTTGCCGTGGACGAGGACGGCCCGGTGTTCAGCGACGGGTTTGCCGACCGGGATTGCTGGCGGCGCTGAACCGTACCCGGCTGCACAGGCGTTGATGGCGCGATGACAGACTGTATCGTTATCGGTGCCGGCCTGATCGGACTGCTGACCGCACGGCGACTGGCCGAAGCCGGGCTCAAGGTGGTGGTGCTGGAGAAAGGTCAGCCCGCCCGGGAGTCATCCTGGGCCGGTGGCGGTATCCTGTCCCCCTTGTATCCCTGGCGTTATCCCGATGCCGTCAACGTGCTGGCGCGCGAAAGTCAGCGCCTGTATCCCGCATTCTGTCAGCAGTTGCACGAGGCCACCGGTATCGATCCGCAGTGGACCCGGTCGGGTCTGTTGATCGCCGACATTGATGATCGGCCGGCGGCGGAACAATGGGCCGGGCAATTTGCCGCCGATCCTGGCTGGCCGACTGCCGATGAGGCCGTGCTGATAGAACCGCGGCTGGGTATCCGCCCCGCGGCCGGCCTCTGGTTGCCGGCTATTGCGCAGGTGCGCAATCCCCGGCTGGTCCGGTCGTTGCAGACCAGCGTTGAACAACTGCCGGTGGAGATCCGCACCAACAGCCCGGTCATGTCGTTCAGGACGCAGGGCGGGCGCATCGTGGCGGTGGTGACGCCCGAGGGCGAGTTATCCGCCGACCGCTACATCGTCGCCAGCGGCGCCTGGAGCGGCCAGCTATTGGAGGAGACCGGTATTCACCTGCCGATCGAACCGGTACGCGGCCAGATGATCCTGTTCAAGGGACAGCCGGGCCTGCTGTCGTGTATCACTCTGTACAAGGATCGTTATGCCATTCCGCGCCGCGATGGTCGTGTGTTGTTCGGCAGTACCCTGGAGTACGCCGGCTTCAACAAACAGACCACGGCCGGGGCGCGGGAGGAACTGACCCGCGCGGCGTTCGAGCTGCTGCCGTGCCTGGCCGACCTGCCCCTGGAAAAACACTGGGCCGGACTGCGCCCGGGCAGTCCGGAAGGCATCCCCATCGTGGGGCCGCATCCGGCCATCGATAACCTTTATATCAATGCCGGGCATTTTCGAAACGGCGTGGTGCTGGGACTGGCCAGCGCCAATTTGCTGTCGGATTTGCTGCTGCAGCGCCGGACAGCTATTGATATCTCCCCATACTTGCCTGATAAATTTACAAAAAAAGGTAAGGTCTAAGCTATCTGGACTTTGTCTAAAATGACAGCGTATACTTGTTAAGATGACTGAAATCAAATCCATTCCTGCCCTCGACGAAGAACAGGCCGCGGAGCGCTTGCGTGCCTGCGGCATCCTGCCAACCCGGCAGCGCCTGCAGATCGCCCAGGTGCTGTTGACGCGCGACCAGCATGTCAGTGCCGAGCAGGTGCTCGACCTGGTCAAGGCAACCGGTCACGCCGTTTCCAAGGCGACCGTCTATAACACGCTGGGGCTGTTCGCCACGAAAGGGATTCTGCGCGAGGTCAACGTCGACCCGACGCGGGTGTTCTACGATACCAACAACACGGTGCACCATCACTTTTACAACATCGATACGGGTGAATTGTCCGATATCGATGCCGGCCGACTGCCGGTTGAACGGTTGCCGGAAGCTCCGCAGGGCACGGTTGTCGATGGCGTGGATGTGATCATACGGGTTCGGAAAACCGATCACGGCACTCAGTGAATTGGCACGATCCGCGCGATTCTTTTATACTCCCGCCCCCTGAAACGCCGGAATAGCTCAGTCGGTAGAGCAGCTCACTCGTAATGAGAAGGTCGGGGGTTCGATTCCTCTTTCCGGCACCATCTTCCCGATATCGTTAATCGAAACGCATCGACAGGTCGACGGCCCGCACATCCTTGGTCAGTGCGCCCACGGAAATGTAGTCCACGCCGGTTTCCGCGTACCGGCGGATATTGTCCAGCGTAATACCGCCGGAAGCTTCGAGTTCTGCACGCCCCGCTGTGAAGCGGACGGCCTCGACGATCTGCTCCGGGTCGAAGTTGTCCAGCAGAACCCGATCGGCGCCGGCATCCAGGGCCTCTTCCAGCTGCTGAAGATTTTCGACTTCGATTTCGACGTTCAGGTCCGGTTTCAGCGCCTGCGCGGCACTTATCGCCTGCGCGATGGAGCCGGCTGCGGCGATGTGGTTTTCCTTGATGAGAAACGCGTCGTACAGGCCCATGCGGTGATTATGGCACCCGCCGCAGCGCACCGCGTATTTCTGCGCGCGGCGCAGGCCGGGGATGGTCTTGCGGGTATCGAGCACACGGGTGTTCAGGCCCTTGACCTTGCGCGCATAGCTGTGGGCCAGCGTGGCGGTGCCGGACAGTGTCTGCAGGAAATTCAGCGCGGTTCGCTCGCCGCTGAGCAGGGCGCGCGCCGGGCCCTTCAGGGTGCACACCACCTGGTGCGGTGCGACCGCATCGCCATCGGCGGCATACCAGCGTACATCGACGCGCTCATCCAGGTGATGGAACACGGTGTCGAACCAGTTTCGGCCGCACAGGATGGCGTCGTCGCGCGAATAAACGCTGGCTTTCCAGACCCGGTCTTCCGGAATCAGGCATGCCGTGATATCGCCGCTGCCCAGGTCTTCTGACAGGGCGTGGCGCACGTCCTGCTCGACCTGGTTCTCGAGCGCTTCCAGCAGCATTTATTCAGAAATTTCCAGTAACTCGATTTCAAAGACCAGCGTGGCGCCGGGCGGGATCACCTCACCGGCACCGCGCTCGCCGTAACCCAGTTCCGGCGGCACTGTCAGTTTGCGTACGCCGCCTACTTTCATGCCCTGCACACCTTCGTCCCAGCCCGGGATCACGTAGCCGCACTGCACGGGAAAGCTGAACGGGTCGCGGCCCTTGCTGGAATCGAACCGCGTACCGTCTTCCAGCCAGCCGGTGTAGTGCACAATGGCCGTCTGTCCGCGGCCGGTGCACAGGTCGCCGCCGCCGATTTTGATATCTTCGAATTTGAGTCCAGTGTCGGTGGTGGTTTCGCTCATACTCGTGTCGTACTGCTCTGTGGTTCAGACATGCGGGAAAAATACGCGTTCTTCAGGCGTTGCGCCAGTCCCGCCAGCAGCGCCAGGCTCAGCAGATTGGGCAGGGCCATGAGGATATTGGTGATGTCGGCGATATTCCAGACCAGTTTCAGGGGGACGGCGGCGCCGATCATGACCAGGAAGGTGAAGGTCACCCGGTAGGGGCGTACCGCTGTCTCGCCGAACAGGAAGCGCGCCGAGCGGTCGCCGTAGTACGACCAGGCGATAATGGTTGAAAAGGCGAACAGGCACAGGCCGATACCGACCACCGCTGCACCCGCGGTACCGAGCGATGATTCGAAGGCGTGGGCCGTCAACGCGGCCCCGACCAGGTCGGCCTGTTGCAGCTGGTAGGCGCCGGTGACCACGATCACCAGACCGGTCATGCTGCAGATCACCAGCGTGTCGATAAAGGGTTCGAGCATGGCCACCAGTCCCTCGCGAACCGGCTCATTGGTGCGTGCCGCGGCGTGTGCCATGGGCGAGGAGCCAAGCCCGGCCTCGTTGGAGAACAGGCCGCGCGCCACGCCCCAGCGAATCGCTTCGCCGACAGCGGCACCGCCCACCGCCCAGGGGTTCAGGGCATGATTGAAAATCGTTGTCAGTGCGCGGGGAATCTCCGCGGCATGATTGAACAGCACCAGCAGCGCGGCACTGATATAGAGCAGCGCCATCAATGGCACAATGGCGCTGGCAACGCGGGCGATGCGTTGCACGCCGCCAAGGATCACCAGCCCGACCAGAAAGGCCAATAGCCCGCCGAACCACCAGGCATTGTCGCGCACGTGCGGAAACAGGTAACCCAGCCCGTCGATCACCGAGTTGGCCTGTACCATGTTGCCGATGCCGAAGGAGGCGATCAGCGCGAAACTGGCGAACGCCACGGCGGTCCGTTTCATCTTCAGGCCGTGCAGCAGGGTGTACATCGGCCCGCCGGCAATCTCGCCGTCCGGGTCGATCTGCCTGAATTTCAGCGCCAGGGTGCACTCGGTGAACTTGGTGGCCATGCCGAAGAAGGCCGTCATCCACATCCAGAACAGGGCCCCGGGGCCGCCCAGCGAAATGGCAGTGGCAACACCGGCGATGTTGCCGGTGCCGACGGTCGCCGACAGTGCGGTGGACAGGGCCTGGAAATGTGAAATCTGCCCGGTGTCCGTGCTGCAGCTGTAACGGCCGGATACCAGTTCGAAGGCGTGACGGAAACCGCGGAGCTGGACGAGGCCCATGCGCAGTGTCAGGTACAGGCCCATGCCCAGCAGCACCACCAGGGTCAGGCCGTTGCCCCACAGCAGGCCCGCCAGCTCGCCGGTCCAGCCGGTGAGGGTGGCTATGACCTCATTCATGCGGGCGCAGGATCAGGGTATCGCCACGCTGGGTGAATTCAACATGCTTGAGCACGCTCATGCCCAGCAGGATCTCCATGTCCTGCATGCCCGGGTTGATACTGGCGGGGACGTTCCGGACCACCATGGGGCCGATGGACACGCTGTCGATGGTGGTGCGGTAGGCGGTTACATTGCCGTTGGCCGTCTGGTACTGCACCGGGTAGCCACGCTGCAGGCCTAGACGGTTGGCCAGTTCGGCCGGGATGGCGACATCGCTGGCACCGGTGTCCAGCAGGAACTCCACGGGCTGGCCATTGACCGTACCGCTGGTCACGTAGTGCCCGAAGCGGTTGCGCTTGAGCAGCACTTCGTGAACACCGGCATCGTTGATGCGGCTGAAAACGGCCTGGTTCGGGTTGCGCTGTTGTTCCAGTTTATTGTTGAAAAACAGGGTCAGCAGGGCCAGGGCGATGAGCCAGGCGGCAAAGGTCATACCCTTGCCGATGCGTCGTGTGTCAGGTGATGGCCGGTTTGTCATAGTTCGATTGTAAACCAACTGGCGCCCGGTCGCAGGACGGAAAAAGGTGATTGCGGGAAGGGGACAGATTTCAAATCTGTCCGCGAATCGGTTCCCTAGTAAACCAGCCGCAGGCCGGCAAAGACGTGGCGCTTGTCGGCCTCGAAAAAGTTACGGAAACTGGGGCGCTTGATGGCCGGGCGGGTATGCAGGCTGCCGCCCTTCAGACTGTAATGCCGGTCATCGAACCAGGGCTTGGAATACTCGTCGTAAGGAAAGGGGCTGAATCCCGCATACGGGTGAAAGGTGTTCTGGCACCATTCCCAGACACGTCCGGTCTGTTCAAGGACGCCCACCCGGCAGGCGGCCTCCCACTGATACTCGTGTGGCAGACGTCCGCCCGCCCAGCGTGCATAGGCACTGGCTTCGTAATAGTTGATGCCGGATACCGGTTCACCGGCAGCCAGGTCGTAGGCGCCGCGCAGGCCGACGCCGTACCAGTCGCCACTGTCGGATTGCCGCCAGTGATCGGGGCTTTCAACCTGGCTGGTCTGCAGCCACACCTGGCCCTTATCGCTCCAGAGTTCGCTGCGCCGGTAACCGTTGTCCTCGATGAACGCCAGGAACTCGGCATTGCTGACCGGGTGCCGGGCGATGGAAAACGGGCCGAGGTCCGCCTGTTGCAAGGGCGTCTCGTTATCGTAGGCGACGGGCCTGTCGCCGCCGATACGGTAATAGCCGGCAGGAATATCGATTCTGTCATCGGCCGGGGCCGCGGCTTCCAGTAAGGTGTGTTGCGTCGTCTCCGCCCGGTAGTCACCAAGACATTTCTGCGTCAGCACCATCAGCATGGTTTCGTAATGCTGGCTGTTGTGCTGAATCAGGAAATGGAGCAGGTAATCATTTTCCATCAACGGGTGCTGGCGCCACTCGGGGCGCAGATTGCGCAGTGTATGCAGGTTGAAATCGTGCAGTTCCTGCGCCCAGGCGAGCAGGTCGTCGCGACGTGGCAGTCGGGGGCCGCGCTCCGGCTTGGGCGTGCGCGGGGGCGTGTAGTAATCGGCAATCGGTGCCGTAACACTGTCATCGCCCCGGATGGTTTCATGCAGCCACAGGCACTCGGTAAAGACGCAGTGGCCAAGATGCCAGCCCAGTGGGCTGAGGTCGGGGTGGTACTGGCTGCGGTAGCCCGGGTCGTCGACATCTTCGACCAGGGCCCGCAACAGGGCCTGGGAGCGGCCCAGTTCCTCGATCAGTATTCCCGTGCTCACAACGACAACAGTTCCGGTGGTTCCTCGGGATCGAGTATCAGTATCTGGTGCTCCGGCACGCTCTGCCAGACACCGGAGTCCGTCAGCGGTTCAGAGGCGATCAGTTGTGCATTCGGGAAGGTTTCGTCGTCGGTGGTGTAGTACAGGGTGGGGCAGTCGTCGCCGCAGGCGTGACGCACGGCGTACAGACGCTCGCCGTCGCTGACCACCAGGGTTAACAGGGCGCGGCTGCCATCGACCCAGTTTTCCACCTGTTGCATCAGTTCGCCCAGTGCGCTTTCCACCGGCAGGTCGGGATCCTGGTTCAGCAGCTGGCGCAGCGCCGCGAACAGGTACTCCGACTCGGTATTGCCGCGGATCGCCGGCAGGTAGGCCGGGTCCAGGTCGGCCATCAGTCGCGGCCGGACGCGTGCGTGGAAGTCGTCGATCAGGCCGTTATGGTCGAACAGGAACTCGTCATCGACGAAGGGCTGGGTATTGGCGTGGTTGACCGGGTTGCCTTCACTGGCGCTGCGCACACTCGCCAGCCACAGGTTACTGGCCAGGCTGCGCGCCAGGTGCGGCAGGTTGGGATCGGTCCAGATCGGCGCCGGGTTGACATAGACGGCGGGCCGACCGTCATCGCTGTACCAGCTGAAACCGTAGCCATCGGCATTCAGCGTGGCGTAGCGCAGCTCGCGGGGCGCCCAGCCCTGCACCCGCAGGCTGTGCGGGGGGGCCAGCAGGAACCTGTCCAGCGGAATCGTTTCTCCCAGATAAGCGGCAATTCGGCACATGACGCGTTTCTTCCTGCGGTTCAGGTGGTTGCCGCCAGCTTATCCCAAGTGGCTGGCAAAGCCCAATTGGCACAGGCGCGGCATTTCGGGTATTTGTCATACAACTGTAACATTCATGCGTTGTACTATTTTAATCAAATTGTCATCCCGGTTCCGTCCGGGATCCAGTGCTTTGAATTTCCTGGATTCCGGCCTGTGCCGGAATGGCGATGTATGAATTGACCAGGTAGATGGAATGAAACGTATCCTCGTCGTTGAGGACGAACAGGCGATTCGCGAGATGGTGGGGTTTGCCCTCAGGAAGGCGGGGCTGGCTGTCGAGGAAGCGGCCGATGCCGAACAGGCGCTGCTGGCCGTGGCCTCCAACCCCCCGGATCTGATCCTGCTCGACTGGATGTTGCCGGGCATGAGTGGTGTCGACCTCGCCCGGCGGTTGCGCGGCGAGGAAATTACCGCCGGCATACCGATTATCATGTTGACAGCGCGCGTCGAGGAAAATGACCGCGTCCGTGGGCTGGAAACCGGTGCCGATGACTATGTGACCAAGCCGTTTTCGCCGCGCGAACTGATCGCGCGTATCAACGCGGTGCTGCGCCGCAGCCAGGTCGGTTCGGAGGAAAAACCCATCGAGTTCGATGGCCTGTCGCTGGACCCGCTCGGCCACCGGGTGCAGGTCGACGGCAAGCCACTGGAGCTGGCGCCCACGGAGTTTCGTCTGTTACATTTCTTTATGAGTAACCCGGATCGGGTGTACAGTAGGGAACAGCTGCTGGACCGCGTCTGGGGGCGTGGCGTGTTCGTCGAGGAGCGTACCGTCGATGTGCATATCAGGCGTCTGCGTAAAGCCCTGGCCGGGCAGGCTTATGACCGCTTTATACAGACAGTCCGGGGAGCCGGATACCGTTTCTCAACCAGAGTTTGACCGTGAATAGTTCCTGGGCGGGCGAGTCGCAGCGTATTACCGGACTGGCCCTGTTCGGGGTATTGTTTGGCCTCCTGCTCGGCAGTGTCCTGCTCGGCCTGTTGCTGGTGCTGGTCGCCTACCTGGCCTGGCACCTCTATAACATGGTCAGGCTGGTACGCTGGCTGCGTGAAAGCAAGAAGTTTCAGCCGCCGGAAGCCAGTGGCATCTGGGATGACGCCTTCGAGCACATCTTCCGTCTGCAGCAACGTAACCGCAAGCGCAAGCGCGACCTGCGGCGTATGCTCAAGCGCTTTCACAAGATGATCATGGCCCTGCCGGATGCCACTGTGGAACTGCGGCCGGGCAGCGACGAGATCGAGTGGTGGAACCAGGCGGCGACTCGCTACCTGGGATTTAAGTATCCCCGCGACACCGGCCAGCGGGTCAGCAACCTGATCCGTAACCCCGAGTTCCTGGCGTACCTGCAAAGTGGTGACGAGCAGATGGAAATCGAAATGCCCTCGCCGGTCAACGAGGATATTCTGCTCAAGGTCCGGGTCATCCCCTATTCAAAGAACCGGCGCCTGCTGGTGGCGCGCGACGTGACCCGGGTGCAGCGCCTGGAACGCACCCGGCAGGACTTCGTCGCCAATGTCTCGCACGAGCTGCGCAGTCCGCTGACCGTGGTGACGGGCTACCTGGAGACCCTGCTCGACAGCGGTGACATGGATGCGGAACTGCAGGCGCAGCTGCGCAGCATGCGCTCCCAGACCGATCGCATGAACCGGATTGTCGACGATCTGATGTTGTTGTCGCGACTGGAAAGTGAAGACCCCCGGGTCAATGTCGAGGCCGTGATGGTGGGGGCGCTGATCGATACCATCGCCGACCACGCGCGCGAACTGAGCGGCGACAAGGAGCACGTCATCCAGCTCGATGTCGACGCTGCGCTGTGTATCTCCGGGCATGAATCCGAGCTGTACAGTGCCTTTTCCAACCTGGTGTTCAATGCCATCCGTTATACGCCGGCCGGTGGTCACGTGTTGATCCGCTGGAAGGAGGTGGGTGATGAGCTGGTATTCGCCGTGGAGGATTCGGGGGTGGGTATCGAGCCCTATCATATCCCACGGCTGACGGAGCGTTTCTACCGGGTTGACACCGGGCGTTCGCGCGCCAGCGGCGGCACCGGTCTCGGCCTGGCCATTGTCAAACACGTGCTGCTGCGTCACGAAGGGCGTCTTGAAATCGACAGCGAGCCCGGGGTTGGCAGTACCTTCGCCTGCCATTTCCCCAGGAGTCGCGTGGTAGAATGTCTGGAAACCGCCGCCGTGGCGCTGTAAGCGCTGTCTCCGTACACCGTCATACAAACGTAATATTCGGGTAATAAACTGCGTCGCCAGCAGGATCAGTTGATTCCGTTAATCGTGTGTTTGAGGAGAAATCTCGATGAAATTTGGTAAATTCCGTGTGCTGGCCAGCGTACTGGCCGCCAGCCTGAGTACCGCAGTGCTGGCCGACTCCAAGGTGGATGCCGGTCTGCCCGATTACCAGCGTGCCAGCGGTGTCGCCGGTAACCTGTCCAGCGTTGGTTCCGATACGCTGGCCAACCTCATGACCCTGTGGGCGGAGGAATACAAGCGCGAATACCCCAACGTCAATATCCAGATCCAGGCAGCCGGTTCGTCGACGGCGCCGCCGGCCCTGACCGAGGGAACGTCCAACTTCGGTCCCATGAGCCGCAAGATGAAAGACAAGGAAGTGGCCGCTTTCGAGAAGCGTTACGGTTACAAGCCCACCCGGATTCGCGTGGCTATCGACGCGCTGGCGGTATTCGCCAACAAGGACAACCCCATCAAGGGCATGACCATCCCGCAGGTTGATGCCGTGTTTTCTTCCACGCGCAAGTGCGGTAACCCGGACGATATCACCACCTGGGGCGGCCTCGGCCTGGACGGTGCCTGGAAGAGCCGTTCGATCCAGCTCTATGGCCGCAACTCCGTGTCCGGTACCTATGGCTACTTCAAGAAGAAAGCCCTGTGCAAGGGTGACTACAAGAACAACGTCAACGAGCAGCCGGGTTCGGCCTCCGTGGTTCAGTCGGTGTCGTCTTCCCTGAATGGCATCGGCTATTCCGGCATCGGTTATATGACCTCCGGCGTGCGGGCCGTGCCGCTGGCCAGGAAGGCTGGCCAGCCGTTTGTCGAAGCTACCCCCGACAACGCCATCCAGGGGACTTACCCGCTGGCACGTTTTCTCTACGTTTACGTCAACAAGCAGCCGAACAAGCCGCTGTCGCCGCTGGAAAGCGAGTTCCTGAAAATGGTGTTATCCAAGGTGGGTCAGACCGTGGTCGTCAAGGATGGCTATATCCCGCTGCCGGCCAAGGTGGCCCAGCAGGAACTGGCGAAGCTGAAGTAGAGCGTTGCAGACCAGTCGATACAAACCCCTGCCAGGAGGCGGGGGTTTTGTCGGTTATACTGCCGGCCTGGTTCAGGCAGCGTTCAGCATGTAGCGCAGGGCGTCGAATTCCCGGTATCCTACGTGCTGCAGCATAAGGCCGATACCCTGCTCGCTGCCATGTACCACGTAGGCCGGCAAGCGGTGTTCGGTGGCTTTGCCACGTGTTTCCGCGGTAAAGCAGATTTCGAGTCGTGCCTGGGGCGGGATGTTGGCGCCCCTGAGGTCGACGAACATACCTTCCAGGCTGATATTGCGGGTTTTGCCGTTGATCATACCGACCGGCGGGTAATAAAGGTTTACATCAATATTGATGTTTTTACGTGAACTCCAGCGGTGCTCAATGCCCATCAGGTCCTCCCTGCACAATGGTCTGGGTGCTTGCGGTTGTTTGAATTAAAGCAAAGCAAAATCAATGCCAGCGAACCTGAAGCTCGCGTGAATTCAT
>CBEUNK010000082.1:0-11418 GCA_965544455.1 uncultured Thiogranum sp.
CGCACGCCCATGTGCTCGGCGAAGGTGGCCATGACCTGGTCGCCTTCCTGGTGGCGCAACAGGCCGGTGTCGACAAACACGCAGGTCAGCTGATCACCGATGGCCTTGTGCAGCAGCGCCGCCACCACCGAGGAATCCACGCCGCCGGACAGACCCAGCAGGACTTCTTCATCACCCACTCGATCACGAATCAGGTGGAGGTTGTCGTCAATAATGTTTCCCGCGGTCCACAGGGCCTCGCAGCCGCAGATATCGATGATAAAGCGTTTCAGGATGCGCTCGCCCTGGCGGGTATGCGTCACTTCCGGGTGGAACTGCAGGCCGTAGAAGCCGCGCGTGTCGTCTGCCATGCCAGCGATCGGCGCGGCATCGGTACTGGCCATCAGTTTGAAACCGTCCGGCAGCTGTACCACGCGGTCGCCGTGGCTCATCCATACATCCAGCAGGCCGTAGCCCTCGTCGCTGGTGTGATCCTCGATGTCGCTCAACAGGCGCGAATGGCCGCGCGCGCGCACCTGTGCATAGCCGTACTCGTGGTGATCGGCGTTTTCCACCTGGCCGCCCAGCTGGGCCGCCATGGTCTGCATGCCGTAGCAGATACCCAGTACCGGCACGCCCAGCTCGAACACCCGTGCCGGTGCCTCCGGTGCGTCACCGCCGGTGACGGTTTCCGGGCCGCCGGACAGTATCACGCCGTGCGGGTGGTACAGGCGAATCTCGTCGTCCGGCATGTCCCAGGGGTGGATTTCGCAGTAGACGCCGATTTCACGCACCCGGCGCGCGATCAGCTGGGTGTACTGGGAACCGAAATCCAGAATCAGGATCCGGTGGGCATGAATGTCTGGCTGTGACACGTGGCGGGCTTCAGGACCGGTAGTTCGGTGCTTCCTTGGTGATGGTGACGTCATGGACGTGGCTTTCCGCCATGCCGGCACTGGTGACACGCACGAACTGCGGTTTGGTGCGCATGTCCTCGATAGTGGCACAGCCGGTATAACCCATGCTGGAACGCAGGCCGCCCATCAGCTGGTGAATCACCGGCTGCAACGGACCCTTGTAGGGCACGCGCCCCTCGATACCCTCGGGCACCAGTTTGTCGGCGGTGCTGCCTTCCTGGAAATAGCGGTCGCTGGAACCCTGTTGCGAGGACATGGCACCGAGTGAGCCCATGCCGCGGTAAGACTTGTAGGAACGTCCCTGGTACAACTCCACCTCGCCCGGCGCCTCCTCGGTACCACCGAACATGCTGCCGATCATGATGGAATAGGCGCCGGCGACAATCGCCTTGGACATATCACCGGAATAGCGGATGCCGCCGTCGGCGATCAGCGGTACGCCGCTGCCCTTCAGTTCGTGCGCGACGTTGGCCACCGCGCTGATCTGCGGCACGCCGACACCGGCGACGATGCGGGTGGTGCAAATGGAGCCGGGGCCTATACCCACCTTGACGGCATCGGCGCCGGCTTCGACCAGCGCCCGCGCGGCGGCCGCCGTGGCGATATTGCCGCCGATCACCTGCAGGTCGGGATAGTGTTGCTTGGCCCAGCGTACCCGTTGCAGCACGCCCTCGGAATGGCCGTGGGCGGTATCCACCACGACCACATCCACACCGGCCTCGACCAGCGCGGCGACGCGCTCGTCGGTACCCGCGCCGACGCCCACCGCAGCACCGACACGCAGCCGGCCCTGATCATCCTTGCAGGCATTGGGTTTCTCGCTGGCCTTCTGAATATCCTTCACGGTGATCAGGCCACGCAGCTTGAAAGCATCGTCCACCACCAGGACCTTTTCGATGCGGTGCTGGTGCAGCAGCCGGATGACTTCATCGCGGTCAGCGCCTTCCTTGACGGTGACCAGTTTGTCCTTGCCGGTCATGATAGACGACACCGGCGCGTCGAAACGGGTTTCGAAGCGGGTATCGCGGTTGGTGATGATACCGACCAGCTCCTCGCCTTCGACCACCGGCACGCCGGAGATATTGTGCTGACGAGTCAGCTCCAGCACCTCGCGGATACTGGTGTCCGGGGCGACGCTGATCGGGTCCTTGATCACCCCGCTTTCGTACTTCTTCACCAGTCGCACCTGGGCGGCCTGCTGCCCGACCGTCATGTTCTTGTGCACGATACCGATACCGCCTTCCTGCGCCATGGCGATGGCCAGGCGGGACTCGGTCACGGTGTCCATGGCCGCCGACAGCAGCGGAATGTTCAGCGCAATCTCCCGGCTCAGGCGGGTCGACAGGTCGACATCCCTGGGCAGGACCACCGAGTGGTCCGGCAGCAGCAGGACATCATCAAATGTCAGGGATTGCTCGGAAATACGCAGCATGCAGTCACCGTCTTCGGATGGGAATTAAGCCCGCCATTATAGGTTTCACCGGCCTGCCGGTAAACCGCCCCGTCGCCTTATCCGGCTGTTGCGACAGAAAAAACCCCCAGGAAGCCTGCCGGATTGAGGCAGAACCCACCGCGGCGGCGGCAATCCAGTAAACTAGGCGGCATGAGTCAGGTCAGCGAAGACGCGCCCCGCCGCGACATCTACACTGTCGCGCGGCTCAACCGCGAAGTCCGGGAACTGCTGGAATCGGGTTTTGGCCGCCTGTGGGTGGAAGGCGAGATATCCAACCTGGCACGACCGCCCTCCGGCCACCTCTATTTCACTCTCAAGGACGCCCGCGCCCAGGTCAGTTGCGCGCTGTTCCGTAACCGGGCCGGCCGCCTCGGCTTCGAGGTCGAAAACGGCACCCAGGTCCTGGTTCAGGCCGAGGTCAGCCTGTACGAAGCCCGTGGCAATTTTCAGTTGATCGTGAGCCACATGGAGGAAGCCGGTGACGGCGCCCTGCGGCGCGCCTTCGAACAGCTCAAGCAGCGCCTGCTGGCCGAAGGCCTGTTCGATGCCGCCCACAAGCGGGCACTGCCACCCTGGCCCCGCTGTATCGGCGTGGTGACATCGCCCTCGGGTGCCGCCATTCGTGATGTGTTGACGGTACTCAAGCGCCGTTTCCCCGCCATCCCGGTAATCATCTACCCGACACTGGTGCAGGGTGAGGACGCAGCCCGGCAGATCGTCGATGCCCTGCAGACAGCGCAACAGCGTGCCGAGTGCGACGTTCTGCTGCTGACCCGCGGCGGTGGTTCGCTGGAAGACCTGTGGCCCTTCAACGAAGAAAGTGTCGCGCGCGCAGTTTACGCCTGCGACCTGCCCGTGGTATCCGCCGTCGGCCACGAAATTGACACGGTGATCACGGATTTTGTCGCTGACCAGCGCGCCGCCACGCCGTCGGCCGCCGCGGAACTGCTGAGCCCGGAGCAGGGCCAGCTGGCGGCACGTTTCGGGCAACTGGAACAGCTCGCCGCGAACCGCCTGCAGCAGGCGCTCAGACAGCGGGGCGAGCGTCTCGACTGGCTGGCCGGCCGGTTCCGACAGTGCCACCCCGGCCGCCGCCTGCAACAGCAGGCACAGCGCCTGGACGAACTGGAACAGCGTCTGCTCCGTGCCTGGTCGCATAGCGGCGTACGGCGTCAGTCGCGACTCGATGCCGCCGGCGCCCGCCTGCGGCAACGCAACCCGCAACAGCGCCTGCACCAGCTGCAGGCACTGGCCGGCCAGTTGGCACAGCGGCTCAAATACTGTATAAATACACAGGTATCAGCACAGCGTGAAAAACTCGCCGTCGTGTCACGGGCGCTGGACGCCATCAGCCCGCTGGCAACACTGCAGCGCGGCTATTCCATCACCCTCGATGCCGCGACGGGCCGGGTCATCCACGCGGCCGCTGATGCCAGGGCCGGTGATATACTGGAAACCCGTCTGTCCCGGGGACGTATTCTCAGCCAGGTACGCGAGACCAAGGATTCATGAGCGCATTGCAGACCCTTCTTTCCGCCGGCAGCATCGGCCTGAGCCTGCTGTTTGCCGCCGCGCTGCACGCGGCCGGCCTGCCGGATGCCGAACCGGTCCCCGGCGGTGTCGCGCTGGTCGCCTTGCCCGCCGGCAGCGATGGCTCCACCAGGGTTACTTTCGATCACAAACCGGTCCTGCTGGCACCGACAGGTAACACTTACACGGCCGTGGTCGGCCTGCCGCTCACCACCCGGCCCGGCACGCACACCCTGACCGTCAGCAAGGTGAACGGCCAGCAGTCCAGCCTGAATTTCGAAGTCGGCGACAAGACGTATGAAAGCCAGCACATAACCATTAAAAACAAACGCCAGGTGAACCCGGAAAAACGCGACATGGTGCGTATCCGCGGGGAACAGACGCGTATCCGGCAGGCGCTGGCGAACTGGGAGCGCAACGCGCCCGACAGTCTGCGCTTCCGTCTCCCGGTCGAGGGCCCGGTCAGCAGCCCATTCGGTTTGCGCCGTTTTTTCAATGAACAGCCACGCAAACCACACAGCGGCCTCGACCTGGCGGCCGCTGAAGGCGCCCCTGTCCGGGCACCGGCTGGCGGACGTATCAGTGACACCGGAGACTTTTTTTTCAACGGCAACACCGTGTTCATCGACCATGGCCAGGGTCTGGTTACCATGTACTGTCATCTTTCCCGTGTCGATGTAAAACCCGGGCAACAGGTCCGGGCCGGTGACATTATCGGCGCAGTCGGCCAGACCGGCCGGGTAACGGGGCCACACCTGCACTGGGGTGTCAGCCTGAACGACGCCCGCGTGGACCCCCTGCTGTTTCTCGACCAGCTGCCACCTGCCCCGTCCACCGCCCACTCATCGCCGTAGAATGCGCCGGATCAATCGGAGACTGCTCGCCACCAATCTGCGCCGCCGACGGCACGCCTGTGGCTGGAGCCAGGAACAACTCGCCGAACACTGCGGCCTGCACCGCACCTACATCGGTGCCGTCGAACGCGGTGAACGCAATATCAGCCTGGACAACCTGGAGCGCCTGGCCAACGCGCTGCGGACATCGGTCTGTGCGTTGCTGGATATCGCGGACGGCGATGACAAGGTGGGTGAACAGCCCGGCAGCTATAACGTAAACCCTGGCATCAGCTGCCGTTCATATCAGGCAAATTGCTACTCATAGTCTGTCGACCAACGTGCCAAACTGCTTTGTAATCCGTGCTCATGAAAACAAGTGCACGGAAGCAACTGGCCAGGAGGGTGCGCCTGCTGCGCACCAACCGCGGGTGGTCACAGGAAGTTCTGGCAGAGCTCAGCGGACTCAATCGCAGCTATATCGGTGCTGTCGAACGTGCCGAACACAATATCGGCCTGGATAATGTTGAACGTATCGCCGCCGCGCTCGAAACCAGCGTAACCGCGTTACTCGACAACCGCGAAACAGTCCAGCACCCCTTGCCACCCTGTAGCGGGGAAAAATCACCGGCAATCCGGGAGCGGCGCGTCATCATTCACCGAAAGGTTTTCATGGAATTGCTGCGCCAGTGCGGCCAGACACACCGCGAACTGGTGCTGGTCTACCTGGAACGTTGCGGGGTTACGCTGCGCGACTGAACGGCGGTTATGCCGCCCCGTACTCATGCCGTCCTGGCGCCAGGCGCTTGTAGTTGCGGATCATGATGATCATTTTTTCGATCGCCGGCGGGTCGATACAGGGCAGTGACAGGCCGACCCGCAGCGACCTTCCCCGCGCAGCCGGTTGCCCGACCTCGATAAAGTTGCGCCGCCGTGGTGCGGCATCGCCACCCTGCCCGGCCCTGTCGCCGTATTCCGCTGCCAGGGTCACGAACTCACAGTCCCACACCACCGGCCGCCCCTGGAAATGCCCCAGGAAACGCACGCGGGCACGCTGCCTGCCTGCCCGATCGACAAGCAGGTAATCCTGCCCGCAACCGGCGACATAACGTCCAAATTGTTCGACATCACCGCTCCACGCCGCCGCGGGCAGCTGCGAACCGGTTTCGGTCACGCTTGTTACTCCCTGAACAGTTCCTCGTCGAAGAAATCCGGTTCCGGTGGATTGCCATCGTGGATATCGTTCCAGCGTTTCTGCCGGTAGGCTTCGCGCACTTGCAGGTAAGGGTCCAGCGCGGCCGTATCCAGGACCTTGGTCGCCGACAACAGGTCGGCCCGCTGGCTGATGAAATACAGGGCGTAGGCCGAATACTGCAGGGTGGTATCGTCGATATAACCCATCGGCTGGAACCGCATTGCCGGTATCAGGCCCACGGTATCGCGCACGTTGCTGGGTCCCAGCAACGGCAGCACGATGTACCAGCCCTCGCCAAAACCCCACACGGCGAAGGTCTGCCCGAAATCTTCCTTGTGGTGTTCAAGGCCCCAGCCGGTGGACACGTCGATCAGACCCAGTACACCGAAAACCGTATTGAATCCGAAGCGCATGGTATCGCTGGCAACCTGGTGTCCCTTGCCCTGCAAGGCGGCATTAACGATGGTCAGCGGTTCGAAAAAATTATTGTAAACGTTGCGCACGCCGGTACGGGCCGTGTCCGGAACGTATTCCACGTACTTCTCGGCCACCGGTTTCAGGACGCCACGATCGAGGTAGTCATTAAAGGTGTAGATAGCGCGATTCAGAGGTTCCAGCGGATCGCTGACATCCTGGTAGGGCGAACGCGTGGCACAACCGGCGCTGAACAGCGCCAGAATTCCCGTCCATGCGATTAATTTGGCAAGTGACCTCATGACACTGTATGTCGGCCCGAAAGGCTATTTTTTAACGTGACGGATCATACGTTTCCGGCGGCGCTGTTGTCGAGGCGTCAAGGTGTTGCGTTTCCCTTCATACGGATTGTCGCCGGTCTTGAATTCCAGCCGGATGGGGGTGCCGACCAGCCTCAACGATTTCCGGAAGTAGTTGTTCAGATAGCGTTTATAGGTCTGTGGCAGGCGCGACGTCTGGTTGCCGTGAATCACGATCACGGGGGGATTCTGCCCACCCTGGTGCGCGTAGCGGAGCTTGATGCGACGCCCCCGCACCAGCGGCGGCTGGTGCTCATGGACCGCCCGCTCCAGCAGGCGTGTCAATTCGGGGGTCGACACCTTGATGAGCGCCGCCCGATACGCCGCCTGGACCGCTCCGAACAGGTCGCCCACGCCACTGCCGTGCAGCGCGGAAATAAAATAGCGCTCGGCAAAATCCAGGAACGGCAGGCGGCGATCAAGCTGCTTGCGGAACCACTGTCGCTGATCATCGTCAAGGCCATCCCACTTGTTGATCGCCAGCACCAGCGCTGTACCGCTCTCGACGATGTGCCCCGCGAGGCTGGCATCCTGCTCGGCCACTTCGCCGCCATGGGCGTCCAGCACCAGGATGGCCACGTGGGCATCGTTAATCGCCTGCAGGGTTTTTATAACGCTGAATTTTTCTATCGCCTCACTGACTTTGCCGCGCCGCCGCACGCCGGCGGTATCGATCAGGGTATAGTCGTGGCCATCGCGTTCAAAAGGTATGTATATGCTGTCGCGGGTCGTACCGGGCTGGTCGAATGCCAGCACACGCTCCTCGCCCAGCATACGATTGGTGAGCGTGGACTTGCCTACGTTGGGTCGTCCGACGACGGCGATCCGGATCCCCCGGGCATCTTCGGGCAGCGCCTGGCCGGCAAATTCCTGTTCGGGCAGCGCTGCCAGCGCCCGCTCGACAAGGGTGCCGACACCCCGTCCGTGCGCGGCGGCCAGCTGCAGGGGGTCTCCCAGTCCCAGGCCGAAAGCATCCGCTGTCGCCGGCCCGGCATCAACACCATCGACCTTGTTCAGAACCAGCACCACCGGCTTGCCGCTGCGCCGCAGGCGGGCGGCAATCTGTTCGTCGCTGAGATTGATGCCGTCGCGCGCATCCAGCATAAACACCACGGCGTCGGCCTCCTCCACCGCCACCCACACCTGCTCTGCCATCAGGCTGTCGAGCCCCTGTTCGTCACCCACCAGGCCACCGGTATCGACCACCAGGTAAGGCCGGTCGCCGACCTTGCCGTTGCCATACTGGCGGTCACGCGTCAGCCCGGGATAGTCGGCCACCAGTGCGTCCCGGCTGCGCGTCAGCTGGTTGAACAGTGTCGACTTGCCGACATTGGGACGACCGATAAGGGCGATGACGGGGAGCATGCTGGCTGGATTCAGTTATTAGCCGGTAGGCGTGTCGAAACAGCGGCTAGAGGACGTCCAGTTCGTAGAGCGCCAGTTCGCCACCGGCGCCCAGAACCAGCAAACGATTGCCGAACACGTTCACCGGTGTCGCCTGGATACCATCGCTGTCGACACGAATGCGGCCGGCCACCGAGCCATCATCGCGTGATAACAGGTGCAGGTAACCCTCGAAATCACCGACAGCCACGTAGTCGTCGATGACCACCGGTCCGGTCAGCGACCGACGCTGCAACTCGGCCTGTTTCCACAACGCTCCGCCGTTACGACGATCCAGCGCCCAGACCGCGCTGTCGGCATCACTCACATAGATCTGGCTACGATCAGCGGCAATTCCCGCATAGGCGGAAATCTCCCGGTTCCACAACATGCGGCCATCCTGCAGCGAGACAGCCACCATCCGTCCCTGGTAACTGGCGGCATAGAGAACGCCGCCGCGGATGATGGGACTGGCGTCCACGTCCACCATGCGCTGTAACTCGGTGCGCCCGTGCGGCACGGCGACAGCGGAATCCCAGACTTCACGACCATTATCTGCTTCCAGGGCGACCATTTTGCCGCTGGCAAAACCGGCCAGGACGACGCCACCTTCCACCAGGGGGGTGCTGGTTCCCCGCAACGTCAACACCGGGACCGTGCGGTCATATATCCACAGTCGCTTGCCGTCCTCCGCGTCCAGCGCGGAAATCGCGCCATCGACCGTCTGCACGACCACCACGCCTTCGTAGACCTGCGGAACCGACAGCACTTCACTCGGTACCTCCGTCTGCCAGCGAAGTTCGCCGCTGTCTGCCTCCAGCGCCACCAGTTCACCCTCGCTGCTGCCTACCAGCACCAGTCCCTCGCCGGCACCGGGGCCGGCCGACAGCGCAACGCCCGTCTTGTGACGCCAGATCGACTTGCCGCTGTCGAGATCGAATGCCGATACCGAGCCACTGCGCTCCGCGACATAGACCCGCTTGCCCGAGACCGCCGGCACCAGTCTCAGCAACTGCTTGTCGGTACCGTCCCCGCTGCCGTGACTCCACAGGCGGCGCAGCTCGACACGCTTGTCAAACGACTTCAGCCTGGCCGGGGGTTCGGTATTGTCGTCGCTGCCGAACATCGAACAGCCCGACAACAGGCCCACAGACAGCAACAGGGCAAACAACACTCTGGTCATTTCGATGCTTCACCGGCACTGATGTTTTCGTACTTGGCGGTGAGCAGTGCCTGGTTAGGCGCCTGCGGCGGCATTTGTTGCAGTGCCTGCTGGTAGGCGGCCGCCGCCTGCTCCTGCTGGCCCTGGGCCAGCGCCAGATCGCCCTGCAGTTCGCTGTACAGGTAACTGTAAGACCCCGCACCCTGAACCACGGAGGCTATAAGCTTATCCGCCTCGGCGTATTTTTGCTGGTCGATCAGCACACGGACCAGGCGGGTACGGGCAGTATGTCCGACCTCGTCTGATTTGGCATTGTCCAGCGCCCACTGTAACTGCGCTTCGGCGGCAGGAAGTTCACCCGCCTCGACCGCCTGCCGGGCCAGCAACAGTGCCGCCAGCGGGGCATAACCCGAACCGCTGTGCTTGCTGATCAGCTCGTTGGCCATCGCCTGCAGCTTCTCGCTGTCACTGGCACCGGACGCTGCCATCATCTGTGCATAGACGTTGGATGCATTCAGCGCCTGGGTCTCCTGGTAACCGAACCAGGCCTTGCCGCCAAGCAGAATCGACAGGCCCAGCAGGATGCCGGTCACTATCGAACTGCCATTATCTTTCCACCACTTCTTGAGGGCTTCTACCTGCTCTTTTTCCGAGGCGTGTACGTCCATCGGAGATTCTCCTGATTATCTAGTTATCGAATAATTCCACCAGTCGGCCCGGCAATGCCTCGAAGCCGACATTTTCCTGGTCGATTCTTTCCCGCAGCGATTTAAGACCTGCCTGCCGCTTCTCGATCTCTTCGTCGCCCAGCACCAGCGCGAAACGGGCACCACTGCGGTCGGCTTTTTTGAACTGGCTCTTGAAACTGCCGCCGCCACAATGCGTCATTATCCGCAGCGCCGGCAACGCCTCACGCAGCTGTTCCGACAGCAACAGGCCGTAGCGTTGCGCCTGCTCCCCCACGGCCACGACATAAAGGTGCGGTTCATTGCCCGGGATCTCTGCCTGTTGCTGCTCCAGCAGGGCAATCAGCCGCTCCAGGCCCAGTGCAAAACCTACCGCCACTGTAGGGCGTCCGCCCAGGTACTCCACCAGGCCATCGTAGCGTCCGCCGGCACACACGGTACCCTGTGCGCCCAGCTGATCGGTCACCCATTCGAATACCGTGCGGCCGTAATAGTCGAGACCACGCACCAGCCGTGGGTTGATGTCATAGGCAATACCG
Source organism: uncultured Thiogranum sp. (assembly GCA_965544455.1). Classification (GTDB taxonomy): domain Bacteria; phylum Pseudomonadota; class Gammaproteobacteria; order DSM-19610; family DSM-19610; genus Thiogranum. The sequence continues at coordinate 10,451 of CBEUNK010000082.1, forward strand.
GCCGCGTCCAGCAGCTCGCGCAGGCGTTCGAAATGATCCCGTGACTCGGTATCGATGTAGTCGGACAACCGTGGCGCATCGACCAGCAACGCCTGCATGTCCGGGTTCTTGCTGTCGAGAATGCGTAACGGGTTGGTGTTCAGGCGTCGTCGGCTGTCATCGTCGAGCTTGCCCTGTCGCGCCTTGAGATAGTCCACCAGCGCCTCGCGGAAACTGGCACGTGCCGCCGCGGTACCCAGCGAGTTGAGCTGCAAGGTGACCTGCTCCAGACCCAGCTGCTGCCACAGGCGCGCCGTCAACATCAACAGCTCGGCATCGATATCGGGGCCTTCCAGGCCGAAGACCTCGACACCGACCTGGTGAAACTGGCGGTAGCGACCCTTCTGAGGGCGTTCGTGGCGAAACATGGGGCCACGGTACCAGAGCCGCTGCACCTGCTTGTTGATCAAGCCATGCTGAATGCAGGCCCGCACACAGCCAGCCGTCCCCTCGGGGCGCAGCGTCAGGCTGTCGCCGTTGCGGTCCTCGAAGGTGTACATTTCTTTCTCCACAATGTCGGTGACTTCACCGATGGAACGCTTGAACAACTCGGTTTTTTCGACAATCGGCAGGCGTATTTCCTGGTAGCCGTAGGCTTCAAGCACCGCGCGTACGCCATCCTCCACAAACTGCCAGGCCGGTGATTGCTGCGGCAGAATATCGTTCATGCCTCGAATGGCTTGCAGCGGATTCGACATATCAGTCTTCCAGTACCAGTCGGGCGACCTTGCCACGCTGGTGGGGCTTCAGGTCAATGACCCTGCCACGGTATTCGACGACGACGCCGGGGGCGTTGCCCAGCAACAGCTGGACCGGGGGTTCGGCACGCACCGTGCGTTCACTGCCCGCCGGCTGCGTGCCGACGACCAGTTTACGGCCATGACTTTCCATTTCGACCCAGCTGTCCTGGCTGAAGCGCAGAGTGATCT
>CBEUNK010000083.1:0-11350 GCA_965544455.1 uncultured Thiogranum sp.
GCGGCCACGATATCGGCACAGTCTTTCGCCAGGCGGTTGAAGGTGTCCACCGCCTCGCGCGTATCACTGACATGCAGTTCGATGCCCTGCTTTTCCAGCGCCGTGCGCGTTTGGGCCGGCACCGTCATGCGCGCGTAGTAGCCCGTGCCGATCACCAGGACTTTCGGTGGCGCAGCCAGCACCTCCTGCAGGTCAGCCACGGCCAGCGCATGGCCCTGCGCCCGCCACCAGGGGCTCTTGACGTGGTCAGGCCAGATGATGACATCGGCGTTGTACGGCGTACCGTCGATGCGGATCTCGCCGAAGCTGTAGGCGTCGATAGTCATAGTGCCGCGGTGTGCCCGGGTGAATGCGATAGGGTGATTCTAGGCCATATTAGCGGGTTTCTCGCCTCGCCTGCGCCGTCTGATCCAGTACCCGGCCAGCACAACCACGATGAGCACCCCGACAATGGCCCCCGGCGCCCAGGGACCGAAGACGGCGGCGCGAGCATGCAGATTGAACAACAGCCAGGCCCAGGCCAGCATGGCCACGTAGGTACCGGCGAGCACAATCGACAGTGTCAGCCAGGCGGGAAACCGCAGCAGGTAACCGATGGCCGCGCCCACAACCGGCCCGGTCATCCAGAACGGGAACCAGACGAAGACGAAGAGTCCGACGATACCGTAACGGCGCACCTTGTCCTCGTGACGCTCGGCGGCGGCGTTGGCGCGATCAAGGAAGCGCTTGAGGCTGGGAAACACCACCAGCTTGCGCATGCTGAATACAAACAGGGGATAAAACAACAGGACCAGCACCGTCTCCACCCACATATTCACCGGCACCACCAGCGCGTGACCGTACCCGCCGGCATAACCGATAGACATGGACACGGCCCGGCCGAAGACAATATTGGTGAAGCTCATGACGCCAAACAGGTGAAAAACCTGCGGCGACCCGAAGGCCACCACGCCCGCGACAACGGGCCCGAGGAGCGCCACAGCAATGCCCAGCGACAGGACACGCCCCTCGGTCGTCCGGAACAGCTGGTGCCAGGTAGGCCGCGGCGAACGCTCGAGGCCGTGCGGGGGCTTTGCTTCCTCCTCTTTCACGGAAGCAGTATAAAGAAGATAAAGGGGACGGAGGGATTATATTTTATTCCCTCCGTCCCCTTTTACCCGGATTATTTGGCCGGCTGTGCTTCCTGTATTTCGATCACTTCCATGGCCGAGAACTCGATCTCGGTACGCCGGTTCGGCGCCAGGCAGCTGATCAGTGCATTGCCGCTTTTACCTTCGCAATTCACCAGCGGATTCGCGGCACCGAGGCCGCGGGCATCGATGGCCTCGTCGCGCATGCCCTTCGACACCAGGTAGTCATGCACCGCCCGGGCACGCTTTTCCGACAGCTGCTGGTTATAACCGGCGGGTCCCAGCCGGTCGGTGAAACCGGTGATGGTGATGCGCTTGTCCTGCAGGGTTGCCGGATCCGGCAGCTGGCCGATCACCTTGTCCAGGCGGGCACGGCCTTCGTCGGTCAGCTCGGCACTGTCGAAATCGAACAGGGCATCTCCCTGCAGGCGGATCGGCTTGAGTTCCTTGCGGACCACCACCTCGACGGCTGCCACCTCGGACTTCTTGTCCCGGGCCGCGACGATTTCGGGATCACATTCCGCAATGGCAGTCTGCACCGACCAGCGGCCCGTATGCAGACAATCACCGAAGCCGGTGCGGACAATGGACTTCGCGGATTCATCCACGTAGCCAGAGGCTGCCGATACTGCGCCGCCGGTGCTCAGGCCGAAACCGGCCAGCACGAGTGTATACACTAACTTTTTCATTTTTTCGCCTCCGAACGTTGGGAAATAAAGCGCTCCGTCAGGTACAGCAAACGGCGCAGACTGCTATGGGTAAGCCTAGCTGGCTCGAACAGGGTGTCAACAGCACCGATGTCCACTTCTTGTTCGCGCCCCGTGGAAAAAGAGCGCAAAGATTTCGTGTTCGGCCACGTCCTTAGGGGCTTTCCTCAAAGTCGATACTCACGCGGTCACCGGCATAGGGTCGGAAGTGCGTATCGGCAAAGCGCCGGTGATCCGGGTGCTCGCGGTAGCTGTCGATCACCGGGCGGGCCGCGAAGCGCACCAGCCAGCAATGCCGATAGGGCGCGTCCTCCTGCACAGCGTTACCGGTGAACACCCGCAGCACGCCGGGAATGGCACCCAGCGCCCGCCGACCTTCGTTCATCATGGCCTCGACGCCCTCCGTATCCAGGTCCCGGGTGTTGTAGAAAATGGCGTGTTCCACCGGCCGCATCGGCCGGCAATGCGACAGCAGCGCCCCGGCCCGGCCGGCGCTGCCCCAGGTCTCGATGCAGCGTGCCGCCTCCTGCTGCACCGCCGCCGCCGCACCCTGCACCAGGCGCGTATAGCCGTGCCCGTCATCCGCACGGGCGTTGTCCTGCAGACACCGCCCGGCCGCATCGGCCAGCGCGGTGTAGTAGTTGATCTTGGTCACGCCGTTGTCGATCAGCTGCCGGAACTGCGCATCGCTCAGCCCGGTGCCGCCATGGATCACCAGCGGAATACCCAGTGTGGCGTTGATCTGCGCCAGGCGTTCGACATCCAGCTTCGGTTCACCACGCATGCGACCGTGCACCGTGCCGATGGAAACCGCCAGGAAATCCACCCCGGTGCCGTCCAGGTAACGCTTCGCTTCGCCGGCGGTGGTGTACACCACCTCACCCGGGTGGCGCTCGGCGTCCTCCCCTTCCACCCCGGGCACGTAGCCCAGTTCACCCTCGACCGGGATCCCGCAGGCGTGCGCCATGTCGACCACTTCCCGGGTATGGGCGATGTTGTCTTCCAGCGGCAGTCCCGAAGCATCCACCATGACGCCGGTGCATCCCAGGTTGACCGCCCGCACGGCAGACGCCAGCGTTTCACCATGGTCCAGGTGAATGGCCACCGGCACAGCGGTGCGTTCCGCCGCCCGCACCACGGCCGCCATGAGCAGCTCGAAGTCGAAATACGCAAAATGCGACTCCGCCAGGCTGATGATAAGCGGCGCCTGTTTTTCCTCGGCGGCGGCGATCACACCGGTGATAAAGTCCAGGCTCACCACATCGAATGCGCCGACGGCATAACGGTGTTCGTAGGCATGGCGCAGCATGTCGCCCATGTGGACCAGTGGCATAAAAAACTCTCCTGATATAGCGACGCCGTGGTGTCGCCGGCGGCGATCCCGGGTTTGCGGTGGCAATGAGGCGGTAGCTTTTCAGCAAACGAACCCTAAGGTCAAATAACGGATTGCTCGCATAACCATAAGCAAGTCTTATCATCCGTCCAGGTCGCCCCACGCACCACCCCGGTGTCGCCGCCGAATGTTGCTACGAAAACCAGGAGAACCGGCCCGCCCACAGGCCGGCGTGTATCTGCCTGCCGGCAAAGGCTACCCCCAGGGCACCGCCCCTTCGAGAATCTCTCCGTCCTCGATGCCCGCGGCCTGCAGCGAACCCGCCGCCGCCTGGATAACGATGTAGGTCAGATCAGTCCCGCCCGTGTTCCACCAGGCGCGTCGTGCCTCGGGGGGAATACGCACCACCGAGCCCTCGCGCACTCGCACGATCTCGTCGTCGATGCTCATCTCGCCCTGCCCGCCGAGGAAAATATACAGCTCCTCGTTCCGCCGGTGGCGGTGGTAGAACGGCATGCCGCTGCCGGCGGTATCCTTGTTCAGCGACACCTCCATGCCGCTGAGGCCGAGGTCCGTGCCCAGGAACAGCTTGCCCGGGATGCGCAGGTCCGTCCCGTCCGGGGCGAACACGTACTGGTCAAGGTTCTGAAAGTCACCGACATTCCTGCTCTGGAAGTTCTTCATGGCCATGCTCCTCGTGGGTTATCCGGGTATGCAAACAACATGGAACGTTCGTTCTATGTTAGAATGATCGTTCCATGTCGGGCGCGAAATGTCAATCCCTCTCCGCCGGGAATGGGTAAAATTGCCTTAACCGGCTGTTATCAGTGACCTTATGAAGCTATGGCGGGACCGAGCAAACAATTCGATCGCGACGCGGCCCTGGACAGGGCCGTGCAGCTCTTCTGGGAACAGGGCTTCGAAGCCACCTCCATGCAGGACCTGGTGACGGCCATGGGGGTCAACCGCGCCAGCCTGTACCAGACCTATGGCAACAAGCAGTCGCTCTACCTGGCCAGCCTGGAACGTTACGCCGCACAGATCCTCGCCCACCTGGGCGGGCTGCTGGACCAACCCGGCACGCCCCTTTCCAACCTGCGCGACCTGTTCGTGCACGTCATCGGGCAAAGCCTGGAAGGTAAGCTGCAGGGCTGTTTCATCAACAACACCGCGGTGGAGCTGGGGCCGCACGATGCCGATCTGGCAAACCACATCCGCACCATCTGGGTACAGTTCGAAACGCTGTTTGCCCGCCAGCTGCAAAAAGCTATCGACCGGAAAGAGCTCCCCGCGGACGCCGACCCGCACCAGCTGGCCCGCCTGCTCAACATCAACCTGCAGGGGCTGGTGGTCAAGACCAAGGCGAACAGTGACAAGGGTGAATTGATGGCGGCGATCGATGCGTTGTTTGAGCTGATTCGGAAATAAACAGGCTACCTGCGGTGTCCGCTTTAACGGTAGGTGCGGTACAGCTCGTCCACCCAGGCAAGCTTCGGGCGCAAGGCAGCCACCGTTGCCGCCATCTCGTCCGGAAAGGCCGCCGGCCATTCCAGGCCGTATTTTTCCGGCGTACAAAAGGGTGCCAGCAAGGCGGCAGCGGCCAGGTCGGCGCGGCTGAAGCTGTCACCGGCGAGAAACGGATGTAGTTCCCGATGGGCGTGCAGCCTGTCGATTGCGCGGGTGAGCTTTTTCAGGGAAATGGCTGCCGTCCGGTCATTGATATGCATGAACCGGCGCATCACTTCGCGCACCCTGGGGAATATCAAACGAAACACCAGGCGCTTGTAGCCGGGCTGCCCGTGTGTCAGCAGCGGCAGAAGCATGTCCGGCTGGTCGAGCAGATAATAGTAACAATAGAGCCGTATGTGCGGACCGATGTTTTCATCGACATAGGCTTCCCATTCGTGCGCCTGTGCTGCGTCGTCCGGCGACGCCGGCGTCAGCGGCCTGTCGGGAAAGGTTTTATCCAGGTAGGTGATAATGTCGCTCGAATTCTGCACAACAGTACCATCGTGCACCAGTACGGGCACTTCAGAGCGCGGCGCAATCCTTTTCATGACCTTCACATGGATGCCGGGCAGCAGATCAACCGTTGTATAGTCCAGGCCCTTGTAATCCAGGGCCCAGCGGATTTTTTCGCAGTAGTGAGAAATGGGGAACTGGTAGAGGGTCAGCATGGCTTACGACGCCTGGCCGATCCATGGCCGCAATGAATCACGTAACAGATCCATCAGGCTGATGGCATTCGTCTCATGCTGCACACTGTTGGTGCTCCACAGGTGTCGGACACCCGCCGCCTTTAACCGCTGTTCTGCGCCCTCGGCGAACAGGGCGTGGGTTACCACAACATCAATGCTGGCGGCGCCCTGTTCCCGGCATGCCACGGTGGCCCGGGCGATGGTCTCGCCACTGCTGATAATGTCATCGAGCAGGATAACCGACTGGCTCCGGAAATCCATAGCCGGCAAGTCTATCGTGACTTCCCGGTCGCCATGGCGCTGCTTGCGGCAGGTCGCGTAGCGCCAGCCATTGGGTTCGGCGATGGCCCTCACCCACTGTTCGGATTCACTGTCCGGCCCGAGCAGGACTGGATCTGTGGCCCGTGCACGCAAAAACTCCGTTATTGCCGGCGTAGCCTGCAGTGCCTGCGCGCGTTTTGCCGGCACCACCTGCTGCAGCTGGTGCACGCGGTGCAGGTGCGGGTCGACCGTCAGCACATTATCAAACAGATCGGCAATGAAGCGGCCGATGATACGCTGGCTGACCACTTCACCCGGGTTGAATGCAGCATCCTGCCGCATATAACACAGGTAGGGCGCGACCAGCGTCAGTTCCCTCACCCCCTGTTCGCGCGCCGCGCCGGCGGTCAGCAGCAACTCCACCAGTTTTTCATCGGGATGGTCAAGACTGCGGTAAACAATCACATGCCCGGGCAACGTGGCCGGCAGGGTCAGTTTGACCTCACCATCCGGAAACCGGTGCCGATCGACCCGCTCACACGGCACGGCCAGTGCTTCGGCCAACTCACGGGCCTGCACGGCGTAGTCATCAAAACAAAGCAGCATCAGGATTCCACAAAAGTCTGCGGGACCTGGTCCTCTTTCCCGATGGTATAGCCACTGTCCCGTTCACACAGCTGGATGGCGAACCTGAAGTCCGAGGGAAACTCGGCATGCACCCGGTAGAGCGGCTCGTCTTTCCTGACGCTTTCACCGAGTTTTTTGAACAGGTCCACCCCCGCCCCCTTGTCCATCGGCGCACCGGCGAAGCGGGCAATATGCGCCATGTGCAGATTATCGATGTCGGTGACCACACCGTCACAGGACGCACAAATCTCCTGCGTCAGCCTGCCGGGTTCGTAAGTGACGTCATGCTGCCCCTGCGCCTCGACAATGGCGTTCATTTTGTCCAGCGCGCGTCCGGAATCAAGGATATCGCGGGCGATGGCGTAGCCCTTGCCCCCGCGCACATCCGGATCAAATTCCAGAATACGACCTGCCAGCAGCAACGCCTTCTGGCGCAAATCGGTTGGCGCCTGCGGATCGTTCTGCAACACCTGCATGACATCGCGCGCCTCCAGCACGGGCCCGATGCCGTTACCGATCGGTTGCCGGCCGTCGGTAATGATGACTTCCAGGAAAATACCCTGTCGATCGCCCACAAACTCGAACAGTTTGCGCAACGCCTGTGCTTCCCGCATATGGCGGACTTTTGCCGTGGGTCCAACGGGAATATCGATAAGCAGGTGTGTCGAACCGGCGGCCAGTTTCTTCGACAGGATGGAGGCCACCAGCTGACCGTGTGAATCGATACCCAGCGGCCGTTCCACCGCAATCATGATATCGTCGGCCGGTGACAGACGTGAGGTGCCTCCCCAGGCGAGACAGCCACGATGCTTGCGCACGATATCGTGCAGACTGGAAATATCGAGCTCCACGTTGGCCAGCACTTCCATGGTGTCGGTGGTGCCGGCAGGTGAAGTGATCGCCCGACTCGACGTCTTCGGAATCAACATCCCGTGCGCGGCCACAATCGGCACCACCAGCATCGAGGTGCGGTTGCCGGGAATACCCCCGATACAATGCTTGTCGGCGACCAGGGGTTCGTGCCAGTCCAGTTGCTCACCGGATTCCAGCATGGCGCGGGTAAGAAAATAAACCTCGTCGCGGTCAAGATCGGTCTGGCCACAGGCGACCAGAAAGGCCGAGATCTCGGTTTTCGAGTAACGGCTTTCGGTAATGTCGCCGATAATGTCCCGGAAGTCTTCCAGGCCAAGCCGTTCACCGGCAACCTTCCGTCGCACGGCATTCATCGACGCCGGGGGTTCCGCATGTTCGACCGAGACAATACTGCCTTCCAGCAGACCAAGATTGGCAAATGTCTCTTCCGACAGACCGAGTTCATCGGGCTTGACGAAGGTTTCATCATCGACAACATTGAGTACGGCAAGAATACGTTTACTGTCCGCACAGATTTCAACCTTGGACAGCGCCTGAAAACCCTCCGCCCGGTAAATCGCGCAATCCCGATGCAGATAGGCGACGTTCTCGCGATAGGTGTCTATCCCCAGTCGCCGCACGCGCAGGGTGTCTTTGTTATCTTCCGGTGTCGGCTTGGGCATGGTGGTCAGCGGGTTCCGGCCAGTCTCCACGGGAGATTGTCGCTGTTTGGCTGCAAAACATCAACAATTGCAAGAAGTTATGGTTATGCCGCCTGAAAAGCAGTTAATCCCTGTTACCCGATGGCAACAACGTATCAATCGTTTCCAGGAAAGGCGCCTTGTCCACGTAGTGAATGGCTTGCCAGCCTGCCGCCCGCGCGCGTTCCACGTTACCGCGGATGTCGTCGACCAGCAGGATCCCGGCGGGCGGCAGCGCCAGCTGTCGGGTGATATCGTCAAACAGGCCGGGGTCGCGTTTGCCCTTGCCCAGGTGGTAACTGTTGTAGACGTGATCGAATTCCCCGAAGAACCGGTCGCGTTTTTCCAGTGCATCAAGCCAGTGCATCTGGTCGCTGAGAATAGCGGTGATAATCCCCTGTGCGCGCCACTGCCGGACCCGCTCGATCATCCAGGGCCGCAGAACAAAGCCGCCCAGAATGCGCGCCGTCAGGTCAGCATCACTGCCCGCCAGTCCTGTCCCCGCGCGCATGGCGTCCCAGAAGGCCTGCTCGGTGCCCCGCCCCAGTACGAAACCGGTGGCATACACCGCCTCGCGGGCCACGTTCATCATGGTCGTGACATCCAGCCCCTGCTCGCGGGCCATGGCCCTGAGGCCGTTTTGCAGACCCTCATCGGCGATAACCCCGCCATAATCGAGCAACACGGCCTGAATGGATGGAGACGACATAGGCGCGACTTTACCACGTCGTCAGCGGTTTAAATCGGGCGCCAATACCATTATCCTTCCCTTTCGTTTCGAAAAGCCGCCCACGCTGGCAATTGTTAATGAAAATACCGGTCAGCCAGATCCTCGTACACTTTCTGGAACAGCTGGGCGTCAAATGCATTTTCGGCATACCCGGCTCGCATATTCTGCCGGTTTACGATGGTCTCTATGATTCGCCTGTTCGATCCATCCTGGTCAAGCACGAACAGGCCGCCGCCTTCATGGCCGGCGGCCATGCCCGGCTAACGGGCGGGGTTGGCGCCTGCATCACTACCGCCGGTCCCGGTGCCACCAACCTGGTGACCGGCATTGCCAGTGCCTATACCGACAACCTGCCGGTGATCGCTGTTACCGGTGAAGCCCCCACCCATATTTTCGGCAAAGGCGGCCTGCAGGAAAGTTCCGGTGAAGGCGGCAGCGTGGACCAGGTGGCGCTGTTCGCCGGCATCACCCGCTACCATAAACTGATCGAACGCACCGACTACCTGGCCAGCGTCCTCAACCAGGCCGCCCGGCACCTGCTCTGCGATACACCGGGACCGGTGGTGTTGAGCATTCCCTATAACGTACAGAAAGAGATGGTCGATGACGCCATCCTGGAACAGGTGGCCTTTACCTGCCCGGCCAGCGAACCCATGATACCCGGGGAATACATCGACCGGAGCCTGGATCTGCTGGGTGAGGCCAAACGCCCGCTTATCATCGCCGGTTATGGCTGCATTCGTGCCGGTGCCCGGGCCGCCCTCAACACGATCAGTGAACGGCTCAACATTCCCGTAACCAGCAGCCTGAAAGCCAAGGGCGCAATCGATGAACGCTCGGCCCTGTCCCTCGGCAGCCTGGGCGTCACCTCCGGCGGTTATGCCATGCGCTACCTCGAGCAGGAAGCCGACCTGGCGCTGATACTGGGTGCCGGCTTCAATGAACGCACCAGTTATGTCTGGGATAAAAAACTGCTGGCCGGCAAAAAACTCATCCAGGTCGACAACAACCCGCAACAACTGCAAAAGGTATTTCGTGCCGACCTGGCGATACAGGCTGACCTTGGCAGCTATCTGCGTGCGCTGGATGCCGCCATTCAACAACAACAGCTCGCCGCCAGGGCGCCGGTGGACGTTGGCGCTTTCATGGATGCCGCGCAACAGGACATCGATAAGGCGGGTGAAACCATATTCAATGAGCAGTTCACTCATGTGAAGGCCTTTTACCGCTGGCTGGAACAACAGTTCCCGGACGGCCTGATCATGTTTGACGACAACATTGTGTTCGCACAGAACTTTTACCGCGTGTCCGGCAAGGACCGGTTTTATCCCAACACCGGTATCTCTTCCCTGGGCCACGCCATACCGGCGGCGATCGGTGCCGCCTGCACGGCAAAAATGCCGCTGTTCGCCATGATCGGTGACGGTGGTTTTCACATGTGCGCCATGGAACTCATGACGGCGGTCAATTACGGCATCCCCCTGAATGTCGTGCTGTTTAACAATGACACCATGGGCCTGATCCGGAAAAACCAGCACCAGCACTACCACGACCGTTTCATCGACTGCGATTTCACCAACCCGGATTTTGCCCGGCTGGCGCAATCCTTCGGCATCAACCACGTGCGCGTTGAAAACGAACAACACCTGTCGGGTCTGGCGGACAACCTGGATTTTCGCGAGGGCATCAATCTCATCGAGATCATCATCGATCAGGATGCCTACCCGAATTACTCCTCCCGGCGGTAGTCAGGCATGACGGCCATCAGCACGACGCGCCTGCAGGATTGCCTGGCACGCTACCGGAGCACCTTCCCCGCACTGGCCGGCATCACCGGTCCGGCAGATACCGACCCGCTGGCGTCACTCATCGAACGCTATGAGCAGTGCTATCCCGTACTGGAAAAAGCCCTGTGGTCCGGCGAGGCGGATTTCGAACCGCTGCTGGATTGCTACCAGTCGCTGTTCCGTGAACAGGATGCGTTGATCCGGCAGGAAGCCGCTGCGGAAGGCAGCACCGATGCGCGTTACGACTTCATCCTGAGCATTCCCGTCGCCGACCGGCCGGCGCACCTGCATGCCTGCCTGGAAAGCATTTACCAGCTGTGCGAACGGTTTGGTTATGGCGGCAGAACCGCGGGCGTTTACAGCAGGATCCAGGTCATCGTCGCTGAAGACAGCCGGGAAGATGAAAATATTCGGCAGCATCTCGAACTGGTCGCCACCTATAAGGACAAGGGTCTGCAGGTGGTGCACTTCGGGCTGGACGAGCAATACGAACTGCTGCAAGCCATCCCGGCAGCCGACCGCAAAACCCTGGGTAACCTCCTCACCACCCAACCCCGGGAGCGGTTTTACCTCAAGGGCCAGGCCGCCAACCGCAACCTCAGTGTGCTGAAGTGCCGGCAGCTCACCCGGGACAGGAACCGGACACTGTATTACTTCGTCGACAGCGACGAGGCTTTCTGCGTGAACCGACAGACCGCAACCGGCGAGGAAGCCGTTTATGCCCTGAATTACTTTCACTACCTCGACAAGGCATTCCGCAGCAGCGATGTGCAGTTACTCACCGGCAAGCTGGTGGGCGACCCGCCGGTCTCGCCGGCGGTAATGGCGGCCAACTTTCTCGACGACGTCACGGCCTTTTTCACCCGCCTGGCGGCAACACGGGGTGACGAGGCCTGCGCCTTTCACGGCGACCCGCGGTCGTGGTCGGCAGCGCAATCCGCCGGCGCCATCTACCACGACATGGCCAGGCTGTTCGGCTTTGACAACCAGGCGACCCCTTTCCCCTACCGCTGTCCGCTGGAAG
>CBEUNK010000084.1:0-11342 GCA_965544455.1 uncultured Thiogranum sp.
GCTTTTCCAATAGACGGTAACTGATGCAGTTGCCGGCTCCTATCAGCATGAGCCTACCATTCCAGTTTCACAGACCGCGCAGTAGACCAACTGATTGACGTTTGTCTATCAGAACCTAAATACGCAGCTCGATAAATTGATAAGTATATTTTCGCCGTCCCCGTCATAATCACTCTAACCTGACTAATTTAGTCGGGTATTTATTGCGAGTGTCTGCGTTCCCTGCTGTATCGCATGGCTCATAAACAACATTCCCGCTGGTTCACAGCGGCAGGACGAGAGGAAAGGCGATGCAACTGGCTCATCCATTGAAATCCGTTCCATCCCAGACGGACACCGTACGACAGATGATTAACGATAGTCTGCTGTATGACTGGGTAATACGCGTGGAGTATGTCATCTCGGATGCTAATCGTGAAGATGACTGGCAACAGTGGAAAGCTCCGCTATTCGCACTTAAATCACCTCAAGCGGTACTGGATGCGATCAGCGCCTGTTGCACAGCACACCCTTATAGCCCGGTCAGATTGAATGCAGAAAAATTACGGCCTCGAACCAGTGTTATTTACTGGATACATCACACAGAGAAGCCGATTTCATCAGACAAGGTTAACGTTGCCAGGCTCCATGCATTAATGCCAGACGCGCAGCGCTTTTCTTTCGATGAAGTAGCATTAATCAGCGGTTAACCGGCCCACTTCATCTCATCCCCAATATTCATTGCCGCCTCCCTGAGGGCTCTTTATTACCTCGAATTGTTGGGCCAATGTCGCCGATACACGAACCACGTGTTGGCTTATTACCTGATGCCAAACCATGTCGATAAGATCACAGGCAGAGTCCTCAGGCCGGGTCGAGCTGCGCCCAGAAAGCCCGGCGTTCCAGGGTCCGACACCCCTCTCATTTTTCCTCCAGAAATGGTATAAACACAACATGGGCAAGTTTCGATCACCATAAAAAGAAAAATTTAAGGGGTTCGAAAAATCATGAAGGCACTGGTCAAGAAACATGGCGAGAAGGGTCTGTGGCTGGAGGATGTACCGGCCCCGGAAGTGGGCAACAATGACGTTCTGATCAAGATCCGGAAAACAGCCATTTGCGGTACCGATGTGCATATCTACAACTGGGATGAGTGGGCGCAAAATACCATCCCCGTCCCCATGACCATCGGCCACGAGTTCGCCGGCGAGATCGTCGAGCTGGGCTCCAATGTCACTGACCTGAAGATCGGCGACATCGTCTCCGGTGAAGGTCACATCGTCTGCGACCGCTGCCGCAACTGCCTGGCCGGGCGGCGCCACCTCTGCCCCAATACTATCGGCGTCGGCGTCAATCGCACCGGCTGTTTCGCGGAATACCTGTCCATACCCGCCAAGAATGTCTTCCGGCCCAATATCGACATCCCCACCGATGTACTCGCCTGCTTTGACCCCTACGGCAACGCGGTGCACAGCGCGCTGTCGTTCAACATGGTCGGCGAAGATGTACTGATCACCGGGGCCGGCCCCATCGGCATCATGGCGGCCATGGTGGCTGCCCATTGCGGTGCACGCAACATTGTTATCACCGACATCAATGACTACCGCCTGGACCTGGCACGCAAGGTGGCTCCCAGGGCTATCCCTATCAACGTCACCAGGCAGGAGATCACCCGCGACTTCATGAAGAGCCGCGGCATCCTCGAGGGCTTCGACGTCTGCCTGGAGATGTCCGGCTCACCCGCCGCCTTCCGCGACGCACTGAGCAAGATGATCAACGGCGGCAGCATTGCCATGCTCGGCATCATACCTGACGGCACCGCTATCGACTGGACCAGGGTGGTGTTTAAAGGCCTGTTCATCAAGGGTATCTATGGTCGCGAGATATTCGAAACCTGGTACAAGTGCGTCATGATGGTACAAACCGGCCTGCCACTGGAAAAGATTATCACCCACCGCTTCCACTACACCGATTTCCAGCAGGGCTTTGACGTGATGCGCTCGGGCCAATCCGGCAAGGTCATCTTGAACTGGGACTAACAGCCAATAGCCGCAGGGCGGGCAATGCCTATCCTGCCTGGAGTGAAATAGATAGTTAAGGATTCATCATGGCGCTATTCGACCGCTACGCGAAAGAACTGGAAACCATCGAGCAAGAAGGCCTGTACAAGCGGGAACGCATCATTACCACGCCCCAGGGCGCGGAGATCAAAACCCAACAGGCCGGCGAAGTCCTTAACTTCTGCGCCAACAATTACCTGGGCCTGGCCAACAACCCCGAGATCATCAACAGCGCCATCGACACCCTGCGCACCCATGGCTTTGGCATGGCCTCGGTGCGATTCATCTGCGGCACCCAGGACCTGCACAAAGACCTGGAAAAGACCATCGCCAGCTTTCTCGGCAAGGAAGACGTCATCCTCTACACCTCCTGCTTCGATGCCAACGCCGGTCTGTTCGAAACCTTGCTGGGCCCGGAAGATGCCATCATCAGCGACACGCTTAATCATGCCTCCATCATCGACGGCATCCGCCTCTGCAAGGCCGCCCGCTTCCGCTATGCCCATAGCAACATGCAGGAGCTGGAGCAACACCTCAAAGACACCCGGGACCACCGTACCCGCATGATCGCCACCGACGGCGTCTTCAGCATGGACGGTGACATCGCCAGGCTGGACGAGATCGTAGCCCTGGCCAGGCAATATGATGCCCTGGTCATGGTGGACGATTCTCACGCCACTGGCTTCGTGGGCAGGACCGGGCGCGGTTCCGCGGAACATTATGGCGTTCTGGATGATGTCGACATCATCACCTCCACCCTGGGCAAGGCCATGGGCGGGGCTTCCGGCGGCTTTACCACCGCCAGCCAAACCGTAGTCGACCTGTTGCGCCAACGCTCACGTCCCTATCTCTTTTCCAACACTTTGACACCGGCCCTGGCTGCCGCGGGTATCAAGGCCTTCGAGATCCTCACCCGGTCCGGCGACCTGCTGGCGAAGCTGAATGAAAACACCCGTTACTTCCGCGAACAAATGACCGCCGCCGGTTTCGACATCAAACCCGGCATCCATCCCATCATCCCCATCATGCTCTACGAAGCACCATTGGCGCAGCAGATGGCTGCAGAATTATTAGAGGAAGGCATCTACGTCATCGGCTTCTTCTATCCCGTGGTACCCAAAGGCCAGGCGCGTATCCGAGTGCAGATATCCGCCGCACATGAAAGAGTACATCTGGAAAAGTCTATTGATGCGTTTAAACGGGTTGGGAAAAAGCTTGGCGTAATCTAAACAAATTATTTTTTCGGAAACACTGGAGCAGCAAAGATGTCGGGTAAACGAGCGGTATCGGTCAAAGTGTAACTACCCGGATCATGTCAGTGCCCCCGGATTTCTGGTAATGCCCGGCTGTCACAATCAGGGCGTCACCGTCGTCGGCATACCCGAGCTCTTTGACAACAGAGATGGCGAACTCGATACGGGACTCGTCGGTAGGCATGCCGTGATGCAGAAACGGTAGGACGCCCCAGTTCATCGACAGCTTGCGCGCCACCAGCTCGGAAGAAGTGATGGCGATGATCGGGCAATCCGGGCGGTGTTTCGACACCAGGCGGGAGGTGAAGCCGGATTCGGTCAGGCTGACAATCGCCGCCGCGTTGAGGTTTTTAGCCATACTGACGGCCGCCTGTCCCACGGTTTCGGTCACGACATTGGAGCTGCTCGGCTTGATTTTCTGCAGATAACCGTATTCATTCAGCGATGCCTCGGCGCGCAGGGCTATGGCGTTGAGCATCTCTACCGACTCGACCGGGTAGTTACCGACGGCCGTCTCTCCCGACAGCATCACCGCCGATGTGCCATCGAGTATTGCGTTGGCGACATCACTCGCTTCCGCCCGGGTCGGTTTCGGATTGCGTTCCATGGAGGCCAGCATCTGGGTAGCGGTAATCACCGGCTTGCCATTGGTGACGGTGGTCCGAATCATGAGTTTCTGGGTGGTCGGCACATCGGCAAGCGGCAGTTCCACGCCCAGGTCACCTCGGGCGACCATGATCCCGTCAGCGGCTTCGACAATCTCTTCCATGTTGTTCACGCCGGCCTGATTTTCGATTTTTGCGATAATCGGAATCCTGACACCGCGGTCGAGCAGAATATCGCGCATCTTGTGGATATCGTCCGCGCTCTGGATGAACGAGCCCGCGATGTAGTCGACATCGTTTTCCGCAGCGAAGCTCAATTCCTTGATAATATCGTCGCGGTTCTCCGGGCTGACGGCACTCAGCGCCAGTTGCGTATCCGGCAGGTTGACGCTCTTGGAATTACCCAGGCGTCCGCCATGGATAATCCGGCAATTGATGGCGCCCTCCCTGACATTTTCGACCTCGAGTTCAATGGCGCCGTCATCCACCAGGATCGGGGTACCCGGGCGTACTTCTTCATAGAGTTTCAGGTAGCTGACCGCCACCCCGGTTGCGTCGCCCGTCCGGCCGTCTGCATACAGACTGAAGTGCTCACCGGGCAGCAGTTCCGCCGAATCGCCGCGGACCGGCCCGGTGCGGATTTCAATACCGCGGGTATCGATCATGATCGCGATGTTCCGCCCGAGCGCTTCCGCGGCGGAGCGCAGCACTGAGATCTGTTCCCGGTGTGCCGCATGTGCGCCATGTGAAAGGTTCAGGCGCGCCACATTCATGCCAGCCTCGATCATGGCTATGAGTTTTTCCATGGAGCTGCACGCAGGCCCGATGGTGGCGACTATTTTGGTCTTGCGGACGGGTGCACGTCTGGTGGGTGTTTGTTTCATGTCTGTCGGGTGCCTGCTGGCCCGCGTGAGTTCAACGGTCGGATGCAGCCGCCATTGTAGCCTGTTTCGTGTGTGGGCAGGTAAACGATTCTACCTGGCGGATTCAATTGAATCACCCCGGGTATTCCGGAGACCCGTTTGTTTGAGTCAAACCACCATGGCTGACTCTTCCTGTTGGCGATAATACGCTGCTTCCAACCCTGCCGGTGGTATATTGCCGATGGGTTCCAGCAACCACCGGTGATTGAACCAGTCGACCCACTCCAGCGCGGCATACTCGACGGCATCGACAGTGCGCCACAGTCCGCGCCGGCAAGACTCCAGTTGTGGTTGAGCGTTTACGTCGGGACGGCTGACGAACAGGAAGCGCAAGGGATACGGGAAGCTCAACACCCACTGACGCAGGTGCTGTTCGGGCAAAACCTCGTCCACCGACAGCGCCGCACTTTCGGCCATACGTCTGGTGCCGCAGCCGTCTAGAATCTCCGCAAACCGGGTCAGCAGTGACCTGAGCCTTTGCTACCCAGTTCATTTCTTGCAATTTCGGATTTTGTCATTCAACTTCTTACAATGCGGCACATGAAGATCAGCACAAACATCGAACACAGGGGGTGGTCCCTGTTTCTGATCACCTTTTTTACGGTGTTTCCCGGTTTCGTCCCGGCCGGGCAGGAGATTGGACGTATGGAACTGGAGCAAAACGTCTGCGGGTTGAAGGAACCGCTGGTCTTCTGGCTATGGAGCACGCTGGCGGGCAGTCCAGACGCAGTTAGCCTGACAGGGTTGCCGCAACTGGAAGATATTGTCTTTGAAACCCTGGACGGACGTCGGTTGCGTGGCTACAAACTGAAAGCGGCCGGGGGCGACAGCCACGACTCAAGCGCCAGAGGCTACCTGCTGGTGCTGCAAGGTAACGCCATGCTGGCGGACCGGATCATCACTGAGTTCGAACCTTTCTCGACCGCTGGCCTTGATGTCTATGTCTACGATTTTCGCGGTTACGGCCGCTCCGAGGGAAAGCGGCGACTCAAGGCAATGATCAGCGACTACACCGAGATCATCGCTGCACTCAACGCGGCCGGGTATGAACGACGATTCATCTATGCCCTGTCATTCGGGGGTATTCTGTTCCTGGACGGTTTCGGTCCACCCGGCAGGCAGGACCGCGTTGTCATCGACTCCACGCCGAGCCGTCTGTCCGAATACGGTTGTCCACCCGACCTCGACCCGGTCGAGCACCTGCCGGACGATTGCAGCAACTTTCTGTTTATCGTCGGGCGCAATGACGCCGTGGTTCCACCCGCCATGTCACTGGAACTGGTCGAGCAGGCCAGGCAGTGCAACGCCACCGTCCTGACCGGCCAGGATTTCGGGCACCCTTTCATGGACAGTCCGTCAGCCCATCGGAGGCGGCTCGGGATCGTCGAGGACTTCCTGCTCCACGACAGGAAGCCCTGAGGTGTCAGCCAAAGGCATCCATGGTGATGCTGTCATACCAGCCCCTGGCGTAGCGTGCCTCATCCTGGCGGAAGTCCGCGTCGGCGTCCTTGGGACTGACACCGCCCGATCCCTTGACCTTGTAGATGCCCTTGTCCCTGTTGTAACGATAGACCGCGGCGACCGAAATGCCGTAGTCCGGCGCGACCAGGCTGTAGCAGGTATTGACGTAGGAAGGTTCCGGCATCTCTACGCCGTGTACCGCCGAGACGATGGCGGCAGCACACACCTTGCCCTGGCTGTTGGCGGCAAAACCCGACTTGGGCATCTTGCCGGCAATCGACGCATCGCCAATCACGTAGACTCCGGCCTGCACCTTCGACTCGAAGGTGCGTTGATCCACCGGGCACCAGCCGTCGTTGTTGACAAGCCCGGCCCGATGCACGATAGGCGCCGCCTTTTGCGGCGGAATGAAGTTCACCACGTCGCCACGGTGGCTGTCGCCCAGCTCGGCGTGCAGGACGCGTTTGCCGACATCGACGCGATCGATGCGGCCGCCGCTGCTGCCGGCGACCCACTCGATCATGCCGGGATAGAGCTGTTCCCAGGCCTGTGTGAACAGACCCTGCTTGGAGAACTTATCCTTGGCGTCGAGAATGAGGATCTTGGACTTCGGCTTGCTGGCCTTGAGATAGCTGGCAATGAGACTGGCACGCTCATAGGGCCCCGGCGGACAGCGGAAGGGGTTATCGGGTGGCGCGATGACGACCACGCCACCATTTTCCATGGCCGTCAGCTGATTGCGCAGCAGCGTGGTCTGCGGGCCGCCCTGCCAGGCGTGCGGGATGACCTTCGCGTCCGCGGCCGTCATGCCCTCGACCTCACCCCACCTGAAATCGATGCCGGGTGACAACACCAGGTAGTCATAGCCGAGAGTCTGGCCGTTACCGAGTGACACCTTTTTACCCGCGGCATCGATTTGTTCAACCCGGGCGTGGACCACGCTGACGCCACGCTTCTGATGCGCACGGTAGTCGTGACTGATGGAATCCAGGTCGCGCAGTCCGGCGAGCACCGCATTGCTGAACGGGCAGGTGATAAAACGCTCGACCGGTTCTATCAGGGTGATCGACAGCGCGGGATCGAACCGGTGCAGGTACCTGGCGCAGGTGGACCCGCCGAAACCACCGCCCACGACAACAATGTTCGCGCGTGCCGCGCTTCCGGCCAGGGTGGAAAAAGCCGGCAGTGTGGCAAGCGCCGCCCCGCCGGCCCCCAACAGTTTGATAAAGCTTCTGCGATCACAGGTGTTCATGTCAGCCCCCTAGTCCAGACCGGAAAAGTAGTCGGCGATGAGCTTTATTTCCTCGTCGGAGTAACCTTTGGCATGCCGGCCCATGACCGTCGAATGACGCGTGCCGGCGCGGAATTCCCTGAGTGACGAGGCGATAAATCCGGCCGACTTGCCGTTGATGCTGGGAATGGCACCGGGACTCCTGCCGTCGGTCCCGTGGCAGGCCGAACAGGAATTGCTGAGCATCGCGCCCCGGGAAACTCCGGCGGCCTGCGTATCTGTCGTCGCCAGCAGCAGGCAGGCCGTGATCGATATGAGCAGCCTGGAAAACATGAACAGTACCTCCAATCTGGCAGTGAGATAGAAGACAGGATGGAAGTGGGCAGTTACAAAGTCAGTATAGACCCCGCCAGCCGGGGTGGAAGCCGCCCCCGGACCGGGCGCAGCCCCGTCGTCCACGGCTGGCTGGCTCCGCATGCATTTGGTCGGGGGCATCTGCCAGGGCACTCGCCAAGGGAGAGATCCCATGCTATTGATTTATTATATCTTTATTGCCGACAACGAGGCGCAATCCAGCTGTTCACTGGGGTTTCCCGTATCCCCGCGAAACACTCCGAACTTGCCTGCCCCCACAGGACGGTCAGGACCCCGAGGCAATCATGGCGGCCGCCGATCAGGCGATGTACCGGGTAAAAACGAAACACGGCAATGATTTCTGCTTTTTCGATGAAAGCCTGGACAATCATGGACAGTAAATGGAGTGTAGGAGCGCCGGCCTTCGGCGCGATGGTTTTGATGGGAATGAAATGGGGGCGGAGGGATTATTATTTAATCCCTCCGTCCCCTTTAGTACTGTCCTTATGTCAACCAGGTCATAACAAGCGCAACCATTTTTTTGTCGGATAGCTTTTCATTTTTTAGTGAATGCCATGTCATAAAACGCAGGGCGTGGCGTAATGTCAATGCCAATGCTTTTCTGTCTTCCGGTTTTATCTTCCACGCAGCGACTAACTCATCTCGCACCTGGTCCAGGTAGGCTTCAATGGCTGCCATCGGTTCCTGTAGCGCTTCAACCTCATCAACATCCCGATACGCTACCCACCACATGCGCTCATTACTTCGGTAGTGGCGATAGAAGTCCAGTAATGCTCTGTGGGTGAGTTCAAGCGGATCTGCATAGTCCGCCCGGTCAGAAACGGCGGGTAGTGGATGCAGTCCCAGCCAGTGTGATGTACAGGCTTTAAACAGACTGAACTCATCCGGAAAATGCCGGTACACTGTCAGGCGCTGCACACCCGCCTGTTCGGCAATGGCTTTGATGGAAGTTAGCGCCGGGCCGAGTTCTTCATGCAGTTCCATGGCAGCCTGCACCCTGCTGCTGCCACAAAACCTTGCCCAGTTCAGTCTTCGGTATCGAGACATCCACCCTTGCCAGCACCGCTTTCCGGTCCATCCCGGCCATCAGGCCAAAGACTCTCCTGCCGTGCCATGCGGGTAACAGCGCTATCGGTTGAACAAAGGGAACGTCAGCCAAACAGGCCAGCCGGCGGCGCCCGGCTCTCGGGCAGTGCGGCGGTTGCGTTGACTTCGGCTTTGTCCTTCAGGTGGTCAAGGATCTTCCGGATCACGACGGAGTCCTCGATGCAGGCAAGAGCCTGCCCCGCGAGCGCAGCGAGTGCTGTGGGTATCATTGATGCGCAGCATCAAGAGAGGGTGCCCTGGGGCATGTTGAAAACACGCTCCAGGTAAATTTGTCACGCGCGGCTTCGGCACCAGGCCGGTGAGGCAGATGGGGGTATGCTCATTCGTCGTGAGTTTCCAGTCGATTAGAAGCGCTCAATGCTAAAGGGCTCGATGGGCAGATCTGTCCGGCCGTCCAGTATCAATTGCGACATGATCTTCCCGATTACCGGGGATAGCTGAAAACCATGTGCGGAAAATCCAAACGCATGGTATGCATGCCGTGATGCACTGCTCCTGCCGATGACGGGCAGGTTGTCAGGCATAAAGGCTTCGATCCCGGCCCAGGTGCGCACGATGCGCGTATTTTCCAGTTGCGGAAACAGGGCCATGACCGTGCGTGCACTGACTGCAAGCCTGGCCCAGTTCATTTCAGTACGTTTTTGCGCAATATCCAGCTCCGCCAGGTGGGCGCCGCCGATCAGTACTGTGCCATTCTGCATCTGCTTGAAGGACAGCTTCCGGCCCGCGGCACCGATCACCGGTTCCAGGAACCGGGGCAGACGTTCGGTAATCATCAGCATTGGTGCACCGGGCCTGACGGGCGCGGTGTCGCCAAGTGCTGCTGCAATACGGCCGGCCCAGGCGCCAGCGCAGTTGACCAGCAGCGGTGCGCGGAACTCGCCTCTCGGGGTACTGACCCGCCATTCATCTGCACTGTGCGACAGTGCATCAACACGGGTCGAGGCATAAAATTCAACGCCCAGTGAGCGGGCCTTACGACGGAATGCATCCAGGGCATGGAACGGACGCCCGTAGCCGTCAGTGCGGCAGATCAGGGCGCCCTTGCAGTGCGGGGCCAATGCCGGCACCAGCTGGTATAGCTCCTGTCGGCCGATGATTTCCTCGTGTTCAAACCCAAGGGCACGAACCATAGCAGCACGTTCCTCAAGCGCCAGCATGTCTTCAGCATTTTCAGCAACCCGGATCTGTCCGGGAAAATGTGTATCACAATCGGAATCGACCAGTGCCTCGATGTTATGCCATATCTCTGCGGCCGCTACAGATAATGGCACTTCAGCCGGATGCCGGTTGAGCTGGCGCAGACCACCTGCATTGACCCCGGATGCATGACGGCCGGGACTGTCCTTATCCACAACGATGCAGCGCGTGCCGCGCATCGCCAGTTGCAGGGCCGTTGAGAACCCCATCAAACCGCCGCCGATAATCAGCACATCGCTCTTCATTCAGTCAGTTTCCCCGGGGTACAGACTGGCGAGTTGACCCAGCGTCAAGGGTGTTACCGGGGGACGCCCCCGATAGTGACCACCCCGGGCGATGCTGTCCCCGCCTGCAGCGGCAACGATATGAGCAACTGAGTCAGCACACTGCCGGCCCTGGCAGGGCCCCATGCCGCAACGGGTCAGGAACTTGACCTGGTTGCTGTCGCTGTGGCCGTCGGCGACGCTGGCGCGTATCCGGCCTGCCGTGACTTCCTCACAACGGCACACGATGGTGTCATCGCCCGGCACGCTGAGCAGCTTGCCGGGGATATGAAAAAAGGCCTCAAGGAACGGCCGGATGTGCATTTCATCGCGCATCCATTTCCTGTCTTTCCTGCCCAGCCTGTCACGTTCCCGCTGCTGTATCAGACCGAGTGCGTGCACGGCCTGCAAGGCTGCCAGCCGACCGGCATGTTCTGCCGTACGCGCGCCCCCGATGCCGGCGCTGTCACCGGCGATCAGAATGCCATCAATGCTGCTGTTGCCCCACTGATCCAGTTGTGGCCGCCAGCACTGCTGGCTGTTGTCCCAGTCATGCCGGCATCCGGCAACCCGGGACAGGTGAGTATGGGGAATGACCCCGAAATGAATCAACAGAAGGTCTGTCTCGATGCTATGTTGACCGCGCCTGTGGCGGAAGCTGACTGACGCAAGCTGTTCGTTACCTTTGGCACGCAAGTCACTGACATTATGCAGCGTGCTGATGCCAGCCTGTTTGAGGTCCTTTTTATAGGCCAGCCCCTTGGTCAGATAATGGCCTGCCAGCAGGGCGCGTGGTAGATACGGCAGCGCGCGCAGATGGTTGTGCACAGGCGTGAGGTCAAGTATCGCTTTCATTTTCACACCGGCGTGCAGGTACTGCCAGGC
>CBEUNK010000085.1:0-11149 GCA_965544455.1 uncultured Thiogranum sp.
ACCGCAAGCGGCGCATGCACCAAAAACCCGGGGCCGGGCGAATCCCGCTTCAGGGTAAGCTATTTCTGGAATCCGTTACTTTAGTTTCTGCATGCCCCACTAGGGACTACCACGTTGTCCAATGACCGACCGGACTTCGGCGCGTCCGATACCCCGGGGATCGGATGCCGCCTCGACGCTGTTACCCCGGTAGTCCCAGTAAACCGCCTGCATGTTGCCGTAATCACTGCCCAGTAATTTGAGCCGGTGACCCCGCGCCGCCAGCGCCTCCAGCAGGTCGTCACTGAAAGCATCCGGTTCGTACTGGATGACATCGGGCAGGTACTGGTGATGAAAACGCGGTTGGCTTACCCAGGATGCCGGACCCCGCCCGGCTTCCAGGTCGAGTATGCCCAGCAGCACCATGGTGATAATGCGACTGCCGCCCGGCGTACCCAGGATGGCAACGCCGTGCTCGCTCTCGACAAAGGTCGGGCTCATACTCGACAACGGTCGCTTGCCTGGCGCGATGGCATTGGCCTCGGCACCCACCAGACCATAGGCGTTGGGAATACCCGGCTTGGCGGAAAAATCGTCCATTTCGTCATTGAGCAGGACGCCCGTACCGGGCACGACAAAGCCCGATCCAAACGGGTAGTTGATGCTCAGCGTGGCAGCGACCCGGTTACCTTCCCGGTCAAGAATAGAGAAATGCGTGGTGTGGTTGCCGCCCGGTGGCTCGTCACTGCCGGGTAAGGCGGCACTGGGTGTGGCGTGGTCGGCGCGGATCGAGGCCCGCAGGCCGGCAGCATACATCGGGTGTATCAGACGTGACACCGGAACCTCGACGAAATCCGGGTCGCCCAGGTACTGCGCACGGTCACGGTAAGCGCGACGCATGGCCTCGACCATCAAGTGAACCCGCTCCGCACCTTCGAGTTGTGCCAGCGGATAACCTTCCAGAATGTGCAACATGGTCGCCAGCGCCACACCGCCGGACGACGGCGGCGCGACGGACACCACGCGCAGGTCGTGATAATCAAAGATCACCGGTTCGCGCTCGACAACCCGGTAGTCGGCGAGGTCCTGGGGCGACCAGTTACCGCCGGCCCGGCGCACGCCCTTTACCAACCGGTCGGCAAGGTCACCGCTGTAAAATCCGTCTCTACCGTCCCGAGCCAGGATCTGCAGTGTCACCGCCAGATCCGGCTGCCGGATTACAGCACCGGTGTCGGGCACCTGATCGTCGTGCAGAAAAATGGCAGCGGTATCCGCATGCTGCTGCAGCACCTTCAAACGGAAGCGCGCCATGCGCCGGTAGTGTTCGTCGACCGCGAAACCCGCATCGGCCAGGTGGATGGCCGGTGCCAGTGACTCGGCCAGCGGCAACCGCCCGTAGTGGCGGGCGAGATGGGCAAGGGCCGCGGGTTCGCCGGGAATGGCGGCCGCCAGTGGCCCGTCCATGGACAGGCCCGGCACCACGTCACCGGATTCGTTCAGATACAGGTCGCGGCCGGCCGCCAACGGCGCCCGCTCACGGCCATCGATCATGACCTGCCGGCCGTCAGCGGCCCGATGCAGCAACCAGAAACCGCCGCCGCCGATGCCCGAGCTGTAGGGCTCGACCACCGCCAGCGCCGCACTGACCGCGACAGCAGCGTCGAAGGCGTTACCGCCGGCCTCCAGGACCGCCAGCCCGGCCGCAGTCGCCAGCGGGTGTGCGCTGGCGATCGCCTGCGCCGGCGGTCCGCCCGGCTGGTCGGCCAGCACAGGCGGTACGCGGACAGTGGTACCGGTCAAGCATAACAAAAAGGCCCCGATCAGGAGCCTTTTTCTCCGTGTGCCGCCGGGGAATCCCATCAAGCCGCGTTCTCGTCGGTAATCCGCCGGTATTTTTCCAGCAGTTCTTCGCGCGTCTCTTCGTAGTCGGGATTCATGGGGATGCAGTCGACCGGGCAGACATCGACACACTGCGAGGTTTCATAGTGCCCGACACACTCGGTACACAGGTTGGGGTCGATTTCATAAATTTCTTCGCCCTGGGAAATCGCACCGTTCGGGCATTCCGGCTCGCATACGTCACAGTTGATGCATTCATCGGTGATCATCAGTGCCATCACGGATCTCCTGACCAGCCAGTTATATAAGGATTGATTAATACTATCCCAAACGCTGTTTGAATGCAGCCACCACTTTTTCATGGACAAACGGTGTTATGTCCCCGCCCAGCCCCGCAATTTCCCGCACAAGGCTCGATGAAACATAAGCATAGTGCTCGTCCGGCGTCATGAACAGAGTTTCGATTTCTGGCGCCAGCTGGCGGTTCATGCTGGCGAGCTGGAATTCGTACTCGAAATCGGACACGGCCCGCAAACCACGCAGTATGACCTCCGCCTGGTGGGCGCGGACAAAATCAACCAGCAACCCATCGAAACCTTCGACGACCACGTTGGCCTGGTCGCGCAGCACATGGCTGGCCAGCTCAATGCGCTCTTCCCAACTGAATGCCGGCTGCTTGGAACTGCTGCGGTGAATGGCGACGATAACCCGATCGAACCGCCGCGCGGCACGACCGA
Organism: uncultured Thiogranum sp.; assembly: GCA_965544455.1. Lineage (GTDB taxonomy): Bacteria > Pseudomonadota > Gammaproteobacteria > DSM-19610 > DSM-19610 > Thiogranum. The sequence continues at coordinate 2,556 of CBEUNK010000085.1, forward strand.
TCAGGTCGGTATGCCCGTTGGTGATGGGGTCAAAAGTCCCGGGATAAACGGCAATTTGCATAGTCAGTTATGGTCATTTCGCAGCATGATCGCGAGCAATCTACGCATAAAATCTTAATGCCACAACCCTGATCGCGGGGTCACAAACAATACGTCGTCACTATTCAAATTATTAAATTTTGCTTACCTTTTCCATAACTTACTGAAATTTATGAATTCTTGTTTATATAAGCAGCGACCCGAACGTGATCCACCTTCCCCTGGAGTCAACCGGACAGCCGATAAAGACTGTAAACGACGGCACCTGCATGCTTCTGCCTGTGTAACTGCCAGCCATCGGGTACATCGATATCCGGCGTACCGGCCGGTTTCTCCACGTAAACGTGGGCAGCGTCCGACAGGTGGCGGCCGGCGGCTAACAGCTCAATGCCCTGCGCCAGCAGTTCCGGGCTGGCAAAGGGCGGATCAAGAAACACGATATCGAAGCGCCGCTTCTGGCCGACCAGGCAATCCCGCGCATCGCCGGCGACCACCTCCACCTGGTCCGCCGCCAGGCGCTGGCAGTTTTCCCGCAGAGCACGCACCACGCGAGCGTCGCGGTCATTCATGACCACCCGTGCCGCGCCACGCGAGGCGGCCTCGAAACCCAGCGCACCGCTGCCGGCATACAGGTCCAGGCATACGGCGCCGGGCACTACCGGTGCCAGCCAGTTGAACAGGGTTTCGCGGATTCGATCAGACGTGGGACGCAACCCCTCGATGTCGGGGAATTGCAGTTTGCGGCCACGCCACTGCCCGGCAATGATCCTCACCTGGTTGGATTTGGCATTCATGGCCGGCATGGTGCGCAGCGGCCAATGCGCGGTCAAGTCCGGCGGCAACTGCAATCTCGTCCCAGGACGGTTGATTGCAGTTGCCCAGTACCGGACGGCAGTCACGACCGCCGACGCGCCACCGACGTCATCGCCACCAGGCCGGAACCGAACAGCCAGGCCGCCGCCGGCAACGGCACGCTGCTCAGCGTCGGTACACTGCCCGGTGTCGGGTTTGACAAGGCAATGAAATCAAGACTGTTGTCGTTACTGTCCGACAGGGGATCGAAGCGGGCGATACTGCTGCCCGTGGACGGGTCAGGTGCGGCTGCACCTTCACCAGCGAAAAAGTCCGTCGCCCCGAAACTACCGTAACCCACGGCATCGAGGATGCCGCTAGCGTCTCTCAGCACCACGGAATCGGGACCATTCTGGTAGTCGACGTCAGCGACCAGGTCCACGCCGGCGACCGAGGTAAGGCCGCCGCCGGCATCATCACCGATGACAAATACGCCGTCGCCGGGTATCGCACCACTGAGCGTGACGCTGGTGTACACCGAACCGGTGCCACCGTTGACACCTTCCAGCACCAGACCATCCAGGCTGGTGCCGGGCGCACCGAACAACTCGACAAACACCAGGCCGGCATCGCTGCCGCTGGCATCATAAAACAGCTCGGAAATGACCGGCGCCGCACGCAGCGGGGCGCTGGACAGCGTGCAAAGCGGGCCGACCAGCAGCGCCGCACAGGTAATAAAACGAAATTTCATAATATCCTCCCTGGATTTGATTGATTTCCCTGGCGGCCCTGCCGGTCGAGTACCGGCAGAGCGGCCAGACCGCAGATTAGCGGTCTGGCGGTACCTCAATCAGGAGGAAATTTCTGAAAATGCTGTCAGCGAATTCTGAAAAGCTTGTAAGAAATTTCTTACAGCGGGCTCAGGAACCCGAATCCGCCACTACTTTCCGGCCAACAATGACCGTAACCATATCGTCGACATTGACCCGGCGCCGGTAGGCGTCACGAATCTGCTCCGCCGTCACTGCCTTGATGTTGTCGGTGAAGGTCGACAGGTAATCCAGCGGCAGGTCGTAGAAGCCGATCATGGCCAGGTACTCGGTGATCTTGCTGTTACTGGCAACCCGCAGCGGGAAACCGCCGACGATATTATCTTTGGACGCCTTCAGCTCCTTGTCTGTCGGCCCGTCCTTGACATAAGCCTTCACGGTATCGCGCAGTACCGACAGGGCTTCATCGCGCTGGTCATTACGCGTCTGGAAGCCCAGCGTATACGGCCCCTTGCGCTTCAGGGGAATAAAATAGCTGTAGGCGCTGTAGGACAGGCCACGCTTCTCACGGATTTCCTTGCTGATCCGCGACACCAGGCCGCTGCCACCCAGCACGTGATTGCCCACGTACAGGGTGAAGTAGTCCGGATCGCCACGAAGCACACCCGGCGCCCCCATCAACACGTGACTCTGCGTGGAAGGGTGGGCGATAAACTCTGTTTTACCGGCATTCTGTGGCGTAACAGCCGGCAGCGGCGGCGCCTTTTCACCCTTCGGCAAGGCATCGACCAGGCTGGCCACCATGGATTCCGCCTGCTCTCGCGAAACATCGCCGACAATCACCACCGTGGCATTGGCGGCCACGTAATAGCGGCGATAGAACGCCCTGAGATCCGCCACCTTCAGCGCTGCCACGCTGTCCTCGGTTCCCGTGGAATCGATGGCGTAGGGGTGATCCCCGTAAACCGCCCGGTAGAACGCCTTGTCCACGATCGAATCCGGTTTCTGTTTCTCGTACTCGAGCGTCGTCAGGGTATTCTGCTGCCGCCGCTTGAAATCCGCCGACGGGAAATCCGGTTTCTGCAGCACCTTGCCGAACAGGGCCAGCGAAGGCGCCAGCAGTTTTTCGTCACTCAGGCTGCGCAGCGACAGCCAGGCCGTGTCGCGGTCGGAACCGCTGCCCATCTGGGCGCCGCGCGCCTCGAAGCCGGTGGCGATGGCGTCGGCATCCAGGCCCGCCGCGCCCTGATCGAGCAGCAGATTGGTCAGACTGGCCAGCCCCGGCTGCGCCGCGTCGCGCGCACTGCCGGCATCGAACACCACGCGCACGTCGACCATGGGCAATTCATGAGCGGCGCCAAACAGGACCTGGGCGCCCTTGGCCGTCTTCCAGCTCTCGATCTGTGGCAGCGCCTGCGCAACACCACTGACCAGCAGCACCGCGATGGCGACAAAACTTCGAATCATGTTTGAATTTTCCTTAGCGTACATGGCCACCCCCTGCGCCCGAGCGGGGCGGATGCGCGGGATCAATCGGCTGTGGCAGCAACTCCGCCAGCGTCAGTTGATCGTCGACCAGGTATTTCTTCGCCACTGCCTGCACCTGTTCCGCGGTAACCGCTTCGATCCGCGACAGATAGCGGTCGACATCCCGCCAGCTCAGGCCCACTGTCTCGGCGATGCCGATCTGCATGGCCTGGTAGAAAATCGAATCCTGTTCGTAAACCTTGTCGGCCCGCATCTGGGCCTTGATGCGCGCCAGTTCATCCTCTCCGACCGGTTCTTCCTGCAGCTCCCTGACCTGCTGCAGCAGCGCTTGCTGCAAATCCTCGACGCTGTGGCCGTTGGCCGGAATCCCGGACAGCAGAAACAGGCTTTCCATGCGATCAAAAGCGCTGTAACTCGCGCCGGCGCTGACGGCCACGGCACTGCCGCGCACCAGTCGGCTGGCGAGGCGCGCGCTGTCACCTCCGTCGAGGATACTGGCCAGCACCTCGAGCGCATATGGCTCCCAGTCAGTTTCGGCCGTCAGGGCGACCGGCGCCTTGTAGCCCATCAGCAGGTAGGGCAGCTTGGCGGGCGCCTTGACTTCAATGCGCTTGCGGCCGCGCTGTTTGACCTCCACCCGTGGCTTGGGTGAATCGATCAGGCTCGGCTTCAACGGCCCGAAGTATTTTTTCGCCAGCTTGAAAACCTGCTTCGGATCGACATCGCCGACCACCACGATAGTGGCATTGTTCGGTGCATACCATTTTTCATACCAGCGCCGCAGATCCCCGACCTGCATGTTCTCCAGGTCATCCATCCAGCCGATGGTCGGGATACGGTAGGGGCTGTTGATAAAGGCACTGGCGTTGAATTGCTCGTAGGTCAGCGATTGCGGGTTGTCTTCGGTGCGCATACGGCGCTCCTCCATGACTACCCGCACTTCCTTGGCGAATTCCTCCGCCGGCAGCGTGAGGTGGCGCATGCGGTCCGACTCCAGCTCGAAGCTCACCGGCAGGCGGCCGGCTTCCATGGTCTGGAAGTAAGCGGTGTAATCCTGGCTGGTGAAAGCGTTCTCCCGGCCGCCATTCCTGGCGATAATCCGGGAAAACTCCCCGGCCGGGTGGGCCCTGGTGCCCTTGAACATCATATGCTCCAGTACGTGGGAAACGCCGGTAACACCGTCGTGCTCGTAACTGGACCCCACCTTGTACCACACCTGCGATACCATCACCGGTGCACGGTGGTCTTCTTTGACAATAAGTTTCAGACCATTATCAAGCTTGTATTCGTGAACTGCCTGCCCGGCAGAAGCAACCGCCGTGAACAGCACCAGAACCGGCGCGAGCCATCCTCGCATTCTGTACTCCTTTTGTTTTCGTCCCAACTGCGGGGTGATAGGATACGCGGACCACTGTAGACAGCAACAATGATGTTTGGTTTCGGCAAAAATAAATCCCAGGACCCCCGGCACGACGACACGCCACCGGAAACCGCGGCGAAAAAGCCCGGTCTGTTCGGCCGTCTGAAGGCCGGGCTGTCCAAAACCCGCAGCGGCCTGAGCGACGGTATCGCCAACCTGGTCGCCGGCCGCAGGCAGATCGACGACGAACTGCTCGAAGACCTGGAAACCCAGCTGTTGACCGCCGATGTCGGCGTGGAAGCCACACAGGGCATCATCCAGGACCTGACCCAACGGGTGGCGCGCAAGCAGCTCGGCGATGCCGACGCCCTGATGGCCGCCCTGCGCGAGGATATGGGCGCGATGCTCCAGCCGGTGGACGCCCCCCTGACCATCCCGGCATCGGACAAGCCTTTTGTCCTGTTGATGGTCGGCATCAATGGCGCCGGAAAAACCACGACCATCGGTAAGATCGCGCGGCGCCTGCAGGACGAGGGCCGCTCGGTCATGCTCGCGGCCGGCGACACCTTCCGTGCCGCCGCCGTGGAACAGTTACAGACCTGGGGGGAACGCAACCAGGTGCCGGTTGTCGCCCAGCAACAGGGGGCCGATTCGGCGTCGGTCATTTTCGATGCGCTGCAGGCCGCCCGGGCCCGGCATACCGACGTGCTGATCGCCGACACCGCCGGCCGCCTGCACACCCAGTCCAACCTCATGGAAGAGCTGAAAAAGATCAAGCGCGTGCTGGGCAAGCTCGACGCCACGGCACCACACGAAGTGATGCTGGTGGTCGATGCCGGCACCGGCCAGAACGCGCTCAACCAGGCACGCGAATTCAACCAGGCCGTAGGCCTCACCGGCATCACCCTGACCAAGCTCGACGGCACCGCCAAGGGCGGCATTATCTTCGCCATCGCCAGGCAACTGGGCATACCCATCCGCTTTATCGGCGTGGGCGAGGCTATCGAAGACCTGCGCCCCTTCAATGCCATGGATTTTGTCGACGCCCTGTTTGATGACAGTCGCTGACGAGGCACGATGATCCGCTTCGACAACGTCAGTAAACGCTACCCGGAAGGCAAGGACGCACTGCAGGCCGTCAGCTTTCACCTGCCGGCGGGTGCCATGGCTTTCCTCACCGGCCATTCCGGTGCCGGCAAGAGCACCCTGTTGAAGCTGATCGCCCTGCTGGAGCGCACCAGCCGCGGCCAGCTGTTTCTCGACGGCGAAAACCTGTCACGCACCCGCAAACGCCGCATACCGTTCGTGCGCCGCAAAATCGGCATCATCTTCCAGAACCATCGCCTGCTGTTCGACCGCACCGTATTCGACAACGTCGCCCTGCCACTGGTGATTGCCGGCCACCGCCACCAGGACATCGGCAGGCGGGTACGCGCCGCGCTGGACAAGGTCGGGTTGCTCGGCAAGGAACGGGCGCTGCCGATTACCCTGTCCGGCGGCGAGCAGCAGCGGGTCGGGATCGCCCGCGCCGTGGTGAACAAACCGCCGTTGCTGCTGGCCGACGAACCCACCGGCAACCTTGACCCGGACCTGTCGCGCGACATCATGCACCTGTTCGAACAGTTCAACCAGGTCGGCGTTACCGTACTGATCGCCAGTCACGATCTCGACCTGATATCGAGGCTGCCCTACCCGCAGCTGCAACTCCACGAGGGGCGCCTGACCAACGCCCATGTACTCGACGCATGAGACTGCCGGTTTTTTTACACGTCTACCTGCAGCGCCACGCACAGGTCGCCCTGAACAGCCTGGGACGCCTGTATCGCACACCACTGGCGTCGCTGATGACGGCCGGTGTCATCGGTATTGCCCTGGCCCTGCCCGCGGGACTGTACCTGCTCACCGGCAACCTGCAGCGCCTCAGTACCCAGTGGGACGGCGGCGCCAACCTGTCGGTGTTCCTGCAACACGACGTATCGATCGAGCAGGCGCAGGCGCTCGAACGGAAACTGCGCACCTGGCCGGAAATCGAGCAATTGGAACTCATCACACCGCAACAGGCATTGGCCGAGTTCCGCGAACTGTCGGGCTTTGGCGATGCCCTGGACGTGCTGGACGAAAACCCCCTGCCCGTGGTACTGGCGCTGAAACCGGTGGCCTCGGCGTCTGACGCCGGTTCCGCGGCGCGGCTGCTGGACCGGCTGCAGGCTCTCCCCGAGGTCGAACTGGCGCAGCTCGACCTGCAGTGGGTGAAGCGCTTCAATGCCATCGTCGACATTGTCCAACGCTCGATCTGGGTGATGGCAGTCCTGTTGGGCCTGGCGGTATTGCTGATCACCGGCAACACCATTCGGCTGGAAATCCAGAACCGGCGTGATGAAATCGAAATCACCAAGCTCATCGGCGCAACCGGCGCGTTCATTCGCCGGCCGTTCCTCTACGGCGGTCTCTGGTACGGCATCAGCGGTGCCGTGCTGGCGGCCTTCCTGGTCGAGCTCACCTTTCTGCAATTGCGCGAACCGGTACGCCAGCTGGCCGGCCTGTACCAGAGTGGTTTCAGTCTGCAGACCCTGTCGTTCAGCGAAAACCTGAGTCTGCTGCTGGCGGGCGCCGTCCTCGGCCTTCTGGGCGCCTGGCTGGCGGTCAGCCGCCACCTGGCAGCGATAGAACCCGCCTAACCCCCCTGTAAAACCAGGCTCCCCAAAACTGGCTAAAGGTCTACTCCCCCGGGTCGATACAGTGTAGATGCAGTACAGCCACGCTAAACAATAACAACCAACAACACAGGCCCCGGGTTTAATGCCACGAAAACTCAATCGCATCCTGGTGGTGGACAGTTCGGAAGTCGCGCGTACCATCATCGTACGCATCCTCAACGAGGAAATGCAGGACACCGAAATCATCACCTGCGGTACGGTGCAGGAAGCCTGCGCCTGGCTGGAACGCAGCCAGTTCGACCTGATCACCACGGCGCTGATGCTGCGCGACAAGGACGGCCTGGAGCTCAGCCGTTACGTCCGCGCCTCCAGCCATCACCATTACACACCGACCATCGTGGTCTCCGGCGACGCCGACGCGCGCCTGTTGCGCGAGGGTTTCGCCGCCGGCGTCACCGACTACTTTGACAAGTCACTCGGCTACCGCGCCTTTGCCGCGTTTATCAAGGACTTCATGCAGCGTAATTCCGGCCTGGTGGGCCGCATCCTGTATGTTGAAGACAGCCAGCTGGCAGCGACCATACTGGTACGCCTGATGGAACGCCACGGCCTGCAGGTGGTACACACCACGCACGCCGAGGAGGCCCTGCAGTTGCTGCGCGAAACCGCCGCCGGCGGTCCCCGCGAAGCGGAAAGCTTCGATATCGTCATCAGCGATTTCTACCTGCAGGGCAACCTGACGGGTGGCGATCTGCTGCATGCGATTCGCGCCCGCTTCCACTATTCGCAGCAGGAAATGCCGGTACTGGTGCTGACCGGCTCGGAAACTGAAGAAAAGCAGGTCGAGGTATTCCACGCCGGCGGCAACGACTTTGTCGCCAAGCCGATCGTGGAAGAAGTTCTGATGGCGCGTATTCGTTCTCTGCTGCTGATCAAACAGCAGTTCGCCGCGCTCAAGCGCCAGACCGAAACCATGCACCGGCTGGCCATCACCGACAGTCTGACGCGCGTCTACAACCGCCGCTACCTGCTGGATCACGGCGAGCAGTTCCTGGCCACCCGCGGCAATCACCCGGTGGCCGCCGTGCTGCTGGATATCGATCACTTCAAGAAGATCAACGACAACCTGGGGCATATCACCGGCGACCGCGTGCTGGAAAGCCTGGGGCAACTGCTGCTGGACAGACTGCCCGAGAACGCCCTGGCGGTGCGCTTCGGCGGTGAAGAATTCGCCCTGCTGGTACCGCGCTGTCAGGACACCCGGGCATGGCGCTGTGCCGAAGGGCTACGCGAGGAGGTTGCGGCCCTGAATCCGGCCGATGTCAGCGTTACCGTCAGCATCGGCCTGGCGACCAACCAGCACCGCCCGGACATGACCCTCACCCAGTTGCTGAACCACGCCGACAAGGCGCTGTACGCGGCCAAGGCGCAGGGACGCAACAAAGTGTGCGCCTGACCATATAACTATCTGATCAAGATCAATATTAC
>CBEUNK010000086.1:0-10915 GCA_965544455.1 uncultured Thiogranum sp.
TCTCGCCGCTGCTCATCGGCCTGACCATCGTCGGCTTTGGTACCTCGGCCCCCGAGATCCTGGTGTCGGCAGTCGCCTCGCTGCAGGGTAATACCGGCCTGGCGGTGGGCAACGCGATCGGCTCCAATATTACCAATATTGCGCTGATCCTCGGCGTCACGGCGCTGGTCGTGCCACTTTCGGTACATTCCCGTATCGTGCGGCGCGAGCTGCCCATCCTGATCGGCACCACGGTGATTGCCTACCTGCTGTTACGTGACGGCACGCTGGACTTTCACGATGGCATGCTGCTGATGCTGGGCCTGGCCGCGATGCTTGCCTTCGTAGTCTACGTCGGCCTCACCACACGCAATGGCAAGGACCCGATGGCGGTGGAATACGAGGCGGAAGTCCCCACTGACCTGTCGCTGGGCGCATCGCTGGGCTGGCTGCTGGTCGGCATCGTTGTCCTGGTGGGCAGTTCGCGCCTGCTGGTCTGGGCCGCGGTCGGTATCGCCCAGCATTTCGGCATCAGCGACCTGATTATCGGCCTGACCATTGTTGCCCTGGGTACCAGCCTGCCCGAACTGGCAGCCTCTGTCGCCAGTGCCATGAAAAACGAACCGGATATCGCCATTGGCAACGTCATCGGCTCGAACATGTTCAATCTGCTGGCCGTTCTGGGCATGCCCGGTATACTCAGCCCGGCCCCCGTGGATCCGGCCGTTCTGAGCCGTGACATGCCGATCATGACGGCACTGACTGTCGCCCTGCTGGTGATGGCCTGGGGCTATCGCGGGGCGGCCCGCATCAACCGCCTGGAGGGTGTCCTGCTGGTAATCGTCTATGCGGGCTACCAGAGCCTGTTATACTTCACCGCCGTCAGATAACGGCTGGAAGACTACGAACGAATGACCGATGCCACCCTGAAAAAACTGGGCCTGGCGGTGCTGGAGACCGAATCCAGCGCCGTGGACGCGCTGAAAGCGCGGATCGACGACGATTTTGCCCACGCCTGCCACCTGATGCTGAACTGCGAAGGCCGTGTCGTGGTGATCGGCATGGGCAAATCCGGCCACATCGGCAGTAAAATTGCCGCCACCCTGGCGAGCACCGGCACACCGGCCTTTTTTGTCCACCCGGGCGAAGCCAGCCACGGTGATCTGGGCATGATCACCGCCAAGGACGTGGTCCTGGCATTGTCGAACTCCGGCACCACCGATGAAATCCTGACTATTCTGCCGATTATCAAGCGCCTGGACGTGCCCCTGATTACGCTGACCGGCAACCCGGCCTCGCCGCTGGCCGAGGCGGCGACGGTAAATATCGACGTCAGCGTGGAAAAAGAGGCCTGTCCCCTTGACCTGGCACCGACCGCCAGCACCACCGCGGCGCTGGCCATGGGCGATGCGCTGGCCATATCGCTGCTCGAAGTCCGCGGTTTCACCTCGGACGATTTCGCCCGCTCGCACCCGGGCGGCAAACTGGGCCGGCGCCTGCTGCTGCTGATCGACGACCTGATCCACCGGGGCGAACGCGCTCCCAGGGTGCCGAGTGGCACGCTGATCAGCGATGCCCTGCTGGAGATTACCCGCAAGGGTCTCGGTGCCACCGCCATTGTCGACGACCAGGACGTGGTGCAGGGTATTTTTACCGACGGCGACCTGCGCCGCGCGCTGGACCACAAGGTGGATCTCAATACCACTCCCATCGATGAACTGATGACCCGCAATTGCACCCTGGTGTCGCCGGGCCTGCTGGCCGCCGAGGCCCTGGAAATCATGGAAAAGGGCAAGTTCAACGCCCTGCTGGTGGTGGACGAGGATCAAAAACTGATCGGCGCGCTGAACATGCATGACCTGCTGCGCGCCGGGGTTGTTTAGTTTCACGCTTGAACGGGCTACCGGGGTATTCCGTTCCAACCGCTTTGGAATCTCGACACACAAGACGTAACTGTTATGAAAGATGTTCTGGAAAAAGCTGCGCAAATCAAGTTGGTGATCTTCGACGTCGACGGTGTCCTCACCGATGGCAGCCTGTTCATGGGTGATGACGGCGAGGAATACAAGGCGTTCCATTCGCAGGATGGCCATGGCATCAAGATGCTGCAGAAGCACGGTGTGCGCTGCGCCATTATCACCGGCCGTACCTCGAAAGTGGTCGAACACCGGATGCGTAACCTGGGCATAGACCTGATCTACCAGGGACAGGAAAACAAGCTGGAGGGTTTCGCCGACCTGCTGGCACGCGTCAACCTGGTCCCGGAACAGGTTGCCTACGTGGGCGATGACGTCGTCGATCTGCCAGTGATGCGCAAGGTCGGACTGGCTATCGCGGTCCACAACGCGCATCCCTGGGTGCTCCGCCACGCACACTGGCAGACGCCCCGCGGTGGCGGCCGGGGGGCCGCACGCGACGTCTGCGAAATGCTCATGGAAGCACATGGCGTGCTGCAGGGAGAGCTGGAAAGCTACCTGTGAGCCGGCCTCAGCCCGCCATACTGTTTGCCATCGTGCTGGTCAGCCTGGCAGCAGTCGGGTTACACCTTGTGACCCTGCAGACCACAGCGACACCAGCGAACCCGGGCAAGCAGCCGGATCTCTACATCGAGCAGCCCGCCTGGCAACTGTTTGACCACGGTGGCCGGCTCCACCGCGAACTGCGCGCCACACGGCTGGAGCAATGGCCCGGCGAGGCGCAGGCCCGCCTGGTGCAGCCACGATTGCGCCTCACCGACCGGCAACAGCAGGTCTGGCGCGCGCGTGCCGAAAGCGGCCGGATCGCCGACGATCAGCACAGCATGGTACTCGACAGGCATGTCCGGCTGCAGCGGGAACCTGGCGACAGCGGCCCGGTCGTAACAACAGATAAGCTGAGAATTGCCGATAAAGGGGATGTGATCGACACCGACCGTCCGGTTGTTTTAACCTCCGGGAACTGGCATTTTAGCGCAACAGGTTTGCGCGCCGAGCTGGGCCGGCAGCAGCTGGAATTGCTTGGAAACGTACGGGGCATACATGACTAGAAACACCATGGCGTGGGTTGGACTGTTGCTGAGCAGTTTCCCGGTCTGCAGCCTGGCGCTGTCCACGGACAGGAATCAGCCGATGATGATCGAGGCCGACCGCGCCGAACTCAATGACGGCGAGGGTATCAGCGTCTACCACGGCAATGTGCGGGTTACCCAGGGAACGCTGGTGCTTACCGGCGATACCATGACCGTCTACAACAAGGACGATGAAGTCGAAAAAGTCGTGATGGACGGCAATCCGGCCACTTACAAACAGCGGCCGGACAACAAGGACAAGGACGTGCGTGCCAAGGCGCTGCGCATGGAGTACTACACCGACCCCGAGTACATCATTCTGCTCAAACAGGCCGAGGTCGAACAGGAAGGCGACCGCCTGCGCAGTGAGCGCATCGAGTACGATGTCGCCAAGGACAAGGTCAACGCCGGCACCAATGAACCCAATGAGCGTGTCCGCATCACCATTCAGCCACGGCCGGAAAAAAACCAAGAAGCCGATAAACCATGAGCCGCCTTGAAGCGCGTGACCTGAGTAAAACCTATTCCGGAAAAGCCGTCGTCGAATCTGTCTCCCTGACCGTGGACAGCGGTGAGGTTGTCGGCCTGCTGGGTCCCAATGGCGCGGGTAAAACCACCTGTTTTTACATGATCGTCGGCCTGATTCCCTGCGATGGCGGCTCGGTGTGGCTGGACGACCAGGAGCTGACCCGCTACCCCATGCATGTACGCGCCCGTTACGGCGTCGGTTACCTGCCGCAGGAAGCCTCGGTATTCCGCAAACTCAGTGTTGCCGACAACCTGCTGGCCGTGCTGGAAATGCGCAAGGAACTGAGTCGGCGTAATCGCTGCGATAAACTGGAAGAGCTGTTACAGGAACTGCATATCGCCCACCTTCGTGACCAGAAGGGTCTGAGCCTCTCGGGTGGCGAGCGCCGGCGCGTGGAAATCGCCCGGGCACTGGCCATGGAACCACGCTTTATCCTGCTGGATGAACCGTTCGCCGGTGTCGACCCGATCTCGGTGATCGATATTCAGCGCATTGTCGAACATTTGACCGAACGCCATATCGGCGTATTGATCACCGATCACAACGTGCGCGAAACCCTGGGTATCTGCAACCGGGCCTATATCATGGGCAACGGCCACACGCTGGCCGAAGGCCCGCCGGATGCCATTCTGCAGAACCAGAAGGTGCGCGATGTCTACCTGGGCGATAACTTCACCATGTAGACAGTTAATAAAATCGTAATAAATACTTCACTGGCACAATAAATGCAGTAGAATAGGAATCTGTGAGTGCCCGGCATCCTTCGCCCGGCCGCATGGCAGAGTTTTGACAATAACGGATCTATGAAGCAGTCCATCCAACTTCGGCTTGGCCAGCACCTGACCATGACGCCTCAGCTGCAGCAGGCCATACGGCTGTTGCAGTTGTCGACACTGGAATTGCAGCTCGAGGTGCAGACCATACTCGACTCCAACCTGATGCTGGAACGCGACGAGGGTGACAACGCCGCTGCCGAGGGCGAAACCGCCGAAAGCCAGGAGCAGGCCAGCAAGTCAGACACTGATAGTGGCACCACGGACAGCCCGGAAACGGAAGCCGGCGGCACTACCGATACCATCCCCGAGGATCTGCCGGTTGATACCAGCTGGGAAGATACCTACGACATGGGCGCTACCAGCTACAGCGCGCCCGCGGACAATGACGGCCGGGACTTTTTTGAAACCCACAGCGGTGAAGGCCAGAGCCTGCATGAACATTTGTCCTGGCAACTGGACCTGAGCCCGTTCAGCGATGAGGACCGCGTCATTGCCGATGCCCTTATCGACGCCATCAACGACGACGGTTACCTGACCGTTACGCTGGAAGAGATCCTGGAAAGTCTGAACCTCGGCCCCGAGCAGGACATCGGCGTGGAAGAAGTACAGGCGGTACTGCGGCGTATCCAGCACTTTGATCCCGTTGGCGTAGGCGCCAGAGATCCGGCGGAAAGCCTGTTAATTCAACTAAATGCGCTTGACCCCGAGACACCCTGGCGGACCGAGGCACTGGAGCTGGTGGGAGAACACGTCAACCTCCTGGGAAATCGGGACTATAATCAGATCATGCGGCGCATGAAGCTGTCGGAGACGCAGCTTCAGGATGTGCTCAAACTGGTACAGTCACTCAACCCCAGGCCAGGGTCGCAGATCACCAGTGCCACGCCGCAGTATGTGGTCCCCGATGTATTCGTGTTTAAAAACAAGGGCAAGTGGCAGGTGGACCTGAATATCGACGCCGCTCCGCGGCTACGCATCAACAGTCACTACGCCAGCCTGGTGAAACGCGCCGACAACAGTGACGACAACACCTACCTGCGCAATCATCTGCAGGAAGCCCGCTGGTTCCTGAAAAGCCTCCAGAGCCGCCATGAAACCCTGCTCAAGGTGGCGCGCTGTATCGTCGACCGGCAGCGCAATTTTTTCGAGTACGGCGACGAGGCCATGAAACCCCTGGTGCTGCGTGATATCGCCGACACCGTCGAAATGCACGAATCCACCATTTCGCGCGTGACCACACAGAAATTCATGCATACGCCACGCGGCATATTCGAATTCAAATACTTTTTCTCCAGCCACGTCGGCACATCCGACGGTGGCGAGTGTTCCGCCACGGCGATACGCGCCATTATCAAGAAACTGGTGGCGGCAGAGAAACCGACCAAACCGCTGAGCGACAGCAAAATTGCCAACCTGCTGGCCGACCAGGGCATCAAGGTCGCGCGGCGCACCATCGCCAAATACCGTGAAGCGATGGCCATACCCCCTTCTAATGAACGAAAACGCCTCGCATGAGGCCATGGACGAGGAGCGTATCCATGCAAATAAATCTTACCGGGCACCACGTCGACATTACCGATCCACTGCGCAGTTACGTGGACGAAAAGTTTGAGCGGCTGGAACGGCATTTTGATCACGTGACCGACGTGCACGTCGTGCTGAGTGTTGAGAAGCTGCGACATACGGCCGAGGCAACGATGCACATCAGCGGTGGCAAGCTGTTTGCCGACAGCACCGAGGGAGATATGTATGCCGCTATCGACGGCCTGACTGACAAGCTGGACCGCCAGATCAAGAAACACAAGGAAAAGATTACCGACCACCACCGCAGTGAAGGGGCCAGCAAGAAACAGAGCCCGGAACCCTGACAGGCGCGGATGGATCATAGAAGGTTCAAAGAAGAATACCGCCATGCAAATTTCAGTACTTCTGAGCCCGGCCCGTGTGGCCTGCCACCAGGAGAGCTCCAGCAAAAAACGCAGCCTGGAGTTATTGAGTCATTTACTGTCTACGGCTTTGCCGGCCTATTCGGAAGGCGAGCTGTTTGACAGCCTGATCGGGCGTGAACGCCTGGGCAGCACGGGCCTGGGGCACGGCGTAGCCTTGCCGCATGGGCGCATCAATGGCCTTGAAACCCCGATCGCCGCCTTTGTGACGCTGCAAACCGGCGTTGACTACGATGCCATAGATAACCAGCCGGTAGACCTGCTGTTCGCCCTGCTGGTTCCCGAGGAATCCACCGACGAACACCTGCAGATTCTGGCGCGCCTGGCCGCCATGTTCAGTGATGCCGAGCTGTGCACGGCGTTGCGTAACTGCAACAGCGCCGAACAATGCCTGGATCAGATCAATCACTGGGACGCGGACCAACAGCTGTCGGCATGAGTATCGACACCTCAGTCGACACCCTCTTCGAGACGCTCAAGGAAAAACTCGATCTGCACTGGGCGGGAGGCCAGACGGGCCATACCCGCAACATCAAGAACCCCGGCTCCGATGCCGCCCGTACCGCGCTGGTCGGCCACCTTAACCTGATCCACCCCAACCGCGTGCAGGTGCTCGGGAACACCGAAATCGACTACCTGGAACGCCTGGCCGGGAATTCGCGGCGCGACCTGGTCAAACAGTTGTTCGACGGGACCAGCGACCTGATCGTGATTGGCGACGGTCGCTCCGTTCCGGATGACATCAAGCAGCGCAGCGAGGCCAGTTCCACGCCGCTGCTCAGCTCCCGCCAGTCAACCGTGCAGCTGGTCAACTATCTGCAGTATTACCTGACCAACCTGTTCGCCGAGAAAATCATTCTGCACGGCGTTTTCATGGAAGTGTTCAGCGTCGGCCTGCTGATTACCGGCGACCCCAGTGTCGGTAAAAGCGAACTGGCGCTGGAACTGGTCGCCCGCGGACATCGACTGGTTGCCGATGATGCGCCGGTATTCGCCAAGACGGCGCCGGACACCCTCAACGGTCGCTGCCCGGAAATGCTGCGCGATTTCCTCGAGGTACGGGGGCTCGGCATTCTGAACGTGCGCGCCATGTTCGGCGACAGCGCTATCAAGCAGAACCGCAACCTGCGCCTGATCCTGAAACTCAAGCCGATGACCGAGGAGCAGATGCACTCCATCGACCGGCTGCACGGTTCGCGGACCACCCAGACCATCCTCGGTGTGGATATCCCGCAGATCATCCTGCCGGTCGCACCCGGCCGCAACCTGGCGGTACTGGCCGAGGCCGCCGCACGCAACCACACCCTGCTGCTGAAAGGATTTGATTCAGCCAGGCTGTTTATGGATCGTCAGGCACGTTTCATGGAAAATAGCGAGTAATCCAGCGACGGCAGGCCGCCGTCCGCCAAGCAGACCCGGTGGTGAACACAAGGTGAAACTCGTTATCGTCAGTGGATTGTCAGGCTCGGGGAAAACCGTTGCCCTGCATACCCTCGAAGACCTGGGTTATTACTGCATCGACAATCTGCCGGCCGGTTTACTCAGTGCGCTGGCAACCGAACTGAGCAGTAGCGCCAACCCGGTCGCGCAGGCGGCAATCGGTATCGATGCGCGCAATTTGCCCCAGGCGCTGGAACACGTGGTCGACACCCTTGCCGATCTCGGGAACCGGCAGATCGACAGCGAAATCCTGTTCCTCACCTGTGAAACCGACACCCTGATCAAGCGTTTCAGCGAGACCCGCCGGCGCCATCCTTTGAGTGATGGCGGCCTGTCGCTGGCCGACGCCATCGAGCATGAAAAACAGTTGCTGGAACCGATTTCCCAGAACGCCGACCTGTTTATCGATACCAGCCAGACAACGCTGCACCAGCTCCGCGACCTGGTCCGCCAGCGTGTTGCGCGCCGCAATGACAGCAGCCTGTCGCTGCTGTTCCAGTCTTTCGGATTCAAACACGGTATTCCGATAGACGCCGATTTCGTGTTCGACGCACGCTGCCTGCCCAATCCGCACTGGCAGCCCGAACTCAGGCGGTTAACCGGCCAGGACCAGGCGGTCATCGACTACCTGTCGAACGAAACCCA
The DNA here is from genome assembly GCA_965544455.1 of uncultured Thiogranum sp. Lineage (GTDB taxonomy): Bacteria > Pseudomonadota > Gammaproteobacteria > DSM-19610 > DSM-19610 > Thiogranum. Next base: position 8,362 of record CBEUNK010000086.1, read on the forward strand.
GGTGGATGCCATGTTTACCGACCTTTGCGCCTACCTGGAGAAGTGGCTGCCTGCTTTCGCAGCGGATAACCGCAGTTACCTGACCATCGCCCTGGGCTGTACCGGTGGTCAGCACCGTTCGGTCTACCTGGCCGAGCGCCTGGCGCGGCACTTTATCGGCCGCTATCCCAATGTCGTCACCCGCCACCGGGAGCTGTCGTGAACGTCGGCATCCTGCTGATCACACACGGCGAAGTGGGTGCCGCCCTGCTCCAGGCCGCGGTCGACGTACTCGGTATCTGCCCGCTGTCTACCTGCACACTGGCGGCACCGGTGGACTGTGACCGGGATAAAATAGCCGCCGAGGCCAGGCGTGCCGTGGATGAACTCGACAGCGGCGCCGGTGTCCTGGTGCTCACCGATCTGTATGGCTCGACACCCAGCAATATCGCCTGCACACTCGACACACTGACGAACGTACGGGTGGTTGCCGGACTGAACCTGCCGATGTTGATCCGGATCCTGAACTACCCGGACCTGGATCTCGACGAACTGCGACACAAGGCCGTCACCGGTGGTCGTGACGGTGTCGTCTCCTGCAATATCGAAGGTCCCTCGCATGCTGGATAAACAGGTTACTATCATCAACAAGCTCGGTTTGCACGCGCGCGCCGCCGCCAAGTTCGTCACCCTGGCCTCGTCATTCGGCAGCGATATCAAGTTGTCCCGCAATGGCCAGGAGGTAAACGGGAAAAGCATCATGGGCGTGATGATGCTGGCCGCGTCGAAAGGCTGTGAAATCACCCTGATAGCCGACGGTGGCGATGAAGTGGAAGCCATCGACAGGCTGAGCGCGCTCATCGCCGAGCGTTTTGGTGAAGACGAATGAGTATTACCATCACCGGCACCGGGATCTCACGCGGAATTGCCATCGGCAAGGTCTACCGCCTGGAGCGCGGTCATGTCGACGTCTACGAAGCCGCTATTCCGAAGGAACTGATCGAGGATGAAGTGGCCCGCTTTCGCCGGGCCGTACGCACCGCACGTCAGCACCTCAAGGCCATCCGCAACAGCATCCCGGAAACTACCCGTGCCGATATCACCGACTTCATTGATACCCACCTGCTGATGCTGGAAGACAGCATGCTGACCATGGCGCCGGTGGAACTGATCCGGGAACGGCAATGCAATGCTGAATGGGCGCTGAAATCACAACGCGATGCCCTCGCCGCCGTGTTTGAGGAAATGGACGATGCCTACCTGCGCACGCGCATGGACGATGTCGATCACGTCGTCACCCGTATTCAACGCATTCTCACCGGCACCGAAACCCACAACGGCGAGCAGAACGATGAACAACTGCAGGGCGCCATTGTTCTCGCTCACGACCTGACGCCGGCGGAAACCGCCCTGCTGCACCACCAGGGTATTGCCGGCCTCGTGACCGAGTCCGGCGGGCCGCTGTCGCATACCGCTATCCTGGCCCGCAGCCTGGACCTGCCGGCGATTGTCGGCACCCACATTACCCCTTACCAGATTCGTGACGGCGACCTGGTAATTCTGGATGCCAGCGAAGGTGTCCTGATATCGGAGGTCGACGACGAGACACTGAAGGATTACCGCCGCCGCCAGCGCAGTGAAAACAAGCGCCGCAGTGAACTCAAGCGCCTGAAGGACGAACCGGCCATCACGCTCGACGGCACGCCAGTTCACCTGCTGGCCAACGTCGAGTTGCGTGATGATGTCCTGGCCGCCCGCCGCGCCGCGGCCGATGGTATTGGCCTGTATCGCACCGAGTTCCTGTTCATGAACCGCAGCGACCTACCTGACGAGGAAGAACAACTGCAACAATACCTCAGCGTCATCAAAGCGCTGAAAGGCCAGCCCGTCACCATACGCACGCTCGACCTGGGCGCCGACAAGCGCTGCGACACCGAAGCCTCACCGGCCGACCACATCTGCCCCAACCCGGCGCTGGGACTGCGTGCCATCCGCCTGTGCCTGAAACATGCCGACCTGTTCCGGCCACAGTTGCGTGCCATCCTGCGCGCCTCGGCGAAAGGACCGGTCCGGATGATGATCCCCATGCTGTCCAGCGCCCGCGAACTCGATGAAGTGCTGGCCCTGATCGATGACGTCAAACAGGAGCTGCAGCGGGATCGTCTGGCGTTCGACCTGAACACACCGATCGGCGGCATGATCGAGGTACCGGCAGCCGCCCTGTCCGCCGGCCTGTTTGCGAGCCGCCTGGACTTCCTGTCCATCGGCACCAATGACCTGATCCAGTACACCCTGGCTATCGACCGGGTGGACGATGCCGTGACCTACCTCTACGACCCGCTGCACCCTGCCGTGCTGCGACTGATCAAAATGGTTATCGATGCCGGTCAGGCGCACGATATCCCGGTGTCCATGTGTGGTGAAATGGCCGGTGACACCCGTTACACACGCCTGTTGCTGGGCATGGGCCTGACCGACTTCTCGGTACACCCCGCCGCCCTGCTCGAGATCAAGGACGCCATCCAGCATTCCGATGTAAGCCGTTACCAACCCGGTCGTTGCGGATCTTCTCAAA
>CBEUNK010000087.1:0-10648 GCA_965544455.1 uncultured Thiogranum sp.
GGAAAAAGTCGACACGCTGGTGGTCGACAAGACCGGTACCCTGACCGAGGGCAATCCCAAGCTGGTCTCGGTGGTCGCCGTGGACGGCTTTCAGGAACACGACATTCTGCGCCTGGCCGCCAGCCTGGAACGGGCCAGCGAACACCCGCTGGCCGAGGCTATTGTACGTGGTGCCGAAGACCGGGAGCTGTCGCTGACTTCAGTGGAAGACTTCAAGTCGGTGACCGGTAAAGGTGTCACTGGACGTGTTGACGGGCACAGCGTCGCACTGGGCAACCTCAAACTGCTGGAGAGCATGGCTATCGACGCCGCCGACCTGCCACAACAGGCCGACGGGCACCGGGCCGAAGGCCAGACCGTGATGCTGCTGGCCGTCGACGGCAGGGCCGCCGGCCTGATTGGCGTGGCCGACCCCATCAAGGAAACCACACCGGCGGCGATTAGCGATTTGCACGCGGAAGATGTCCAGGTCGTCATGCTGACCGGTGACAATCAGACGACCGCCCGGGCTGTGGCCAGCAAACTCGCCATCGACCGGGTCGAGGCGGAAGTATTGCCTGATCAGAAGGCTTCCATCGTCAAGCAACTGCAGGCTGAAGGCAGGGTTGTCGCCATGGCCGGCGACGGCATCAACGATGCCCCGGCACTGGCCCAGGCCCATGTGGGCATTGCCATGGGTACCGGCACTGACGTGGCCATGGAAAGCGCGGGTGTCACCCTGATCAAGGGCGATCTGCGCGGCATTGTGCGTGCCCGCCGCCTGAGCCGCGCCACCATGCACAATATCCGCGAGAACCTGTTTTTCGCCTTTATTTACAACTCGGCGGGTGTGCCGGTGGCGGCCGGTGTGCTCTACCCGTTTTTCGGCATCCTGCTGTCACCGATCATCGCCGCAGCCGCCATGAGCTTCAGCTCGGTATCGGTGATCACCAACGCACTGCGCCTGCGGCGGGTGAGGCTGTAGAAAACACCACGAGCTGGAAAAATAAAGCTGCGCGGTGCATATTTCTCTGTGCAACCCGGGAGGCCGGGTGACAACTCAGCCCAACGCCATACAAATGCAGGATCTGGAGTATTCCGGTGGAACCAGGCACGACCCCTGACGAATTCATTCACGAGCCTCGCATCGCTTATTTCTCCATGGAAATCGCCTTGCGCAACGAGATACCGACCTACAGCGGCGGGCTGGGTGTACTGGCCGGCGATACCATCCGTACCGCCGCCGATATGGAACTGCCCATGGTGGCTGTTACCCTGGTCAGCCGGCATGGTTATTTTCGCCAGGAAATCGATGCGGCCGGCGGGCAGATCGAACATCCCGATACGTGGGAACCGGACCGTTGGGCCACGCCGCTGTCAGCCAAAATCGCGCTTAACATCGAAGACCGTGTCGTGTGGGTCAGTGGCTGGCTCCATGTCCTCGAAGGGCACATGAATGGTCGCCAGCCGGTCGTCCTGCTGGACACCGATCTCGAGGAAAATTCTGCCGAGGATCGCGCCATCACCGACGTACTTTATGGTGGTGACGAAACCTACCGCCTGAAACAGGAGGTGGTGCTCGGGATCGGCGGTATCCGCCTGCTGCAGGCCATCGGCTTCGACGTGCGCCAGTATCATATGAATGAAGGCCATTCGGCCCTGCTGGCACTGGATCTGTTACGCCGCTACGCCTATCCGCCGGAAGACCTGCGGCCCGGCGAATCACCCTATGACCTGCCTCGCGTACGCGAACTCTGCTGTTTCACTACCCACACCCCGGTTGAAGCCGGTCATGACCGTTTCGACTACAGTGTGGTGAATCGCGTCATGGGCCCGATCATCGATCAGACAACTCTGAAAAAGCTGGCCGGCGATGAGCGGTTGAACATGACGCGCCTGGCGTTGAATCTCAGTGAGTATGTCAACGGCGTTGCCAAGCGTCACGCCGAGGTGTCGCGCGGCATGTTTCCCGGTTACCGGGTACACGCTGTAACCAACGGCGTACACCCCTTCACCTGGACCAGTCCGGACTTCCGGGCGTTATTTGATCGCCATCTTCCGGGCTGGTGCCACGAACCCGAATTACTGGTGCGTGCAGACTGCTGTCTGGCGCATGAAGAAGTCTGGCAGGCGCACCAGGCAGCCAAGCGGGCACTGATCGACCGGATCACCGCCCTGACCGGGGTGGCGCTTGACCCGATGCTGCCGACACTTGGCTTTGCACGCCGTATGACCGCATATAAACGGGCTGACCTGTTGTTCAGCGATATCGACCGCCTGAAACTGATCGCCAGGCGCTGGCCGTTCCAGATAGTCCTGTCCGGCAAGGCCCATCCCCGGGACTACGGCGGCAAGCAATTGATCGCGGACCTGCACCGGCACATCGGGGCATTGTCCGACACAATAACCATTGTGTACCTGCCTGACTACGATATGGACCTTGCCCGATCCATGGTTGCCGGTGTGGATGTCTGGCTGAATACGCCTTTGCGCCCGCGCGAGGCCTCCGGCACCAGCGGCATGAAAGCCACTTTCAACGGTGTTCCCAACCTGAGTGTGATGGACGGCTGGTGGATCGAGGGATGTATCGAGGGCGTCACCGGCTGGGCCATCGGCGACAGCCAGGAGGCGGATAACGGCAGTGACGCACTTTCCCTGTATGACAAACTTGAACAGGTGGTCCTGCCGCTCTATCACGGGGAGCGCGACGGCTGGATCTCCGTTATGAAGGGTGCCATTGCCAAGAACGCCTCCTTCTTCAACAGTCATCGTATGATGCGGCGCTATGCTACCGAGGCTTATATCCGTTAGACCTTCGCGGGAACTCTGCGGTGATGACCGGGTCTACCGGAAATAAGGCAAAAACGGATCAAGTCTGCTTGTAATCCAGCCGCTATGCTTCTATATTTTAAATCAATTATGCACCCGATAATGTCAAAACTGTCCATCGCCTGGCTGATCCTGGCACTGATTGTGGCGCCGTTGCAGGCCGCGATGCTGCCTGCGACTCTTGCCACGGGGGATGATGCTGTCATGATGCAGGCCATGCAGACGCACGCGGGGAACATGCACCAGGCGGGCAAGCATGCATCAGAAAAATGTGACCACTGTGACGGTCAGTGCTGCGATAACGGACAATGCGGGGAATACAGCTGCTTTTTTTCACATTTCCAGTTCAGCATGCCACACCATGCTTTTGGTATTAACCTGAAGCCACTGGTTTCAACTCATTGCGACGAGACCCAAAACACCTCCTCACACGCACCAAGCCCGCCTTTCAGACCCCCGGTCTGACACCCTGCCAAAGGGCCTGAAGTGCCCTGCCCCGGCGCCCACAGGGAGCACCCTGTGTGGTCATTCGACTTTATTCCTGGAGACCCGTTATGGAACCTTCTCCGTGCCGCAGGCTGCGTTGTGTCTGCCTTGTATTGCTGATCTCTCTGGCCCACCCGGCGTTTGCCGCGACTGCACCCGACCAGCTGACGCTGGCTTATGCCGAGCAACTGGCCCTGTCTGCCGATCCAGAGGTGATCGCCAGCCGGTCTCGGGCCCTGGCATTACAGGATCAGGCCATCGCCGACGGCCAGCTGCCTGATCCAAAACTGCTGGTCGGCGTCTGGAACGTACCACTGGACGATTTCAGCATGAAGAAAGAACCCGGGTCCCAGTTCCGTACCGGCATACGCCAGGCCTTCCCCAGGGGACAAAGTCTGTACTACCGTCAGAAACGCACGGAGTGGCTCGGTAAAGCGGAAAACGCGGTCATGAACAACACCGCAAAGGCTATCCGCCGCGATGTACGTGAGGGTTTTCTGGAACTCTATTATCAGGAACAAGCGGCAGGAATTGTTGAGCAGACGCGCGATCTTTTTGACCAGCTCGTCGATATCACCCGCGCACACTATGCCACCGGGCGCGTCAGTCAGCAGGACGTACTGCAGGCGCAGCTCGAATTGTCCCGCCTGGATGATAAGGCCACGCAGATCAGCAGGCAGGCCGATGTGCAACGCGCTGAATTGTCCCGCTGGATCGGCGAAGCCGCCTGGCAATCGATCGGCCGGGATTTTCCCCACCTGCCCGGACTTCCTGACCGGGTCGCATTGCGGGCTTCCCTGCCGGAACACCCGGCGATAGAAGCGGCCAGTGCCCGGGTGGAAGCCTCGCAGCAGAGTGTCAAGGAGGCCCGTGAACAGTACAAACCCGGGTTTGATGTCGGCCTGGAATACCGTAAACGCTTCGGCAACAACGCCGACGGCAGTGACCGGCCCGACCAGATGGCCGCCATGGTGACACTGGATCTGCCGGTGTTTACCGAAAAGCGCCAGGACAAGCGGTTGTCCGCGCGCCAGCAGCAGGCGGAAGCGGCCATTCAAACCCGCGAGCGGCGCTTACGCGAGCTGCAGCGCAGCCTGGATGCCGATTATTCGCGCTGGCAGCGGCTGGGTGAACAGGAGGATCTGTACAAAAACCAGCTGTTGCGCGAAGCCACCGAGAACGCGGAGGCTGCCGTCAATGCCTACCAGAGCGGTATCAACGAATTCAACACCTTGATGCGCGCCCGTATCACCGAACTCGATGTACGACTGCAGGACATGCGCATACGCGTCGACCTGGCCAAAACACAGGCGCGGCTGCTGTACCTGTTGCCGCAGCCGGAATTGGCCACCCCGAATCAGCCAGGAGAAAATCCATGAATTTCCGTAATACGACCCTGCTCATCGTCAGCCTGACTGCAGGACTGGTACTGCCAGGCGCGCCGCTCCTGGCCGCGGAGGACGAACCTGAAATCCTCTACTGGGTAGCCCCCATGGATCCCAACTACCGCCGCGACAAGCCGGGCAAGTCACCCATGGGAATGGACCTGGTACCGGTGTACGCGGACCAGGCAGGCGGTGAAGGCGATATTGTCAGTATCGATCCCGTCATGGTGCAGAACCTGGGGGTTCGGTCCGCGCAGGTCGAACGCGGACGGCTGTGGCGACGCATCGACACGGTGGGTTACGTAGCCTTTGACGAGCGCAAGATCAGCCACCTGCACCTGCGTACCGATGGTTGGATCGAAAAGCTGTACGTGAAATCCAATGGTGAACGTGTCAAGCAAGGCGGCCTGCTGTTCGAACTCTATTCGCCGGACCTGGTCAACGCCCAGGAAGAATATATACAGGCACTGCGCGGTAAAAATGCCTACCTGAAACGCGCCTCGCGGGAGCGCCTGGAGGCCCTGGGGGTCAGTAAGGCGCAGATCAAGCAGGTAGCCAGTGAACGCCGTGCCTCACAGCGTGTGCGCATCTATGCCAGCCAGGACGGCATTGTCGACAGTCTGAATGTCCGCGAGGGGATGTACGTCAAACCGGCTACCGAGGTCATGGCGCTGGCCGACCTGTCCAGCGTCTGGTTGCTGGTCGATGTCTTCGAGCGGCAATCCGAATGGGTCAAGCCGGGGCAGCCCGCCGAGGCCCGCCTCGGCTATGTCCCCGGCCGGGTGTGGGAAGGCAAGGTTGAGTTCGTCTACCCGACCATTGACCCGAAGACCCGCACCCTGCAGGCACGACTGGTGTTCGACAATCCGGACGAGGCGCTGAAACCGGATATGTACGCCACGATCAGCATTTTCGCCGGACCGAAAAACGACGTACTGATCATACCGCGAGAAGCACTGATAAAGGCTGGTGATGAACAGCGTGCCATACTCGATCTCGGTGAAGGCAGGTTCAAAGCGAGACAAGTGGTCGCCGGCATGGAAAGCGGTGACTATGTTGAAATTGTGTCGGGTCTTCAGGAGGGTGACCGGGTAGTCACATCCGCCCAGTTCCTGATCGATTCCGAGGCGAGTCTGAAAGCCAGTTTCAGCCGCCTGGAAGGTGAGCCGGGCACCGGGGAGACCGGTCAATGATAGCCAACATTATTCATTGGTCGGTCAGAAACCGCTTCCTGGTACTGCTGTTGACGCTGATTCTGACCGGCTGGGGTATCTACTCGCTGAAAAATACGCCGCTGGATGCCATCCCGGACCTGTCCGACGTCCAGGTCATAATCAAGACCACCTACCCGGGGCAGGCGCCCCAGGTGGTCGAAGACCAGGTGACCTACCCCCTGACCACCACCATGTTGTCGGTACCCAAGGCCACGACGGTGCGCGGTTATTCGTTTTTCGGCGACTCCTATGTCTACGTGTTGTTCGAGGATGGCACTGACCTCTACTGGGCCCGTTCGCGGGTGCTGGAGTACCTGAGCCAGGTCCAGAGCAGCCTGCCAGCTGCCGCCTCCACCGCGCTGGGGCCGGATGCTACCGGGGTGGGCTGGGTGTATGAATACGCCCTGGTTGACCGTACGGGTAAACACGATCTTTCGGAGCTGCGCAGTCTGCAGGACTGGTTCCTGAAATTCGAACTACAGACCGTTCCCGGGGTAGCGGAAGTCTCGACCGTGGGTGGCATGGTCAAACAGTACCAGGTCGTGGTGGAACCGGACCGCCTGCGTGCCTATGGCATTCCCCTGTCCAAGGTCAGGAGGGCGATACAACGGGGTAACCAGGAAGTCGGTGGTTCGGTGATCGAAATGGCCGAAGCCGAGTACATGGTGCGTGCGACCGGCTATATCAAGGGCGTCGAAGAGTTGCGCCGTATACCCGTCGGCATCAACGCCAACGGCACCCCGGTACTGCTGGGTGAAATCGCAGACGTACGGGTCGGGCCACAAATGCGGCGTGGCCTTGCCGAACTCGACGGTGAAGGTGAAGTGGTTGGCGGCGTTGTCATTATGCGTTGGGGTGAAAACGCGCTGACCACTATCGACGGTGTCAAGGGCAAGCTCAGGGAACTGCAACGCAGTCTGCCCGAGGGCGTGGAAATCGTGCCCACCTATGACCGCTCCGGCCTGATCGAGCGTGCGATCGATACCCTGAAGGAAAAGCTGATCGAGGAATTTATCGTCGTCGTGCTGGTGTGCGCGGTATTTCTTTTCCACCTGCGCTCGGCGCTGGTGGTCATTTTCAGCTTGCCGGTGGGCATCCTGGTGGCCTTTATCATCATGCACGCCCAGGGTATCAACGCCAATATCATGTCGCTGGGTGGTATCGCCATTGCCATCGGCGCCATGGTCGACGCCGCCATCGTCATGATCGAGAACGTGCACAAGCACATGGAACACGAACAGGTCACCGATAACAATCGCTGGGAGCTGATGGCCCGGGCAGCAGCAGAGGTTGGCCCCGCCCTGTTCTTTTCTCTGCTGATCATTACGCTGAGCTTTCTGCCGGTATTCACCCTGGAAGCCCAGGAAGGCCGGCTGTTTTCACCACTGGCCTTTACCAAGACCTACGCCATGGCCGGTGCCGCCGGCCTGTCAATCACGCTGGTGCCGGTACTGATGGGTTATTTCATTCGCGGGAAAATTCTTGCCGAGGAGAAAAACCCGATCAACTGCATGTTGATCGCCGCCTACAAGCCGCTGATCAACTGGGCGCTGAAAACACCGAAGACCGTCCTGCTGGTCGCGGTGCTGGCGGCTACGTCCATGTTATGGCCGATGACCGGCTGGTGGCCCATGCACAGTAGTCTCGGTTCTGAATTCATGCCGGATCTTGATGAAGGCGACCTGCTGTACATGCCCAGCGCCTTTCCGGCCGTGTCCATCGGCAAGGCGCAGGAAATCCTGCAGCAGACCGACCGCCTGATCCGGACGGTGCCCGAGGTCAAGCGTGTATTCGGCAAAATGGGCCGCGCCGAATCGGCCACCGATCCGGCCCCCCTGACCATGGTTGAAACGACCATCCAGCTGAAACCTCATGGCCAGTGGCGTGAAGGCATGACCGTGGAAAAACTGCGCCGCGAACTCGATGCCCTGGTGCAGATTCCCGGCATGAGCAATGCCTGGGTGATGCCGATCAAGAATCGCATCGACATGCTGGCAACCGGCATCAAGACGCCCGTCGGTGTCAAGGTTGCCGGACCCGATCTCAAGGTGATCCAGGAGATCGGCAAAGATGTCGAACGAGTACTGACACCGGTCGAAGGCACGGTTTCAGTATTCTCTGAACGGGTGGTAGGTGGCCGCTATGTCATGGTGGATATCAACCGCACCGCGGCGTCACGCTATGGTCTGAATATCGCTGACATCCAGGAAATCGTGCGGACCGCGGTCGGTGGCATGAACGTCACCGAAAGTATCGAGGGTCTGGAGCGCTACCCCGTCAACCTGCGCTACCCCCGTGACGTGCGTGACTCGGAAACCAAGCTGGCTGAACTGCCGATACAAACGCCGGTCGGTGCCCAGATCGCCCTCGGCGACGTCGCCAGCGTCAGCATTGTCGGTGGTCCCGGTGTGATCAAGAGCGAAAATGCGCGTCTGAACGGCTGGATTTACATCGATATTCAGGACCGTGATCTGGGATCGTACGTCAAGGAAGCCAAGCAGGTGGTGGCGGAGCAGGTCAACCTGCCGTCCGGCTATTCCCTCAACTGGTCTGGACAGTATGAGTACATGGAACGTGCCAAGGAACGCCTGTCGACGGTGATCCCCGTTACCCTGGCGATTATCGTGCTGCTGCTATACCTGAATTTTCGGCGGGCATCAGAGGTGCTCATCATCCTGGCCACCCTGCCCCTGGCGCTGGTTGGCGGCATCTGGTTGCTGTACTGGCTTAACTACGACCTGTCGGTAGCCGTGGGGGTCGGTTTTATCGCCCTGGCGGGTGTGTCGGTGGAAATCGGCGTAGTCATGCTGGTGTATCTGAACCAGGCCTTCCGCCGGCACTATGAACAGGCCTTGCAGGAAAAACACGCTATGACTGCGGCCAATCTGCGTGAAGCCATCATCGAGGGCGCCCTGTTGCGCGTGCGTCCCATCATGATGACCGTTGCGGCGATTATCGCCGGCCTGTTACCCATTATGCTGGGCAGTGGAACGGGGTCGGAAGTAATGCGCCGGATTGCCGCACCGATGGTCGGCGGCATGATCAGTGCAACCATCCTGACCTTGCTGGTTATCCCTGCATCATTCCTCCTCTGGCGAGGTCGCATGATCAAGAATGCGCAGATTGGCCAGGGGCTTCGATGATGAATGAATTTGAAACCGAACCGCCTGTATGGCTCGGCAGATTGCGGGCGCCACCTGTTAGAGCAGCGCCTTAAGCCAGGCAAGCAGCCCGACCGATTGACACTGGAGCCGGAAACAATGTCCTATGACGGAATACTGACAGTCAATGAACTCGCCCGCCTGTCGGGCGCAACACCTGATACTGTGCGTTACTATACCCGCAAGGGTTTGCTGCACCCGTCACGCAACCCTGCCAACGGCTATCGGCTTTACCAGTTGCACGATGCCAAACGTCTGCAGTTTATCCGCCAGGCTAAACGGCTCGGTTTTACGCTGAACGAAATCGCCGGAATCACGCATGATGCCGACCACAAGCATTCGCCCTGCCCCCGGGTGCGCAAAATTCTGGAACAGCGAATCGATGACAACCGGCGTCAACTGAATGAACTGATGGCGTTACAGACACGCATGGAGCAGGCCCTCAACCAGTGGGAGGCGTTGCCGGATGGGATACCCGATGGTGAATCGGTATGTTACCTGATCGAATCTTTCGATCCTGAAGCCTCTTCGCAGTGAACCGACCAGCCACCAGCTCGAGAACGCATGCCATGAATACATTGATGGCCGCGACCAGCCATCCGAAGTTCAAATTCGCGAAATACTGAATCCGGGAGGAGACAGAATATGGATTTCTGCAAAGTTACCGCCATCATACGTGGCGAAAAGGTAAAAAAGATTGAAGAACACCTGATCGAGCACGGCGCCTGTGGTATGACAGTTACCCAGGTAAAAGGCTGCGGCGAATGGATGGATTTCTTCAAAAATGACTGGATGGTCACCCATGCGCGGATCGAAATATTCACTTCCGCGGCTAAAGCCGATGATATCGCACAGGTCATTATGGATGTCGCACATACCGGCGAGGTAGGAGATGGTATTATTGCAATACTACCGGTACAGAAACTGTTCCGGATCCGCAACAAGTCGGCGGGTATACCGGAAAAACTTTGAGTAATAAGCTGGTCTGCGGTAATGGTTCTGACGTAACGGTTTGCTAATGGAGGATACACATGGTTATCCGGATGAGCGGCCCGGCAGGCGATCCGGCGCCTGGTGACAGTTCAAGCACGGCCAGGGACAAATCAGCAACAGCCGATATCGGCCAGCGTATCCTGCAGACCATTATCGGAGATCGCGTACTGCCTGTGACCTTCCGCCTGTGGGATGGCCGCACGGTAAATTCGGGAAATGCGGGCTGCACTGTGACATTCACCAATCCGGGGGTGTTGCGCGAACTGATCCTGCATCGCGATTTCGTGCGTCTTGGCGAAGCCTATCTGAGCGGCGACGTCACTGTAGAAGGCAACCTGGAAGCCGTTTTCGCGCTTGCCGGCCTGCTGACACCGTGTCAAATTCCACTTTCAAATCGTATTGCCCTTCTCTTCCAGGCCCTGAAACTGCCCCAGGCAACTTCATCCTATTCAGGCTTGCAAAAATATCGCGCCGTTTCAGTGCAGCGGTCTAATACGCGCGCCAGTATTGCCCATCACTATGACGTCGGCAACGACTTCTACCGGCTATGGCTGGACCCACAGATGGTCTATTCCTGCGCCTATTTCCACGATGATGCTCA
>CBEUNK010000088.1:0-10449 GCA_965544455.1 uncultured Thiogranum sp.
TTGGCCTGGTGACGGTTGTTAACGATGACCATTCACTTACGAAGAGCCTATGAACCACCATCACACAGTGATGGCTACCGTGTACTCGTTGACAGAGTGTGGCCGCGCGGGCTTACCCGGCAAGCATTGCAGATTGACGCCTGGCTGAAGGACCTCGCGCCAAGTACAGCGTTGCGTCAATGGTTTGCCCATGACCCCGGGAAATGGGCCGGGTTCAAGCGTCGATATTTCACCGAACTGAATGATAATCCGGAGATAACCAATAGCCTCATCCAGCGGGCTCGCAGCGGACGATTGACACTGGTCTATGCTGCAAAAAACGAAAAGTTCAACAATGCCGTAGCCTTGAAAGCGTATATCGAGAGCCGGATACATCAGTGCTGACCGCCGGTTACGGCAAATTCATCCGGCTGTCCAGCACCCTCCACATCAGGTGTACGTCCCGTTATTGCGACTACCGTTTCCCGGGGCCGCGTTATTACGCCCGTATCACTGCGCGGTTGCTTCACCCAAAGTAATATCGAATATTGCGATAATAAGTAGCAATAAATATCATTTGTGTTTAATTAATATTCGCTTATATTTTAATTACGGCAAAGGCGTTCTTTGAGTGGTCAAGAGCAACTGCCTGGGCTTCTGCTGGAGACTTTGCGCATGAAAAAGAAACATGAGACACCCAATCTGGATCAGTTGGAAAGCGGTCCATGGCCCAGTTTTGTGACTGGTTTTAAACGCCTGGCGGAGAAAAATGAAATGATGTCCGATCTGCTGGGGCAGCTTGAATATTCCTATGCAACCAAAAAGGGCTACTGGAAAGGTGGCACAATCTCAGTGCTGGGATATGGAGGCGGGATTATACCGCGTTTTTCGGAGTTGTCCGACAAGTTTCCGGCCTCGAAGGAGTTCCATACCCTGCGCATTATGCCCCCGCCGGGCATGCACTACGATACCGATGTTCTGCGTAAGCTCTGTGACATCTGGGACGAGCACGGCTCGGGCCTGCTCGCGCTTCACGGCCAGAGCGGGGATATGATGTTCCAGGGCTGCAAATCTGAAAAAGTCCAGGATGCATTCGACGCTATCAACGAGCTGGGCTTTGATATGGGCGGCGCAGGCCCGTCAGTGCGTACGTCGATGTCGTGTGTTGGCGCGGCGCGTTGCGAGCATTCCTGCTTCAATGAGGCGGTCGCGCATCGCACGGTGATGAATTCCTTTACCGATGACCTGCACCGACCGGCACTACCCTACAAGTTCAAATTCAAATTCTCCGGTTGTCCAAACGACTGTATGAATTCTGTGCAGCGCTCCGACATGGCCGTTATCGGCACCTGGCGTGACGAGATCCAGGTCAAACCGCGGGAGGTCAAGGCGTTTGTCGAGCGAAAAGGCCGGCAATACGTGACTGACAATGTGATATCCCGTTGCCCGACCCGATGCATGACCCTGAAGGACGATGACAGCATCGATATCGACAATCGCAACTGTGTACGCTGCATGCACTGTATCAACGTGATGACCAAGGCGCTTTCACCAGGGAAGGACCGCGGTGTGACGATTCTGGTGGGTGGTAAACGCACCCTCAAGATCGGTGATCTGTTCGGGACCGTGATTGTGCCCTTCAAGAAACTGGAATCGGCCGAGGATTATGAAGAACTGGTGGAACTGGCAGAGACCATTATTGACTTCTGGGCCGAGAACGGCCTCGAACACGAGCGTTGCGGTGAAATGATCGAACGTATCGGGCTCGCAAACTTTCTCGAGGGCGTGGGGCTTGAAGTGGAGCCCGCCATGGTGGCGCAACCCCGGAGCAATTCGTTCGTGCGAACGGATACCTGGGAAGAAGAGGCTGACAAATGGCATCAGCGGCACGCGGAAAAACAAGGAGCCATGTAATGCAGCAAACCATACGTAAAGCGATCGAAAGCGGGGTGCCGGATCCATTTCACTACATGCATCCGGTGATGCGCAAGAACTACGGTCAGTGGGACTGGCATGAACGTCCCCGGCCGGGCGTCTTGCACCACGTGTCAATTCATGGCGATGACATATGGACCGTGCGTGCCGGCACACAAAGGCAGATGGATACCGATACCATTCGCAAGTTATGCCATATTGCCGATGAATACGCTGACGGTCATGTGCGATTCACCATACGCAGCAATATTGAATTTATGTTGAGCGATGGCGACAGGGTTGCTCCACTGATCGACAAGTTGCAGGAGGAGGGCTTCCCGGTTGGCGGCACTGGAAATTCCGTGTCCATGATTGCCCATACCCAGGGGTTTTTGCATTGCGATATCCCCGGGACCGATGCCTCCGGGGTCGCCAAGTCCATCATGGATGCCCTCCACGATGAATTTATCCATGAACGGATGCCCAACCGCGTGCGCCTGTCCACCTCTTGCTGCCAGATCAATTGTGGCGGGCAGGCCGATATTTCGATCAATATTCAGCACACCAAGCCGCCGAAAATCAATCACGACATGGTGGCCAATATTTGTGAACGGCCCGCTGTTGTGGCGCGCTGCCCGGTCGCCGCTATCCGTCCGGCGCTGGTTAACGGCAGGCCGTCGCTGGAGGTGGATGAAAAGAAATGTATCTGCTGTGGCGCCTGTTATCCGCCCTGTCCACCGATGCAGATCAACGATCCCGAGCATTCCAAGCTGGCTATCTGGGTCGGTGGGAAGAACTCCAATGCACGATCCAAACCCAGTATGCAAAAGCTGGTAGCCGCCGGCTTGCCCAATAATCCGCCGCGCTGGCCGGAAGCCACCGCTGTGCTGAAAAATATTCTTCAGTGCTACAAGGAGGATGCCAAGGAGTGGGAACGCCTTGGCGAATGGGTCGACCGAATCGGCTGGGAGCGATTCTTTGATATGACCGGTCTACCATTTACCCGTTTTCATATTGATAACTGGTCTGGCGCGAGGTACACGCTCAATCACTCTACACATATTCGGTTCTGATCTATTCACATCGATAATCACGATATGTGCTACAGGATTATTCCGTTTTACCGGCGTCGATTTCTGTCGATATAGAACAGAGCTATAATATACAGGAGCGTTTGATATGCAGAGCAATTCGCAAATACTACGCGACGTTGAAGGCTATGTCGTCAATCCCGAGGACTGGAACGAGAGTCTCGCTTTCGACCTGGCCAGGGAAGAAGGGCTCAAGCTCACCGAGCGGTACTGGCCGATTCTTCGTTTTATGCGCGACTACTGGCAGGAGCACAAGGTTGCGCCCGATGTGCGTCATGTCACCCGGCAGTTGGTCGAAGTATATGGTTATGATAAAAAAATGGCCAAACAACACCTGTTTGGGCTGTTCCCCTACGGCTACGTCAAACAGGCCTGCAAAATCGCCGGTATGCAGCGCCCGCGTAAATGGAGCACAGGCTAGATTGACTGATCGTCATTTTCCGGGCCGACTGCCTGTGCGTCGTACAGCCTCGTAGAGTGCGGCGATCCCCGCAAGTGCTTCGGCGTCTATGAGTATCTCTGCGCGTTGGAAAAGCACCTGCTCCTCAAAGCGGATATGGTCGCGGAGCTGGTCGGCGAAAGTCGACAGATTTCTGGCTGTCGGTTCAAGTACAAGTGTGCGTAATCGCGTGTGCTCATTCAGCGTTCGTTCAACCAAAGCTGTCTCACCGGCCGCTTTTAGCACTGGCAGCAGTGCCTGTTCCTCAATCTGAAAATGGGGCTCAAGCTCGGCATGAAAACGCTCAACAATGCGCTGCCACTCAGCCTGCGCCGTCCGGTCATCACAGTGCGATGCTTTGCGAGCGCGTCGTGCCAGCACGAGACCGGTGTGATGATCGCTTGATAACCCGGACAATTCCGGCCTGCGCTTCATTGTTGCGGCCGGTACAGCCGTTCCAGTCCGGCATCTTGTAACACCTGTTCCAGCAAGCGATGCACCGGTTCCGGCCGGTCGAGTTGCAGTGCCTGCTCGGCCAATGTCTTCATGCGTGCGGCAGATACGCTGCGAATGGCCCATTTCACACGCGGTATCGCCGTCGCACTGATACTCAACCCATCGAAACCCATCCCTGCCAGAAGCAGTGCGCAGCCCGGGTCGTTTGCCATCTCACCACACACGGTGACGGGCTTGCCAGTGGATCTGGACGTATGGACGATCTGCTGCAGGGCATGCAGCAGTGCAGGATGGCAGGGATCCAGGCGCGCGGATACCCTGGGGTTGTTGCGGTCGACGGCAAGCAGGTACTGGGCAAGATCGTTGGTGCCTACGGAGAGAAAGTCTACCCGTTGTGCCAGTTGCTGCAGCTGAAACAGCGTGGCAGGCACTTCGATCATGAGACCGACGTGTGGACGGATAACCGCAAAGCCTTCTTCGAGCAGTTGCCGTTGTGCCTGGTCGATCAGGGTGAGTGCCTGTTCCAGATCGTTACTGTCACTGATCATTGGTAAGAGTAAGCGGAGGTTGCTGATACCGATATCGGCACGCAGTGCGGCGCGCAACTGGGTGAGAAAGATATCCGGATGATCCAGGGTGAGACGGATGCCGCGCGATCCCAGTGCAGGATTGGGTTCTTCCATGTTCAGATAGGCCAGTGGTTTGTCTCCGCCGGCATCCAGCGTGCGCAGGTTGACTGGCCGGGGTGCGACAGCCTCCAGCACCTGTCGGTAAAGGGTGATCTGTTCCTGCTCACTGGGGAATCGGTCATAAAGCATAAAGGGCAGCTCGGAACGGAACAGCCCGATACCCGCAGAATCGACGCCAGTGGTGAGCGACAGCTCGGCGGTGAGGCCGGTATTGGTATACAGGGCAACCTCCATGCCATCCGGTGTCTTCGCCGGAAGGTTCTGCAGTGAAGACAGCGACTCACTGAGTTCGCGTTCGTCTTCGATGAGCGAGCTGAACGCCTGGCGCAGAGCCGGGTCTGGCCTGAGGTATATCTGGCCCGTGTTGCCGTCTGCTACGATCTCCTGACCGTCCAGGGCGGAGAGCGGTAGATCCGCAATACCGACCACGGCCGGAAGCCCCAGGGCACGAGCGATGATCGCAGCATGGGAAAGCGAGGATCCCTCCGCCGAAATAATGCCGCATACATGCCCGGGAGGCAGCAGTCCGAGGTCTATCGCACTGATCCGGCGGCCAACGAGTATGCTGTCTGGCGGGCAATCTTCGAGGTTTGCAGAACTACCTTGCAGACGCAGCAGGATGCGGGTGCCCAGTTCCCGGACATCTGTGGCGCGTTCACGCAAATACGCATCGTCCATCAATTCGAATCGCTGCGCGTGGGTTTCGATTGTCTGTCGAAGCGCACCCGGTGCCCAGTTCCCCAGATGAATGCGCTGTACCACCGAATCCATGATTTCCGGGCTATCCAGCATCAGTGCGTATGCATCGAACAGCGTACGATCCGCCGACGAAAGTGCGTCGTTGGTTTCATCAGCAATCCGGGCGATTTCCGCGCGCACTGACGACACTGCCTGGCGAAAGCGCTGTTCCTCCGTGACGGGGTCCTCAGGCTTACGGTCGGGAACGGCCTGAAGGTCCGCTGTGAACGCTATGAAGCCTTTCCCGATGGCGATTCCCGGTGCGCCGGGAAGTCCGTCAAACCGCTGTGACTTGCCGGCCTCCGCCTGGCACAGGTTGCACATTTCACCATTTGCCCTGGCATAGGCGATCGCGCTGCCAAGTTGCGCGGCCAGCGTGGTCAGAAAGGCTTCATCTGCGTCGTCAAAGCGGCGTGCCTCGCGCTGTCGCACCAGCAACACGCCCTGAACACGCCGCTTATGAATAACCGGAACACCGAGAAACGCCTGATAGTAGCCGGCCCCCGCTTGCGCCAGAAACTCCTGATCCAGTTCCTTCGGTACATGGGCCATGTTGATGGGTCGATTGCTGTCGGCCACCTGTCCGATCAACCCCTGTCCGAAACCGGCTTGTACCTGTCCTACCAGGTCTGGCGATAGACCGTCTGTGGCAGCGATCACATGGCGACGCTGTTCGTGCACAGTGAAATATACGGTACATACATCCGCCGCCATAACTTCTCGCGTCCGGCGTACGATGACACTGAGTGCGGCATCCAGGTTCGGCGCGGCGTCGACTTCACGGACGATCCTGGTCAGTGCTTCAAGCCTGTGCTCGTGCCTGGCATAGTCCGCTGTCATGGTCTCTGTCCCTGGCTGGTCCCGTTGTTAACTTTCCAAACTACCTTGGCTTACATATAGATACCTGATAGCGTGGTGTCTCAACCCGGTCGCCCGTCAATTCGTGGCTGGATTAAAACATGCGCATAGGCAATTACGAAAATTACAAATGCCATGCTCCAGAACGTCCCGGCCAAACCAATCCACTCACCGTATCTCCCGGGGGCAATCAGCGGCAATAACACACGGCAGAGTCCCGCGAGGCTGATTAACACAAAGGCCCAGGTCATGGTGGTTCCAATGCGTAATGGTCGACCCGTATGGCCGAGCGCTACGCGCGCCATCATGCCGAGCGTGATGGTCCCGATACCTCCCGCGGTGAAGGCATGGATGGCCAGCGCCGGGTTCACCAGTTCCGCTGCCGACAGCGCGTTCAATATAAAACCTGCCACCAACCAGGCATAACCCAGATGAAGGACCCAGAGCAGGGGGACCGACCAGACCCCTTTCTGGTACCAGCCATACAGGCGTATCCCGTGCCCGATTGCCGCGAGCATCGCGACCACGACGAGCACTGGCGGCGCAGCATCTGTCAGGTCGACGACCATCAGGGCGAGCAAAGACCCCAGGGCAAAGAACTCGACACTTTTCCATTGTCGTGTCCTGGCACCGGCAATGCCTTTTTCGGTGAAGAAAGGAATAACCCTCCCACCGAGAATGGCAATCAGCAACACGATCAGGTAGACGGCGAAGTGGATGCCCGGTGCTCCCGTTGCTTGCGTAAATCCCAGCACCTGTAAATGGACCATTAGATTTGCTACCGCGAGGGCGGTCAGGACGAACAGAAACACCAGATTATGTTTCTGTCGGCTGCGTAGCAGCGGAACCGACAAGGTGATCGCGAGCAGTGGAAGAAATGCGATGTCCACACCGGCAATGATCCCGTGCGGCAAGATACCGGAAAAGAAAGGCGCAATCCGTCCCGCCAGCCAGACTATGACCAGACCTGCCAGAGCTGTTCCGCTGGGTGTTTGTATACCGGTCCAGTTGCGTACCGCGGTCAACAGAAACCCGGCGATCACCGCAACCGTGTAACCGAAAATCATTTCGTGACTGTGCCAGCCAACCGAACCGTAATAGCCGGGATCAAACTGGCCGCGTATATAAATGAATAGCCACGCCGCTATCAGCAGGAACGCTGCGATACCGGCGAGCAGGAAAAAGGGCCGAAAGCCCAGATCGAAAAGCGCTACCCGGGGGTCGGTTCGGGGCGCGGGGTCATCGATGTTCATCAGTGGCATGGTCGTGGCAACCTGCGGTCAGTCCGGCTTTGTACCGTGAGTGTTCAGCTTCCAGTTGGCGGCTCTTGTTTGCCTGTCTGGAATGCTTTGCACGGCACTATCCAGATAACAATATTTAAAAGTGGTATATACTATACTACTATTAAAAGGTACGATAGAAAACCAGCGTAAAGTGGTGCTTATTGCCTGCGCAGCTCATTCGGTTAAGGGTATAGTGACCGGGCAAGGTCAGAAATTGGCAATAGGGGTCTTTTCGATGCGATTGACGACATTTACAGATTATTCATTACGCGTGCTGATTTATCTTGGCACGCACGCTGACCAGCGCGCACCGGTCGGAGAGATTGCAGAGGCTTATTGCATATCCAAAAACCATCTGATGAAAGTGATTCTGTTTTTGGCCGCCGAGGGCTACGTGGTAACAACCCGCGGCAAAGGCGGTGGGGTGCAGCTGAAGATCGACGCGGACCGCATCCGCATTGGTGATGTGGTGCGCAAGTCTGAGGCGGATAGTGTGCTGGTGGAGTGCTTCTCGAGGGGCAGGTCGGACTGCCGAATAGAACGGGCATGCCTGTTACGGGGCGCATTCCAGAAAGCGGCACAGGCTTTTTATTCGGTGCTGGATACCTACACGCTGGCTGATCTGATTGTTAACCGCACGGCCCTGGTGCGAACCTTACATAGCGCATAAGCACAGGGCATCGACCTTTTTATTTTCGGTTGCCGGCTAGTGTTCGCCCTTGGTACGCAGCAGACCGGCGAGCCGATTCCCTTGTTTTTGCGGACCTCCGTGGGGAAAGATGGCGTGCAAATACCGATTGCTGCCGCGCTCCGGTCCCCATACTTTACGAAAATGCTTGATAATCTCGCGCACATTGGCCTGAACCTGGCGGGTTTCATAGAAGTCCCGCAGGAAGCGGATCACCTCCCAGATTTCATCGGTAAGCTCCAGGTTTTCGTAATCGGCTTCGGCGCGCACAAACGCTTCGGACCAGTCACCCAGATTGACCAGATAGCCTTCACTGTCGGTTTCGATATCGCGTCCATCCACTTTGAGCGTATGGATCTGCATACCGGGGTAGGCGATACTGCCGCTTTCACCACCACCCGGCGAGCCATATTCCACCACGGTATCGGAATCAGTCGGGGACCAGAGCTCGATGACAATGTCGCCTTCCAGTCGCCCGTGATATCGGGTTGATCCGTTGACTACGATTTTCCCACTGGCCGGTGTAATGTCGAACGTCGCAATACCGCCGCGATCCGTCGCGCCCTGAAGCGGGTGTTCGGGGTCGGTGTCCAGATAGAGGGCAACCGGGGTACGCTTGACCGGTTCATGGGTAAATTTCATCGAGATGCGAATACGCAGCATATAAATATCTCCCGCTACAGGTTTGGATTGCGAGGTGGGTGATACATCTTATCCCTGCCAGCGAAAGTATAACAAATATATTAAATACCTATTTATATCAAAATGGGTATCTGGCTATCCCAAATAGGGAGTGGGGTGGATACAGCTCAAAGCTAACACGGTGTTTTTTACAGAACGTGGAAGCACTACCTGATGAGTTGCGCCGGATTCTTTCGATCCTGTGCATGGCGAATTCATAATCACACTGTTTTTGGGATAGGTTGCTGTCCAATATAAGGGGCCATACAACCGCAAATGAGGCCCCGTCATGCCGCAATACTGTTCCCATATAAACGCGCCCCACTC
Organism: uncultured Thiogranum sp.; assembly: GCA_965544455.1. Classification (GTDB taxonomy): domain Bacteria; phylum Pseudomonadota; class Gammaproteobacteria; order DSM-19610; family DSM-19610; genus Thiogranum. Next base: position 9,144 of record CBEUNK010000088.1, read on the forward strand.
ACAGCTAAATAAGCCCATCGAGGACGACCTACTGGAAATTTGTTGGGAACAAGAAATCCGGAATTATCATTATTATCTGACATGCCATGGGCTGCGATCGCGAGAAAAGTTCGAGCCTGATCGATGTCCATGTTGGTGCACTGGCGCCCCATGTATCGAAAATAGCGATATTATCATGCAATATAATTCATTAGTCATGCGTATCATGCCCCATTATGATGCATAGCTTTAAGTGTCCCCCGATTCTGATCGCTGCGGTGTGTATCAATCAGCGACTCTATTGCGTTGCGCGTATCCACATTCGGTCAGGGTGATGTCCGTAGGGACATGTGGACAAACTATGCGGAGATTTCATGAGCCTTACTGAGTTTCTTGATCTGATCGGTTTTAGTCGACACAAAATGAATGTCCGCGAGAAACTGCTTTCCACATTGGGCGGTTTTTTCGGCATTTTCGGTATTCTCATGGTCAGTCAGTGGCTGCTGGACCCGGCAGTTTCCGTGCTGATCGTACCTTCCATGGGCGCGAGCGCGGTGTTGCTCTTTGCTGCGCCGCATGCACCTTTCTCTCAGCCCTGGAATGTGCTTGGCGGGCACGCAATCTCGGCAGTCATTGGCGTTGCCTGTTGGCAATGGATACCTGACTATGCCGTGGCCGCATCCGCCAGTGTCGGTCTGGCGATTGGCGCTATGTATTTTGCCCGTTGCATCCATCCCCCCGGCGGTGCAACGGCATTGGCTGCCGTGATTGGTTCAGAGAAGCTGCATCACCTGGGCTACACCTATGAATACGCGCCGATTCTGCTCAATACCGTCACGATACTGGTTGTCGCTATCGTCTTTAACGGTTTGTTTAAATGGCGTCGCTACCCGGCACATCTGCATTTGAAGCAATCTGCTGTTGAATCAGTGGGTCAAGGATATGAAACGATCAATCATGAAGACTTTGTTTATGCCCTGAGCCACATTGATACCTTTGTCGATATCACCGAAGAGGATTTGCTGGAAATTTACAAGTTGGCAACCCGGCGGCATGTGGAATTAGGCAAGCAGTGATACTCGTGTCTGGTATTACTTTCTATTCGGTCGCTGGCAGGAGTTTTCCAGGCAATCTCCGAGTATGGTATTTTTCATGGTATTGACACTTGCATCCAATAATCTTGTTCATTGCCGCGAGCGGTTTGGTGGTATGCCCAACTACTACTACCGTGAAGCAGCTTAAAAGTACTCGCTCCAATTCTTGTACCAAGCGGTTTCAGAAGAAGACGCCGAAAACGAGTAAGCAGGATCTGGACGCCGCAAGACGC
>CBEUNK010000089.1:0-10415 GCA_965544455.1 uncultured Thiogranum sp.
AGCGGCTCGGGTGGCGCAGTTTGCGCAGGGCCTTGGCTTCGATCTGGCGGATGCGCTCGCGGGTGACATCGAACTGTTTGCCGACTTCTTCCAGCGTGTGATCGGTGTTCATGTCGATACCGAAACGCATGCGCAGCACCTTGGCTTCGCGCGGGGTCAGGCCGGACAATACGCCCTGGGTCGCTTCCTTGAGGCCGGCGCCCGAGGCCGCGTCCACCGGCGAATCGATGCTGGCGTCCTCGATGAAATCGCCCAGGTGCGAATCCTCGTCGTCGCCGATGGGGGTTTCCATCGAGATGGGTTCTTTGGCGATTTTCAGCACCTTGCGCACCTTGTCCTCGGGCATGTCCATGCGCTCGGCCAGTTCTTCCGGTGTCGGTTCACGGCCCATTTCCTGCAGCATCTGGCGGGAGATGCGGTTCAGCTTGTTGATAGTCTCGATCATGTGCACCGGGATACGGATGGTGCGTGCCTGGTCGGCGATCGACCGGGTGATCGCCTGGCGGATCCACCAGGTTGCGTAGGTCGAGAACTTGTAGCCGCGGCGGTATTCGAACTTGTCGACCGCTTTCATCAGGCCGATATTGCCTTCCTGGATAAGGTCGAGGAACTGCAGGCCGCGGTTGGTGTACTTTTTCGCAATCGAAATCACCAGGCGCAGGTTGGCTTCCACCATTTCTTTCTTGGCGCGGCGGGCCTTGGCTTCGCCAATCGACATGCGACGGTTGATATCCTTGATTTCGCTGATTCTCAGGTTTGACTCGTTCTGTATCTGCACCAGCTTGTTCTGCGCGCGCAGGATTTCGTCCTTGTGCTGTTGCAGTACGGGTGAATACCTGTGCCCGCCCTTGATCTGCTTGTCCAGCCAGGTCAGGTCGGTCTCGTTATCCGGGAACGAGGTGATGAAGTCCCTGCGCGGCATCTGCGCATTGTGCACGCAGATCCTCATGATCACGCGCTCATGGCGGCGAATACGCTCCACGGTTTCACGCAGGTTATTGGTCAACAGTTCGACCATGCGTGGCGCCAGTTTGACGCACATCAGGTGATCGACCACCTGGTCGTGCAGTTTCCGGACGCGTGCCTCGTTTCGGGTCTTGCTCTTCAGCGCGCTGAGTAATTTGTCATGCAGTTTCCCCAGGTCGGCAAAGAAGGCGCGGGTTTCTTCCGGATCCGGGCCGGTGTCAACCGGCGTCGAGTCATCGTCGTCATCGTCGTTGCTGTCTTTGTCCGTGTCGTCTCTCTGGGCGGAAGCCTGCGCCGGCGAGGGGATCGGTTCGTCGACGGCATTCGGGTCGATAAAGCCGCTGAGCAGGTCGGCAAGGCGCGCTTCACCGGCTTCAACTCTGGCATATTCATTGAGCAGAATGGCGGACGAAGCGGGGTAGCTGGCCAGTGCCGAGAAAACCTGTCCCAGGCCGTCCTCGATGCGCTTGGCAATTTCGATTTCGCCCTCACGGGTCAGCAACTCGACCGTACCCATCTCGCGCATGTACATGCGGACCGGGTCAGTCGTGCGCCCGAATTCGCTGTCCACTGTCGCGAGGGCGGCCGCGGCTTCTTCCGCAGCGTCTTCATCCGGTGCGGCCTCGTTGGACAGCAGCAGCGAGTCGGCGTCCGGTGCCGTTTCGTGCACCTGGATACCCATGTCGTTGATCATGCCGATGATGTCTTCGATCTGTTCCGGATCGACAATGTCATCCGGCAGGTGATCGTTGACTTCGGCATAGGTCAGGAACCCCTGTTCCTTGCCTTTCGCGATCAGCAGTTTAAGTTGCGATTGTTGGTTCTGGTTCATCACCTGAACATGTCCCCGTCGAGCCGGTTTCGAAACGGCAAAAATTAAACAGCCAGTGTAGCTTAAAAACGCTATATTAGCCAGTTCTGTTAGATGTCAAGTGATTGACCCCTGATTCGGGTGTAAACCACCAAGTATTTGTTTCAGCTCCTCTTTCTCAGCCGTGCTCAGCCCGGACCGGCGCTCCTTCAAAAGCAGTTGATCGGCTTTTTGCTGATTGCGCTGCTCAATCAGACGTTGGACCGCGCCACAAAATTCCGGTTCATAGCCTTCGCCGGGTATATCCAGTGGCTGGGTTGCCAGCCGGGCCAGATGTTGTTCCTCCGGCCGGCCGCGCCAGTGTTCGAGCAGGCTGCCGGTGGATACATTTGGGCTGCGCCGCGTAATTTCAAGTAGCTCGGCCAGCAATGGCACGCCCGGGATATCCAGGTCCTCGAATCCGGCGGGGCTGGGGAGCTTTTCAGCCAGCGTCGGTTGTTCCAGCAGCAGGCGGATCGCCACGCGCACCGGGCTGCGGCTCCTGTCCCCGCGTGCCCGGGCGGGAGGTGCCGCGGTTGCTGCCGCTGCGGGCGCCGTCCCGGACAGGCGCTTTTCCAGTTGTGCCAGTTTCAGGCCACTGTGTTGCGACAGCTGTTCCAGCATCAGGTCGCGGAACACGGAATCCGGCAGCTTGTTCAGCAGCGGCCGGGCCAGTTCGACGAGCCGGGCGCGTCCATCCACACTGTCGGTATCGACCTGCCGGGAGAGCGATTCATAAAAAAACCGCGAAAGTGGGATCGATTCGACAGTTTTTCGACGAAAAGCATCGGCGCCTATTTCCCGTACCAGGCTGTCCGGGTCTTCCCCTTCGGGCAGAAACAGAAAACGCGCTTCGCGGCCGTCGCGCAATACCGGCAGTGTGTTTTCCAGCGCACGCCAGGCGGCACGTCGTCCGGCGGCATCGCCGTCAAAACAGAACACCACCTCGCTGACAGTCCGGTACAACCTTTCCAGGTGCTCGGGTGTCGTGGCAGTGCCGAGCGTGGCAACCGCGTTGGTCAGGCCGAATTGGGCCAGTGCGACCACATCCATGTAGCCTTCGACCACCAGCAGGCGTTCCAGTTTCTGGCCGGCCTTGCGTGCCTCGAACAGGCCGTAGAGCTCCTGGCCCTTGTGAAAGACGGGGCTTTCCGGGCTGTTCATGTACTTGGGTTTCTCGTCACCCAATACCCGTCCGCCAAAGCCGATGCAGCGTCCGCGCCGGTCGCGGATGGGGAACATGACGCGGTCGCGGAAGCGGTCATAGCGGCTGCCGTCGTCTTTTTCTACCAGCAGGCCCAGTTCGGTGGCCAGTTTCCGGCTTTGTTCGTCGCCCAGGTGTTTCAGCAGGCTGTCCCAGCCCGGTGGGGCGTAACCGAGGCCGAAGGTCTGGGCGATTTCACCGCTGAGACCCCGCTCCTTCAGGTAGTCCACGGCCCGGGCGGCCTGCGGATGCTGGCGCAACTGGGCACGGAAAAAATGGTCGGCTTTTTCCAGCAGGCTGTAGTGGTCGTGGCGCCGGTCGTCCGCCTGCGGGCTGCTGCCTGCTTCGTGCGGGACCTCCATGCCGGCCTTGCGTGCCAGTTCCTCGATAGCTTCCGGAAAAGACAGGTTTTCATAGTCCATGAGGAAACCCACCGCGCTGCCGTGTGCGCCGCAGCCGAAGCAGTGGTAGAACTGCTTGCCGGGGCTGACGGTAAATGACGGCGTTTTCTCATTATGGAAAGGGCAGCAGGCGTGAAATTCCCGGCCGGCCTTTTTCAGCGGCACGCGCGACTCGATGATGTCGACGATGTCGACACGGTTGAGTAAGTCATCGATGAAGGTTTGCGGGATGCGGCCGGCCATGGACTAATGGTAAGAGAAAGTCACCGGCGGCGTCAGCCGATATCGTCCTTCACGGCCGGCAGGCCGGTCGGTTGTATCAGGCGGACAATTGGGCCTTGATTTTGCCGCTGACGGCGCCCATGTCGGCGCGGCCGGCAAGTTTTGCCTTGAGCTGGCCCATGACTTTGCCCATGTCTTTCATGCTGCTGGCGCCGGTGGTGGCGATGGCATCCGCGATCAGGGCGTCGATTTCGGCGTCATCCAGCTGTTCCGGCAGGTAGCTTTTCAGCACCTCGAGTTCGAAGTTTTCCTGGTCGGCGAGATCGTCGCGGCCGGCTTTCTGGTACTGCTCGATCGACTCGCGGCGCTGCTTGGCCATTTTGTCCAGCACCGTGGTGACCTGGGTGTCGTCCAGCTCGATACGTTCGTCGACCTCGCGCTGCTTGATCGCTGCGTTGATCAGGCGGATAACGCCCAGCCTGCGCTTGTCGCCGGCGCGCATGGCGGTTTTCATATCCTGCTGGAGGGTCTCCTTCAGGGACATGGCGGGGTTGACCGGTGAAAATTAATACAGGCGGGTACGGCGGGCGTTTTCGCGCGAGACTTTCTTGGCGTGGCGCTTGACGGCGGCCGCCTGCTTGCGCTTGCGTTCCTGGGTCGGTTTTTCATAAAACTCGCGGCGGCGGACTTCAGACAGAATGCCTGCCTTTTCGCAGGAGCGCTTGAAGCGGCGCAGGGCAACTTCGAAAGGCTCGTTTTCACGTACTTTTACTTGTGGCAAAGCCGTTTCCTCAATTAATCGGACGGTCAAAAGGGCGCGTATTGTAACAGCGCCGTGCGCAAAGGTAAAACCCTGATTCGTGTGGGGAACTGGGCTTCCTGCGCCGGCGCCGCTACCATAGCGGCATGCTGGTACTTGGAATTGAATCGTCCTGCGACGAAACCGGGGTGGCCCTGTACGACACCGAACGGGGGCTCCTGGGGCACGCCCTGCACAGCCAGGTCGGCCTGCACGCCGAATACGGCGGTGTGGTGCCGGAGCTGGCCTCCCGGGATCACGTGCGCAAGGCCCTGCCGCTGCTGTCGGGTCTGCTGGCCGAAACGGGTGTGGATCGCCGCGAAATCGATGCGCTGGCCTACACGGCCGGTCCGGGGTTGATCGGCGCCCTGATGGTGGGCGCCAGTATCGGCCGCAGCCTGGCGTGGAGTCTCGGTGTCCCGGCGCTGGGTGTCCATCACATGGAAGGCCACCTGCTGGCACCCATGCTGGAGTCGCCGGCACCGACCTTTCCTTTCGTGGCCCTGCTGGTTTCCGGCGGGCACACGCTGCTGGTGGAAGTCCAGGGCGTTGGTGTCTACCGCATGCTGGGCGACAGCCTCGACGATGCGGCCGGGGAAGCCTTCGATAAAACCGCCAAACTGCTGGGCCTGGACTACCCCGGCGGGCCGCAGCTGGCGAAGCTGGCCGAATTGGGTGACCCGACGCGCTTTCGCTTTCCACGTCCCATGACCGACCGCCCGGGGCTCGATTTCAGTTTCAGCGGCCTGAAGACCTTCGCCCTGACGACCTGCCGCTCGGCCGGGGACGATGACCAGACCCGCGCCGATATCGCCCGGGCATTCGAGGATGCCGTGGTGGATACGCTGGTCATTAAATGCCGGCGCGCGCTGGAGCAGACCGGTATCGACCGGCTGGTGGTGGCCGGTGGTGTCGGTGCCAACCAGGCATTGCGCACGGCCTTACACACCATGGCAGGAGGGTTGTCCGCGGAGCTGTTCTACCCGCGCCTGGAATTCTGTACCGATAACGGCGCCATGATTGCCTATGCCGGTGCCTGCCGCCTGCAGGCCGGGCAGCAGCAGGATCTGGAAGTCGTGGTGAAGCCGCGCTGGTCGCTGGAGGAACTGGAAGCCGTTTAGCGGGTTTCCGGTAACTCGCCGACGTGGCGAGTAATAGCGCCAAGGTACCCTGAAAGTCGCCGCAGGTCGGAGCCGGGTTGCCGGTGCATGCGCTTGCGCCCTAAGCCGGCAACCCGGCTCCGACCTGTGGCGGCCTGCACCAGGCCTGTGGCCCAAACCTCTGGATGAGATGGTACGTTCGGGTGGGCGGTTTTTTTCAGGGCGCTTCAGGATTTATTCCCGATATGGCCCTCGGTACCCTCGAACAGGTTCCTTATATTGGAACGGTGCCGCCAGAACAGCAGTGTCCCCATGAACAGCATGGCGATTATCAGCGAGCGTTCGGGGATCAGCCACCAGATATACAGCGGCGTCACCAGGATCGACAGCAGCGCCGCCAGCGATGATATTTTGAACACCTTGGCGATCACCAGCCAGGTGGCGATGGTCAGCAGGCCTACCGGCCAGTGCAGACCCAGCAGCACGCCCAGCGCCGTGGCCACGCCCTTGCCACCGCGAAACCCGAAAAACAGCGGATAGAGATGACCCAGGAAGGCGGCCACCGCCACCATGGCCTGTACAGCGATGCTTGCTCCGAGCAGCTTGGCGATCAGGACCGGGATCAGGCCCTTGAGCATATCGCCGATCAGCGTGATGGCCGCTGCCTTCTTGCCACCGATGCGCAGCACATTGGTGGCACCCGGGTTGCCGGAGCCTTCACCACGGGGGTCCGGCAGGCCCAGCAGGCGGCAGACGATAATGGCGGAAGACAGCGAGCCGAGCAGGTAGGCGCCGGCGATCAGGGTAAGCGTCATGGTCATGGGCGCTATTGGAATGCCTTGGCGGGCCGGGGTCAAGCCATGGCAGTCTGCTGGGCAACTGGAGTACGCGCCCTCTCCTGTACTATAGTGGGCGGATTGTTTGTGCAATTGACCAGGGCTGTATGGATATCATCTTCATACGCGACCTGCGCGTGGATGCCGTGATCGGTATTTACGACTGGGAGCGCGCCATCAAACAGACGTTGTCTTTTGATCTGGAAATGGCAACCGACATCGCCAGGGCTGCAGCCAGCGATCACATCGACGATACGCTGAATTACAAGGCCGTGGCCAAGCGTGTTATTGCTTACGTGGAAGCCAGTGACTTCCAGCTGGTGGAAACACTGGCCGAGCGCGTCGCCGAGCTGATCCGGTCCGAATTTGCGGTGTCCTGGTTGCGTCTTACGCTTAACAAGGGTGGTGCGGTTCGTGGTGCCAAGGGAGTGGGTGTAGTCATCGAACGGGGTACGAGGAGTTGAGTGTATGGCCAGGGTGTATGTAAGTGTAGGGAGTAACATCGATCGTGAGCGTAACGTGGAAGGCGCATTGGCGGATTTGCGGGAGGCCTATGGCACGATAGAGCAGTCGCGCGTGTACGAAACCCAGGCGGTCGGTTTTGATGGTGATCCTTTCTATAACCTGGTGGTGGTGTTCGACACCGACCAGTCACCGCAGCAGGTCGCCGAAACTCTCAGTCGGATCGAGGATGCACACGGTCGCGACCGCAGTACCGGCAAATTCAGCAGTCGCAGCCTGGATCTGGATCTTCTGCTCTATGACGACCTGGTGCTCGACGAGCCGGGTCTGCACCTGCCCCGCAGGGAGATACTGGAATATGCCTTCGTGCTCCGGCCGCTGGCGGAAATCGCGGGCAGTATGCGGCACCCTGTCAACGGTTTCACCTTTGCGGCCATCTGGGATGAATTCGACCCGACTGCCCAGCCCATGTGGCCCGTCGAGCCCCGTTGATTCCCGGCCATGCCGTCGTCTCTGCCGCCACCCGGCGCTGACGGCCAGGCCGTCAGCGCTGCACTGCTTGAAAAACTGCGACCCCTGATCGCCGCGCATGGCGGTTGCCTGCCCTTTGATACCTTCATGGAAAAAGCCCTGTATGAACCGGGGCTGGGCTACTACAGCAATGGCCTGACGCCTTTCGGCGCACAGGGTGATTTTGTCACCGCACCGGAGTCGGGCAACCTGTTCGGGCGTTGCCTGGCACGTTGTATCGCCTCGGTGGTGTCCCGGGTTGATAACGCGATGGTGCTGGAACTGGGCGCCGGTAGCGGTGTGCTGGCGCGCGTGGTGTTGCAGGAATTACAGGCGCTGGATGCATTGCCCCGGCGTTACTGCATTCTGGAGCGCAGTGGTGCCATGCGCGCACTGCAAGAGCAGGCGCTGGCGGATATTCCCGGGCTGGCGGCGCGGGTCGAGTGGCTGGAAGCGCTGCCGGAACAACCCGTCAACGGTGTCGTTTTCGGCAACGAAGTCGCCGATGCCCTGCCGGTCAGCCGTTTCAGGTGGTGCGAAGGCGAGGTCAGGGCGATTGGCGTATCGGGCGGCGACCCGTCGCTGTCACTGTGTGAGCGGGCAGCAGGTGATGCACTGGCCGGTACGGTGCAGGCGCTGGCGCGGGAAAATGGCTGGCAGGGTGATTATCGCTCGGAGTGCTGCCCGAGCCTGGCGGCGTGGGTGACGGCGCTGTGCAGCTGTATTGCGCGGGGCGCCCTGGTGTTGATCGATTACGGCTATGGTCGACGGGAGTACTATCACCCGCAGCGTTCCATGGGCACGCTGATGTGCCACTACCGGCACCAGGCACACGGCGACGCCCTGTGGTACCCCGGTCTGCAGGACATTACCGCCTTTGTTGATTTCACGACCATCGCCGAGGCCGCCAGCGACGCCGGTCTGCGGCTGGCGGGCTACACCAGCCAGGCACAGTTTCTGCTGGCCTGCGGTATCGAGCAGTTGCTGACCGAGGTGGACCCCGGCGACACACGCCGTTTCCTGGCGCTCAGCAACGAAGCGAAGCGCCTTATGTTACCCGGCGAAATGGGTGAGCGATTCAAGTGCATCGGATTTTCACGCGATCTTGACGCAGGCGTTGCCGGCTTTGCGTTGCCCGACCTGCGCGGCCGGTTATAATTCGCGCTCTTTCAGCGAGTCGCCGGTCAATCCATGGATATCATTCAAGCCGTTATTCTCGCCCTGGTCCAGGGGCTGACCGAGTTTCTGCCGATCTCCAGTTCCGCCCACCTCATTCTGGTGCCGGTGCTGACCGGCTGGCAGGACCAGGGCCTGGCTTTCGATGTGGCCGTGCACTTCGGCACGCTGGCGGCGGTGGTGGCCTATTTCCGCCAGGAACTCGGTGCCATGGCACGTTCCTGGACCCGTTCGCTGGTCACCCGCAACCCCGATGATGAGGCCATGCTCGCCTGGGCGGTGCTGCTGGGCACCATTCCGCTGGGGCTCAGCGGCCTGCTGTTTCACGACTACGTTGAAACCTACCTGCGCTCGCCGCTGGTGATCGCCACGACAACCATCCTGTTCGGCCTGTTGCTGGGTTACGCCGACAAGGTCGGGCCACAGACCCGCTGCGAGTACCGCCTGGATGCCGGGCGTGTCACGGTGATCGCCCTGTCACAGGTGCTGGCACTGATTCCCGGCACCTCGCGCTCCGGGATTACCATCACCGCCGGCCTGCTGGTCGGCCTGGATCGCAAGGCGGCGGCGCGCTTCTCCTTTCTGTTGTCGGTGCCGGCGATCGCCATGGCGTCCCTGTACGAAACGGTCAACCTGGTAGAGGCCGCTGAACCGGCGCCGTGGGGCGCGCTGGTCGTCGGCGTCGGCCTGTCCGCGGTCAGCGCCTATCTGTGCATCCATTATTTTCTGAAACTGCTGGATCGTATTGGCATGTTGCCGTTTGTGGTTTACCGCCTCATCCTGGGTGCGGTGTTGTTCGCCCTGTTTATCTAGAAACAGTAACCCAGCCCGGTCACGTCCTGGTGGTAGACATCAGCGACGATTTCGCGGGCCTCGCTGTCATAGAAATCCCGGTAGTCCTGTCCGGTGTCGCCGGTGTTGCGGGTTTGCAGCTGCCGTTGCAGGCCGAGCCGGTGACAGACCTGCGCAAAGTCGGCCTCGATGTTTTCGAAGCGGCCAATAAAATCGATGCCCGGTGCGCCGGTTGGTGTCTGCAGGAAATCACTTTGCGGCCGGAAGTGCACCCAGCTGCGGATGTTCTCCGGTGTGACCCATTCCCTGACAAAGTGGCTGAAATCGCCGTAGTCGGCCAGGTGCTGTTCAGCCCAGCGGCGGTCGGCGCTGTTGAAACCGCCGCGTTGCAGAAAGCGGTAGGCGGACAGCAGCCGGTCCCAGGGATTGCGCACAATGGCGAACTTGAAATAAGCCGCGTAGTCAGCCGGTGAAAAAACCTTGCGGAAGGTCGTGAGCGGGTAATGGCCGGCGCCATGATTGCCGAACAGGCTCTGGCAGACGGATTCGCCGGCGCACTTGGGAATGTGCACGAAAATACAGCGGTGCCGGTCAAAGCCCTGCAGCGTGTAGCCGCCGGCCGTGGTGCGGTGACGCAGCTTTTTAAGCTGGCGGATTTTCCGCGCGGCGACGTAACGCTGCCGCAGCTGCCGGTAAGGAGTGCTTACGGCCTGCACGGGCTGCAATACGTCAATCGCAGCATTATTCCGATGCCCTTGAGGACGGGTCATCGCGGGACGAGTCGCTGTCTGTCGCCTGCCAGAATTGCGCGATGGCGCGCCGGCGCAGGTCGTGAATCGCCGCGCCGACCGCCGGTCCGCGCAGGCGGGGGTCGTCCAGGTCGCCGGCGCCGAGGGCGGCTGCCCGTTGGCGCGCGTCTTCGAGTCGTTCGCTGCGCCGCGCGTCGATACGGCCGGTAACACGGCAGGTCGTCAGCAGTTGTTGCCAGCGCCGTGCCTGGCGGAAGGCATTGCCGGTTTCCATGGCCTGTAACAACTGCTCGGCATCGTCGCTGCCCAGGCGGTCGGCCAGCCGAATGGCCGTCACTGCCAGTTGTA
>CBEUNK010000090.1:0-10382 GCA_965544455.1 uncultured Thiogranum sp.
GCCTGTTCGGTGAAGACGGCATGGCACTGCTGGACCTGTGGGACCTGGATGCCGGCGTCAGACGCATTCTGCCCGACTACGGCAAGGGCGAACAGAAACTGCCGGTCTACAAGATGCCACACCTCGAGGGCTGGGCGATCGCCGGACGGCGCGCCTTCGTGCCGGCGGTCGGGCGTCACGAGGTGCTGGTAATCGACACCGACACCTGGCAATTACTGAAAAAAATCCCGGTACACGGTCAACCCGTGTTCGTCATGGCCCGTCCCGACGGGCGCCAGGTGTGGGTGAACTTTGCCGTACCGGATAACGACACCGTTCAGGTCATCGACAGCCTGAACCTGTCGCTGGTAAAAACCCTGCAACCCGGCAAAGGGGTGCTGCACATGGAATTCGAACCCCGCGGGGAAGAGGTATGGGTATCGGTACGTGACCGCGACCAGTTGCAGGTCTATGACACCGCCACGTTCGAACGGCGCGCCACCCTGCCCGCACAGAAACCCAGTGGGATTTTCTCCACGGCACGCGCCCACCGCATCGGCTTGTAGCAAGGATATTGTGATGACCGCCGCAACCCTGTCACTGTCACTCACCGAGCAACGGCTGTTGGACGAGTTCCAGCAGGGTTTCCCGCTCGAGTCGCGCCCCTATGCGCGCATCGCGGCGCAACTCGGTATCAGCGAAACCGCGGTGCTCGACAGCCTGCAGCGCCTGCAGGACGCCGGCGCCATCAGCCGGGTAGGCCCGGTGCTGCATCCCAACCGCGTCGGGGTCAGTACCCTGGCCGCGCTGGCGGTACCGGCAGAGCGCCTGGAGGCGATTGCCGCGATGATCAGCGAGTACCCGGAGGTCAACCACAACTATCAGCGCGAACACCGTTACAACCTCTGGTTCGTGGTTACCGCGCCGGACCGTCCACGCCTCGACGCCGTTCTGCGTGACATCGAGACACGCAGCGGACTGACGGTGCTCGATCTGCCGATGCAGGAAGATTACTTCATCGACCTGGGGTTCCGACTGCAATGGACATGAACGTCACCCCCCACCCCGCCCTCGAAGACGGGACAAACCGGGCGCTCCTGCAGGCGGTGGAGAACGGCCTGCCGCTGGTTGTCGAGCCGTATGCACTGATCGGCCGGCAACTGGGCATCAGCGAACGGGAAGTCATCGAGCGGCTGCAGGATCTGCAGGACCAGGGCGTGATCAAGCGCCTGGGTATCGTGGTGCGTCACCGTACCCTCGGCTACCGTGCCAATGCCATGGTGGTCTGGAACGTACCTGACGACGAGGTCGCCGCCACCGGCAGCTGCCTGGGCTCGGTGCCCTTCATCACCCTGTGTTACCGCCGCCCGCGCCGCCTGCCGGACTGGCCCTACAACCTGTTTACCATGATTCACGGGCGCGATCGCGAGCAGGTACTGGCGCGCGTCGATCACCTGGTGCGCCGCTGCGGCATGCAGGACATCGACCACCAGGTGCTGTTCAGTACGCGCTGCTTCAAACAACGCGGTGCGCGCTACACCAGTCTCGATACCCGGATGGAATCCGCACCATGAGCACCGTGAGTCCGCTCGAACGCGATTTCATCAACCGTTTTCAGGGCGGTTTCCCGCTGACCGGGCACCCATTCTCCCGGGTCGCGGCAAGTCTGGGTACGCGGGAAGTCACCCTGATCCAGACCCTGCAGAGCCTGCTCGGGCGCGGCCTGCTGAGCCGCTTCGGACCCCTGTTCGACGCCGAGCGCCTCGGTGGCGAACTAACCCTGGCTGCGCTGGCGGTACCGGAGCCCGAGTTTGCACGCGTGACGGCCGAGGTCAACGCCCTGGCGCGCGTCGCCCATAACTACCGCCGTGATCACCGGCTCAACATGTGGTTTGTCGTCGCCAGCGGCGAAGCGGGGGGTGTGGCCCAGACCCTGGCGACCATTACCCGGCGTACCGGGCTGCCGGTGTATGACTTCCCCCGGCAACAGACCTTTTACCTGGGGCTGCAGTTGCGGCTGGGCCAGCACGGTGACATCGATACAGTGCCTGTCGACGGTGACCCGCCGGCAGTGGCCGACTGCCGGCTCGACGATCTGGACCGGCGCCTGCTGCGCGCCACCCAGTCGGGCCTGCCCCTGCATTCCGATCCCTGGGATGTATTGGCAAAACAGCTCGACTGCCGGGCCGGGCTTGTGCTTGAACGCCTGCAACGCCTGCTGGACAATGGCGCCGTGCGCCGTATCGGTGCCGTACCCAATCACTACCGGCTGGGTCTGCGCGGCAACGGCATGAGCGTCTGGAACGTACCCGACGACCAGGCTGCCGAACTGGGCCGTCGCGTTGGCGGGCTGGATTTCGTCAGCCACTGCTACCTGCGCCCGCGCCACGCCGGTGTCTGGCCGTATAATCTGTTCGCCATGGTGCATGGCCGTGACCGTGCGGTGGTGACCACCCGCGTGCGGCAGATCGAAGCACTGCTTGGCGAACACTGCCTGGAGCACGACACCCTGTTCAGCTCGGCGGTATTGAAAAAAACCGGCCTCCGACTGGCCGCCTGAGAGGATTCCATGTTCCGACTGACACGTTACATGCAGGCGCTCGCTGACCCGGACCGGGCCGGCCGGCGCCCCCAGGTGGCCGCACCGACCGGGCCGGTGGTGATCTGGAACCTGGTACGGCGCTGCAATCTGGCGTGCAAGCACTGTTACGCCACCTCGGCCGACCACGATTTCAGTGGCGAACTTGATCGGCGCGAGGTGTTCGCCGTGATGGACGACCTCAAACACTTCGGCGTCCCGGTACTGATTCTTTCCGGGGGCGAACCGCTGATGCGCCCGGATATCTTCGACATCTCCGCGCGCGCCAAGGCGATGGGTTTCTATGTCGGCCTGTCGAGTAACGGCACGCTGATCAGCGAGGACAACATCGATGCCATTGCCGCCATCGGCTACGACTACGTCGGCATCAGCCTCGATGGCATGCGCGCCGTGCACGACCGCTTCCGCCGCAAACAGGGGGCCTTCGACCAGGCCCTGCACGGCATCCGCCTGTGCCGCGACGCCGATATCAAGGTCGGCCTGCGCTTTACGCTGACGCAGGACAACGCCGCCGAACTGCCCGACCTGCTGGCGCTGATGGACCGGGAAGGCATCGACAAGTTTTATCTCTCGCACCTCAACTATGCCGGCCGCGGCAACCGCAACCGTGCCGACGACCTGCAACACAAGCTGACGCGCGTGGCCATGAATCTGCTGTTCGAGACCTGCTGGCAGCGCATCCAGGCCGGCGTACCGAAGGAGTTCGTCACCGGCAACAACGACGCCGATGGCCCCTACCTCCTGCAGTGGGTGAACGACCACCTGCCGGAAAAATCAGCGACACTGCAGGCGATGCTGCAGCGCTGGGGCGGCAACGCCTCGGGCGTCAACATCGCCAACATCGATAACCTCGGCAACGTCCACCCCGACACCATGTGGTGGGACTATACCCTGGGCAATGTGCGCGAACGGCCGTTTTCCAGCATCTGGCAGGACACCAGCGACCCGCTGATGGCAGGCCTCAAACAGCAACAGCGGCCACTCGAGGGGCGTTGTGCACAGTGCCGTTACCTGGATGTCTGTGGCGGCAACAGCCGTACACGTGCCTGGCAGCTGACCGGTAATCCCTGGGCGGAAGATCCCGGCTGCTACCTGACGGATACGGAAATCGGCGTCAGCGACATGCCCGCGCGTATCCCGCTGACCCCCTGGCGGCGCAGACAGCGGCGGAAGCCGCCGGCAGAGGTCGAACGGCCTTGACGCGTGGTCTGATACTGCTGTGCCTGCTGCCACTCGTTTTATCTGCTGGTGCCCGCGCAGAAGACAGCGCGGGCACCCTGTTTAAAAACCACTGTGCTGAATGCCACGGCCAGAATCGCCTCGGCGCCATGGGTCCGGCCCTGCTGCCGGGCAACCTCAAGCGCCTGAAACCGGCACAGGCTGTCTCGGTTATCAGCCAGGGCCGCGTTGCCACCCAGATGCCGGCATTCGGCGACAAGCTCGATGCAGCCGCCATCCAACAACTGGTCGATTACATCTACACACCGCCGGCGGTCATGCCCGCATGGGACCTGGCGGCAATACGCGCCACGCACCGTATCATCACACCGGACAGCGCCCTGTCTGACAAGCCTGTGCACACGGCCGATCCCATGAACCTGTTCGTGGTGGTGGAACTGGGCGATCACCACGCTACCGTTCTCGACGGCGATACCTTCACGCCGCTGGTCCGTTTCAAGACCCATTTTGCCCTGCACGGCGGGCCCAAGTACTCGCCCGACGGCCGTTATGTCTATTTCGCGTCACGTGACGGCTGGATCAGCAAGTTCGACATGTGGAACCTCAAGGTACTGAGCGAAATACGCGCCGGTATCAATACCCGCAACCTGGCAGTATCGTCCGACGGCCGCTACGTGATGGTCGCCAACTACCTGCCCCATAACCTGGTGCTACTCGATGCCCGCGACCTGTCTCCCATCAAGTTGATCGATGTCGTCAACGACCAGGGCGCAAGCTCGCGGGTCAGCGCGGTCTACGACGCGGCACCGCGCAAGAGTTTCATTGCCGCGCTCAAGGACCTGCCCGAGGTCTGGGAAATCCCCTACAGTGACAATCCGCTGCCGGTCTACAACGGCCCCATGCACGACTACCGCATGGACGAAGGGGTGGCGCGCCAGTCCGGGCGCTTTCCGGTGCGGCGCATCCGGCTGGACGACTACCTGGACGACTTTTTCTTCGACCCCGCTTACCGGCTGCTGATCGGTGCCGCGCGTAACACGAAAAACGGCCAGGTGGTCAACCTCGACCTCGGCCGCAAGATCGCCGATATCGACCTGGGTGGCATGCCGCACCTGGGCTCGGGCATCACCTGGGACTACAAGGGCCGGCCGGTGCTGGCCACACCGAATCTGAAAACCGGCGAGGTCAGTATCATCGACATGCAGACCTGGCAGACCATCAAGCGGATCAAGACCCTGGGGCCCGGCTTTTTCATGCGCAGCCATGAAAACACCCCCTATGCCTGGGTCGACGTGTTCTTCGGCCCCAACCGCGATGCCGTGCATATCATTGACAAGCGCACGCTGGAGATCGTCAAGACGCTGCGACCCGCCCCGGGCAAGACCGCGGCACACGTGGAATTCGACAAGGACGGCCGCCACGCCCTGCTCAGCATCTGGGACATGGACGGCGCGGTGATTGTCTACGACGCCGCCACGCTGAAGGAAATCAAACGGCTGCCAATGGTCAAGCCGTCGGGCAAGTACAACGTGTACAACAAGACGCACCGCTCCGCCGGCACCAGCCACTGACGGGCATCAACCACCGGGCGTAGCCCCGTGGACAGGAACAGTGCCTGAAAAGGTGTTTTCGTGAGAGAAGAAAACCTGTCTTTGCGCGCCAAATATAATGTCACGGCGCTGTTTTATGACCTGCTGGACTATCCCTGGGAACGGGTCTACAAACACTGGCGCCCCCGGATACTGGGCGACCTGCGCGGCAAAGTGCTCGAGGCCGGCGTGGGAACAGGAAGAAACTTCCGGCATTATCACGAGAGCGTTGAATTGACGGGCATCGATCTGAGCGACGTCATGTTGAGAAAAGCCGCCCGGAAGGCGAACAAGGCGCCGTGCAAAATAACCCTCCTGCACGACGATGCAAGCGTGATGAGCCACGTCGAATCAAACCGCTTTGACTGGATAGTTTCCACCTTCCTTTGCTGCGTCATGCCGGACGAATTCCAGCCATCGGCCCTGGAGCAGTTCGGCCGTGTACTGAAACCGGGCGGACGGTTCCGCCTGCTCGAAATGATTTACTCCCGAAACAGGAAAATCAGGAAACGCCAGGAGCTGTTCAGTTCGTTTGTCGAAAAAGTCTATGGCGCCAGATTCGACCGGAAGACCGAGCAGTATATTGAAGAATCCAGCACACTGGACATTACCGCCAAACGGTTTCTCAAGGACGATGTTTACCTGTTTATCGAGGGTATCAGAAAAGAATAAAAAAACAGGGTGCCGATCGCATCGGCCGACAGGTAGGCCTGATATAAACAAACCCCTGGACAAGCATGCAAATCCTGGCAAGGCGTTCTATACTTTTACTTGAGGCAACGGTTTATTCATATCGGGGCAGATTATGCAGTTGTTAGCAACCTATCGAACAATCAGGAGTAACGGGATGAAACAGGGCTTGCAAAGCGGGGGTTTGAAAAACAGGGTCGGGACAAGCAAATGGGTGCTGGCGTCTCTTCTTCCAGCACTGTGCATATCGTTGCCGGTGACACCGGTTCATGCCCAGGGTGAGGCGCGCAGTGGAGAGGAAGTAGTTAAACAGGTCTGTGCCACCTGCCATGCAGGCGGTGAGAATGGCGCACCGATGATCGGAGACACGGACGCCTGGAGCAAACGCAGTGCCCAGGGGCTGTCCAGTCTGACATCACATGCCCTTGATGGCATTCGCAACATGCCGGCGCATGGCGGCGATGCCCAGCTCGGCGACCTGGAAATTGCGCGCGCGGTGACCTACATGGTCAATCAGTCCGGCGGTAACTGGGTGGAACCCGAAAGCGCGGCAGACCTGGCAAAGCAACTGTCCGGCGAACAAGTCGTCGAGGCGCGCTGTGCCAGCTGCCACGCCGAGGGAGTTGACGGCGCGCCGAGGGTCGGTGATCTGCAGGCCTGGGTAAAACGCATGCAGCAAGGGCTGCCGTACCTGGTCAACTCCGCGATTCACGGACACGGCGGCATGCCTCCCCGCGGCGGCCAGGCCAACCTCACCGATGCGGAAATCCGTTCTGCAATCCTGTACATGTATAACCCGGCCGGGATACCCAAAGCGGCATCTTCGGGCAGTACAAAACAGAAGGCAGCCACAGACCCCAATCACAAGTTCGTCGACGGAATCGAAATCTTTCTAGGCCTGATGCCGGCGGAAAACCTGCGCATCCTGCCAAAAGATTCACCGGAACGAAAGATGCATGGAGGTATCCCAAAGGGGTCCGGTTACTACCACGTCAACGTATCGCTGCACGACGAAAAAAGCCATGCCCCGATCAATGATGCCCGGGTTCGGATGCAGTTCGATTGGCCCGGGCTGGAAAGCCCACCCGTCAAACTGGAACCGATGGCATTAGCCGGCAGCTACGGTAACTACGTGAAACCCCAACCGGGAACTTCCTACAAGATCACCCTGCATATAAAAAGACCCGGTACGGATAAGACAGTCGAGGCAACATTCGAGCACAAGTTCTGATGAAAAAAGAAAAAAGGGGCGGAGGGATTAAAAATTGATCCCTCCGTCCCCTTTTACTCGTTTTAGTCTAGCGCCAAGCTTGGTTAGCTAATTAGTATATTCAGATAATTTTCTCTTTCTTGACAAAAAACGCTATTTTTCGTGTTATCTGATTTGTGGTTGCATTTAGTTAACCGGGTCGATCAACCAGACATTCAGGAGGGATTCAGGATGAGCACAACGATGCGTTCGATTGGCAATACCTGCACGTTTTGTGGCCTCGCCCTTGCGGCAGTGGTCGCCGTCATTGTACTGGCCGTGATGGCCTGGGTAGTATTTATCTAGCTGGCACCACGCGGCTCAGACCCGCTGCCACAGGTTGTCGGTACGTACTACGCGGTAGCGGGTCCAGCGGGCAAATTCCATCAGGCCGGCCTTGCCGCTGCGGCCGGCCCCGTCACCGGCGACGATACGGTAGCCGACTACCTGCCGGCCCTCGCCGGCCTCCTCGATCGTGCTGATTTCCCGCACCTGCCATTCAGCACCGTGCCGGCCATTGCTGTAACAGTGACCCGTTTCCAGCGCATCCGTGGGCAGGGGTTCGTCGTGGCCGGCGCTATAGGCCAACTCGTAGATTTTCACCAGGTCCTGTTCACTGATATCCGTGTAGGTATCGAGCTCACTCAAAGCCAGCACCAGTGACTGGTGATCGACGGGCGGTCGTTCGCGGACCGGCGCCTCGCGCTCGAGCGGCCGGCTGAGCGCCACGGGATAACGCCGCCACTTGAAAAAATAGTTGAAAATAACCGCCACCGAGAGGATCACGCTGACGTTGAGCAGGACCGGGGTAAGCATATAGCGGTAACCCAGGGCGTGCACCGCCGGCCCGCTGACCACCGCGGCCAGCGCCGTGGCGCCGCCCGGCGGATGAATACAGCGCAGTACGTGCATGGCACCGATGGCCAGGCCGACCGCCAGCGCCGCAGCGACAAGGGTTTCCGGCACCAGGCTCGCACAGCTGACCCCGATAAAGGCCGACACCAGGTGACCGCCGATCAGCGCCCAGGGTTGGGACAGGGGACCGTGCGGAACGGCGAACAGCAGCACCGCCGAGGCGCCCATGGAGGCCACGATCAATGCGCCGGCCGGTTCGTGCAGATAGGGTCCGCTGATCAGCAGAATAAACAGGATGCCGAAAAAACCACCCAGTGCCGAAACCAGCTGCTCCGTACGACTGACCTGTGTCCACTCGATACCGAGGTAATGCTGCAGAGGCCTGAGAACTCTTTTTCTCACCATCGAGGCTTAGTTTTTCGCGGCCGGCGGGCAGGGATACAGGAATGTCGACTGCAGGGCGTCCTGCGACAGGGCGCAGACATCCGCCACGTCGCGCAGGGCATCCGGCTGCTCGATACGCACGCGGTTACCGTGCATGCTGATATAACCCCGCTCGCTCAGTGTGCGGATAATGCGGGAGAAGGTCTCGGGTTTGACCGACAGCCGCGAGGCCAGGATCTGCTTGGGCACCTTCAGCTCAAAGTCTTCATCGCCATCCGGCGCCTGGGCCAGGATATAGCCGGCCACGCGACAGGTGGCGCTGTGCAGGCTGAGGTCGTCGATTTCTCGGATCAGGCCGCGCAGGCGCTGGCTCATATCGCCCAGCAGCAGGAAACAGGTATCCACCGAGCCCCGCAGCATGGCGGCGAAATCGTGGGCATCGACGCTGATCAGCTCGGCGGCAGACAGCGCCTGCGCGCCGACCGGGTAGCGCGGACGGTCCAGAAACATCAGTGCCTCGGCAAAGGTGCTGCCTGGTGTCACCACTTCGATTACCTTTTCATTTCCGGCCGGCGACAGGCGGTAGAGCTTGATCTGGCCGTTCAGCAGCAGGTAGAAACGGTCTGCTGTATCACCCTGTTCAAACAGGGAAGCACCCTCTTCCAGGGTCACCCGGCGTGCCTGCTGCGACACCCGTTGCAGCTGGTTCTCGTCAAGGCGTGCGAATAACAGGCCCTTTTTCAGGTCTTCTATCATGCATTCTTGTCCACGGGATACACTTGATGAAAATCAAGGCACCCCTGCCTGTCCAACGATTAAATCTCCGGCCGTAGCACCCTTGCGCCTGACCACTGTTACCGGGAAGGATTCAGGGAACGTGGCGCCAGAGCGTTTGTCGCTGTAGCCGTGTGTGCGGATTCTACCGTGTAGCCTGCCGATCTTCGACCCGCCGGTGAAATCTTTCACCGGCGTCACCGGCAGGCAGATCAGGCAGGATGATACGTTGAATCGACGTGGCAAGGAAAATCGCATGACAAGCCCGGAACACCCCCCTCTGCCGATACTCTCCGTTGGCTTCCGGCCCTTTTTCCTGGCCGCCGCCGCGTATGCGGTAGTTGCCATGCTGGTGTGGCTGCTGGTCTACGGGTTCGGGCTGCCGGTGGTGTTTCACGGCCTGACACCCGGGGTGTGGCATGCCCACGAAATGATCTACGGCTACAGCCTGGCCGTTATTGCCGGCTTCCTGCTGACAGCGGTCACCAACTGGACCGGTAAAACCACCCTGCGGGGCCCGGCGCTGTTGCTGCTTTTCCTGTTCTGGCTCTGCGCCCGGGTCACCTTCTATCTGCCCGGGCCGGGTATCTACTGGTCAGCCGCATTCGACGTGCTGTTTAACGCCTATCTCTGCATAGCCATCCTGAGACCGATCGTCAGCGCCCGGCAATGGCAGCAAACCGGCATCGTCGCCAAACTCATCCTTACCGGTGCCGGCAACCTGATATTTTATCTCGGCGCTGCCGGTTACCTCGAGCAAGGTGTCCACTGGGGGCTCTATACCGGCTTTTTCCTGGTAATCGGCCTGATTCTGACCCTGAGTCGGCGCCTGATTCCATTTTTTATCGAACGCGGCGTCGGCTACGCGGTGGAATTACGTAATTCCAACCGCCTGGATATCACCCTGCTGGTGGTTTTTCTGCTGTTCTTCGTGGTCGAGGTATTTGTCGGGAATCGCCAATGGTCCGCGTTACTGGCCGGCCTGCTTTGCGCACTGCACCTGTACCGCTTCGCCGGCTGGCACACCCCAGGAATCTGGCGCAAACCGCTGCTGTGGAGCCTGTACCTGGCCTATGCCGGTTTT
>CBEUNK010000091.1:0-10219 GCA_965544455.1 uncultured Thiogranum sp.
CGAATCTGCCGGGTACTTTCGTCGCCCTGCCGGTTGCGCAGGATCATCTGCAACGAAGCCGTGGAGTCGTGAAACCCCGTGTCGCGCCGGTCAGCCTCGACGGCGATTTCCAGCCCGCGCTCTTCGGCGCTCTGCGCCAGGACATTAAACGGCAGACTTAACAGGATCAGCCAGCTGATCAGTTTCATGTTGTTTCCTTTTATCCAGCGTCATCAACAGGGTCGGCAGTAACAGAAAATCGGCCAGCAGGGCCAGGCCGATGGTAATCGCCGTCAGCAGGCCCATGCCCGAATTCAGCTCAAAGGGCGAATGGGTCAGCACCAGGAACCCCGCGATCAAAACCACCGAGGTGGTCCACAGGGCGGTGCCCACGGTATGAAAAGCGTAACGGACCGCGTCTTCCGGGGACAACCCCTCTTCGCGGCGGGCGCGCAGGTACTTGCTGAGGAAATGCACCGTGTCATCAACCACGATACCGAGCGTCATGCCGGTGACCACCGATAATGCCAGCCCCACCTCACCCACCAGCAGCCCCCATAGCCCGAAGGCCATGCCCGCGGGTACCAGGTTGGGGACCAGACTGATAAGGCCGAGCCGCAGCGAGCGCAACGCTACCATCAGAATCATGGAAATCAGGATCAATGCCACCGTGGTGCCGGTGAGCATGGTGCGGATATTACGGGCACCGATGTGCGAAAACATGATCGACGGACTCGCGCCATGCGCCTGCATGCTTTCCGGAACGCTGGCTTCCAGCCATTGCTGTGCACGGTTTTCCAGCTCGATGGTCGCGTTACTCGAAATGCTTTTAATGGATACGTCCAGTTTGGTGGCCGATTTATCGACGTTGATCTGGTTATTGAGATCCAGGCCATACGGCAAGGACATTTCATACAACAACAGATACTGGGCCGCGAGTTCGCGACGGTCCGGTATCCGGTACCAGGCCGGGTCGTCGCCATGCAGGTTCTTGTTCAGGCGTTTCATGGTGTCCGACAGGCTGCTGACGTGCATGACCTCCGGCTGCTGGCGAAACCAGCCGGCAAATGCCTCCAGCCTGTCGAGGTAGGCCGGTTCGCTGATACCCCCGGCTTCCCCGGCACCGAGTGAATAGGCAATGTTATAGAGCCCCGTCAGATTATCGGTGGTGAAATCGGTATCGACACGGAAGTCTATGCGTTGATCGAAGTACTTCACGAACTCGTCGTTGAGTTCATTGGCCGGTATAAAAGCGACCAGCCCGACCACCAGTAAGCCCATGCCGGCCAGCACGGATCGGCGGCGAGCGACTACGAAATCGGCAATCCGGTCCATGGCAGCGACAGAACCATCACGCACCGCCGGCGCCCGTACGGGCAATGCCAGCATCAGTGCCGGCAACAGGGCGATGGTATAGACAAAGGCGGCTACCACACCGATAGCCACGATATTACCCAGGTCGCGGAACGGTGGCGCATCGCTGAAATTCATTGACATGAAGCCGATCGCGGTGGTCACGCTGGTGAGGAAAATCGGCTGCAGGTTGATGCGCAGGCTTTCGGTCATGGCCGTGGCCTTGTCCGGTGTCTTGCGCAGGCGCTGCAGGAAGGTCACCAGCAGGTGTACGCAATCCGCCACGGCCAGTGTCATGATCATGGTGGGCGAGCTGGCCGAGGGCGGGGTGAGCTTGATGCCCAGCCAGCCCGCTGCCCCGATCGCCGTGACGATAGACAGGACAATGACCAGCATGGTCGCCAGCATGCCCCACACCGAGCGCAGCAGCACGGCCAGGACAATGAAGATGATGGCGAACATGATCGGCACCAGCGTCGTCATGTCGATGATCGAATTTTCCGAGAAGGCATTGTTGAGCAGGACAATACCCGTCAGGTGGACATCGATAGCCGGGTAGCGCTGCTCCAGTTGTGCGGCCAGGTCGCGTGAAAAGCTGACCACCTCGGGCACTTCTGCGGCCGGGTTGATACCGGGCAGCTGGATGATGATATTAACACCGGTAACATGTGCCTCCGGGGAGACAAGCCGGTTGAGCAGCATTGGTTCGTGCAACGCCACCTGCTGCACGCGTTGCAGATCTGCCGGTTGATACCCGGTCGCGTCCATGACCAGGTCCTCGACGATCAGATCGTCGCCCTCGGCATAGGTGTGCTGGAAATTGCTGACCGAGTCAACGCGAATGGAATACGGAATCTGCCAGGCCTGTTCGGTCAACCATTCGACGGCAGCGAGTGTTTCCGGCGTGAATACCTTGCCGTCTGCGGGCGCCAGCACAAACAGGACATTGTCTGACTTGGTATAGGTATTCTGCAGCTCCTCGAACGCCAGCAGCTGCGGGTTTTCCTTGCTGAAGAATATCCGGTAATCATTGGAAAACGACAGGAAGCGCGCGCCGCTGGCGGCCAGACCGGCCAGCAGCAACGCCGCCAGCAACCACAGCCAGCGCCGGCTGACCAGCGCCTCCGCCAGTGAACGTGTCATCGAATATCCCTATTTTTTGTTAATTGTTGACCTGCAGGGAGCGAAGATAATCGATCAGGCCGCGATTGCATACCCTGAGACGTTCGTCACTCTGCGCATTCTTGGCGATGCCGATGCACCCCTCCAGGGCCGCCAGCACAAAAGTGGCGATTTCGTCGCAATTGATATCGTCGCGGATGCGCCCTTTCTGCCGGGCGCGTTCCAGCGCTTCCTCCGTGACGTCATGCCAGAGCCGGAGAATATAATTGAGCCGCTGGCGGAAACCCTCGTCCAGGGGTGACATTTCCTGCGCGAGGTTATTCACCGGACAGCCGTACTGGATCATTTCCGGCGGTTTCACGTCCGGCAGCTGTTCGATCACTGTCAACAGCCCCTCGAACGGGTCCGCCGCATTTTTCAACGGCTGGAGCCACAAGGCCTCGATGGTGGGCAGTATGACCTCGTCGACCACCGCGTAACCCAGCGCGCGCTTGTTGGGGAAATGATGATAGAGCGCGCCCTTGGTAAGCCCGGTGACCGCCAGCACCTCATCGAGGCGCATACCCTGAAAGCCATTTCGATAGATTTCCATGAAGGCAGCTTCCAGGATCCGCTGCCGCGTGACATCCGGATTACGTTCGATCCGCGATAATTTTTCCGGATTTTCCATCAGTTACCTGCCTTGCGAAGCTGTTCGCGAATGATCTGAAACTTTTTCCAGAAAGTTATTGACAAACCAGTTAGTCGGTTCGTATTCTACAGACTATCCGGTTTGTCTGTAAACCGGGTATTGCACAATCCGACGACCAATGGGGAGAGTTTACCGTGCATCAGAGTCAAACGCTCAATCTCAGCATCGGCGATAACGTACCCGGTCGGCGCCTGTCCGGTGACGCCTGGTCGGGCACGGTGAACCTGAAAGGAAAATCTCTCCTCGTCGATGTAAGCGCGGATGCGGTCCGCGCGGTCGCCGCCAGCCGTTTACCGATTGTCGTTGAACTCGAACTCTATTTCAGTTGCCTGGTTCGCAAACAATTGCGCTTCGGGGAAGTTAACGGCGCCCCCCTCGAAAACGATGACCACGCCCGCATTATCCCCGGGCTGTTCACGACCTTCAGGGCCGTTACCACCAAACACTGTTCTGTCGCCGAGACCGACGGCAAGCCGCCGGTCGAGACGATGCCCATACGGCACGCCGAGCGCTTTGTGCCGGACTGGCTGAAAATCGACTATCGCGCCGGCCAGTGGCTGGGCGAGTACGGATTCGCACGTAAAGTTTAGGCGCCCTCACCCTCTCTACCCAACCAGGAGGCACCCATGAACGCAGAAGCGCAAGTTGCAAACCCACAAATGGACCAGTGGCTGAACCAGCGGCTCGACGAGTTGCTGCCGACCAAACTCCAGGAGATCGAAGAGAACAAAACGCCGTCGATGGCGATCATTGCCACCAAGGGCACACTGGACTGGGCCTATCCACCCTTCATCCTCGCCTCCACCGCCGCAGCATTGGGCTGGGATACCTCGATTTTTTTCACCTTCTATGGCCTGCTGCTGTTGAAAAAGGAAATCCCTTCCGAAGTCTCACCGCTGGGGAACCCGGCGATGCCGATGAAAATGCCTTTCGGTCCGAAATGGTTCCAGGATTTCAACTGGCCAATGCCCAACCTGCTGATGGCCGGCGTGCCCGGTTTCGAGAAAGTCGCCACCGGTTTGATGAAAAAAACCTTCAAGAATAAGGGTGTCGCCACGGTGGAAGAATTGCGGGAACTTTGCCTGGAAGCCGACGTCAAAATGGTGGCCTGTCAGATGACAGTGGATGTTTTCGGTTTTGACAACAGCGAGTTTATTCCGGAAGTCACGGATTACGTTGGCGCAACCTATTTCCTCCCAGTGGCGCAGAAATCGGATGTCTGCTTGTTTATCTAGGCATTTGTAACTGTTCCCATCCCCTTAACCGGCGCCTGTCGCCGGTTTTTTTTTGGCGCCGTTATGCGACAATACGCCGCTTTCCGACAGCCCCGATCCATGCCAAGCCGCCCCGCCACCCAGACCGCCGGACAAACCGGTGACAACCCGCTGAATCCCGCGCTGCCCGCCGCTGCCGGTGAAAGGCGCCTGTGGTCGCGCCTGTACGGTGACAGCCTGCCGCTGGTGCTGGCACAGGCCGCGAGCCACCACGAGGGGTTGCTGCTGATCGTTACGCCGGACAGTCAGGCGGCGGAGCAGTTGCAGCAGCAGCTGGATTTCTTCTGCACCGACCCGGCACCGGATATCCTGTGTTTCCCGGACTGGGAAACCCTGCCCTACGACCGCTTTTCGCCCCACCAGGACATCATTTCCGAGCGCCTGCACACCTTGCATCGCCTGCCTTCACTGCAGCGGGGCGTGCTGCTGGTACCGGTGGCTACCCTGCTGCAGCGCCTGCCGCCACGCGCCTTCCTTGATCGCGACAGCCTGGTACTGGACCGCGGACAGCGTCTCGACCTCGACGCCACGCGTACGCGCCTGGAAAAAGCCGGCTATCACTGTGTCGCCCAGGTCATGGAGCACGGCGAGTTCGCGGTACGCGGTTCGCTGCTGGACCTGTTCCCGATGGGTGCACCCGGTCCATATCGCATCGACCTGTTCGACGATGAAATCGAATCCATCCGGACCTTCGACCCGGACACGCAACGTTCCCTGCAACAGGTCGACAGCATCCGCCTGTTGCCGGCGCGCGAATTCCCGGTCGACGATGCCGCCATCAGCCGCTTCCGTCAGGCCTGGCGAAGTTGTTTCGAGGGCGATCCGCAACGCGCACTGATCTACCGGGACGTCAGTAACGGCCTGATGCCCAACGGCATCGAGTATTACCTGCCCCTGTTTCTCGAGCAGACCGCCAGCCTGTTCGATTACCTGCCGGCATCGACCTGCCTGGTGATCAGCGAAGACGCGCGCACTGCCATTGACAGCTTCCGCGAGGCGCTGGTCGAACGCTACGAAAGCCTGCGCCATGATATCGAGCGCCCCATTCTGCCGCCGGACCGGCTTTATCTCGATAATGAAGAAACCCGCCGGGCGGTGGATCACTATGCACAGATCGATGTGCAACGTGCCGAGGCACTGGACATCCACCACGACAACGTCAGTTTTGCCACCCGCACGCTACCCACACTGCGGGTCCAGGCGCGCGCCGAACGACCCGCCGGTGCCTTGCAGGACTTCCTCGCCGGCTTCCATGGACGCAGCCTGGTTTGCGCCGAAAGCGCCGGGCGGCGCGAGACCCTGCTGCTGCAGTTGCGTGAATTCGGCTTGCGGCCCCAACCGGTGGACGACTGGCAGACGTTTGTCGAGGGCGATGCAGCCCTGGCGATCACCGTGGCACCACTGGAACAGGGCGCCTGGCTGGCGGTCGATCCGCCGCTCGCCATCATCAGCGAGGCACAGTTGTTCGGTGAACGGGCCCTGCAACAGCGGCGCCAGCGGCCGCGGCGGGATGCCGATGTCATCGTGCGCAACCTTACCGACCTCAATGTCGGCGCCCCGGTGGTGCACGAGGACCACGGTGTCGGCCGCTACCTCGGCCTGCAGACCCTGTCGGTTGGCGGTTTCGACACCGAGTTCCTGACCCTCGAGTATGCCGGCAACGACAAGCTGTATGTGCCGGTGGCCTCCATGCACCTTATCAGTCGCTACACCGGCTCGTCACCGGAGAACGCACCGCTGCACAAACTGGGCAGCGATCACTGGCAGAAAGCACGCAAGAAAGCGGCCGAACGCGTTCACGACGTGGCTGCCGAACTGCTCGACATCTACGCCCGCCGCGCGGCACGCCAGGGCAACGCGGCACACATCGATGACGACGAGTACCTGGCCTTTGCCAGTGCTTTCCCGTTCGAGGAAACCCCGGACCAGGCGCAGGCGATAGAAGCGGTACTGGACGACATGCGCTCCGACCGGCCGATGGACCGCGTGGTCTGCGGTGACGTCGGTTTCGGCAAGACCGAGGTGGCCATGCGCGCCGCCTTCATCGCGGCACAGTCGGGGCGCCAGGTCACCGTCCTGGTCCCCACCACCCTGCTCGCCCAGCAGCATTACCAGAACTTCTGCGACCGTTTTGCCGACTGGCCGGTGCGCATCGATGTGCTGTCCCGCTTTCGCAGCAAAAAGCAGCAGGAGGAAATCATCGCGGCGTTCCGCCAGGGCACCCTGGATATTCTCATCGGTACGCACAAGATTCTGCAGGGTGACATCCAGCCGAAAAACCTCGGGCTGGTGATCATCGACGAGGAACATCGCTTCGGTGTCCGCCAGAAGGAAAAACTCAAAGCGCTGCGTGCCGAGGTTGACCTGCTGACGCTTACCGCTACGCCGATACCACGCACCCTGAACATGTCGCTGTCCGGCCTGCGCGACCTGTCCATCATCGCCACGCCGCCGGTCCAGCGCCTGGCCATCAAGACCTTCATCACCGAGTGGAACGAGGGCACCATCCGCGAGGCCTGCATGCGTGAAATCAAGCGCGGCGGCCAGGTCTATTTCCTGCACAACGAAGTGGAGACGATTGAAAAAGTTGCCCGTGAGCTGCGCGAGCTGTTGCCCGAGGCACGTATCGAAATCGGTCACGGCCAGATGCGCGAACGTGACCTGGAACAGGTGATGCTGGATTTCTATCACCGCCGCTTCAATATTCTGTTGTGCACGACCATTATCGAAAGCGGTATCGACGTGCCCACCGCCAACACCATCCTGATCAACCGCGCCGACCGGCTGGGACTGGCCCAGTTACACCAGTTGCGGGGCCGCGTGGGCCGTTCCCATCACCGCGCCTACGCCTACCTGATGGTGCCGCACCGCAAGGCCATGACCGACGACGCCATCAAGCGTATCGAGGCCATCGAGTCACTCGAAGACCTGGGGGCCGGCTTCACCCTGGCCACCCATGACCTGGAAATACGCGGTGCCGGCGAATTACTGGGCGACGAACAGAGCGGCCAGATTCAGGAAATCGGCTTCACCCTGTATACCGAATTGCTGGAACGCGCCGTGGAAGCCCTCAAGGCCGGGCGCCAGCCCGAGCTGGACCGGCCGCTGAACCACGGTCCCGAAGTCGATTTGCACATGCCCGCCCTGATACCCGGGGACTACCTGCCCGATGTGCACGGCCGCCTGATCCTGTACAAGCGCATTGCCAGCGCGGCTGATGGTGAGGAACTGCGCGAACTGCAGGTGGAAATGATCGATCGCTTCGGCCTGTTGCCGGAGCCGGTCAAAAACCTGTTCGGCGTGACCACGCTTAAGCTCAAGGCGGTACCGTTGGGCATCGCCCGAATCGATGTCGGCGAACACAGCGGGCGACTGAATTTCGGTGCCGAGCCGAATGTCGACCCGGCCACCATTATCCAGCTGATCCAGGGCGAGCCGCAGCACTACAACCTGGATGGTTCGGACAGGATCCGTTTCCAGTTTGATATGGCCGCCCCGGACGCGCGACTCGGCCGGGTCAGCGCACTACTCGACAGCTTGAGCCCGCGCGGTGACTGAGGCAGGATAGCGGCATGAAAACTCTCAGCCGGAACCTTGTCGCCGCCCTCGTATTGCTGCTGTCTGGCGGCCATACCACGATCGCGGACACAAGTACGCCCCGGCAGTTCGACATCGAGCTGCTGATATTCCAGAACCTGGTTGACGCCGACGGCGGCGAGGTCTGGCCAATCGACTATTCCACCTGGTTCGAAGATGTGGCCGAGGTCCCGTCCGGGGAAGCGAATGAACCGGTAGCCGTCACCTGGCTGCCACAGGAAACTTATCACCTCACGGCGGAACGTAATGCGCTGGGGCGTTCATCGCGCTACCGGCCACTGGCCTACCTGGCATGGCGGCAAGCGGTATACGACCGCAACCAGGCCCGGCCGCTGACATTGCCCACCCGGGAAAATGCAACCGGCAGCTATGTCGACGGTACCGTGAAAGTGGCCGTCGAGCGCTACCTGCACCTGTATCTTGATTTACAGCTGCACCTGCCGGCGGAAAGTGGCGCCGTGGAACTGCCCGAGATCCGCCTTACCGAGAAGCGGCGCATGCGCAGCCAGGAAGTACACTATTTCGATAACCCGCGCTTTGGTGTCATCGCCCTGATCACACCCTACGAACCAGAACCCGAACCTGCGCCTGAGCCTGAGCCACCAGCCGCGACCGCCGGCGACACAGACACACCGGCCGCCCCGACCAGCCCATAAAAAAACCGGGCCGAAGCCCGGTTCATGAACTTACCGGCGATCGAATCAAGCCGCCTGGAAGGTTTCCTTGGCCTGGCGTGCCGCCTCGGCCTGCTCCGGGTCATAGGCCTTGCCCGACCAGAGCATTTCATAGGCGATCTCTTCATTGCCGTTTTCACACAGCTCCAGCACCTGTTTGAACAATGGCTGGAAGGTGTCACTGCGGTGCGATTCCTCGTGATCCTCGAAAGAGTTCCAGAAGGTCACGATCAACGCTTCCTTACCTTTCAGGTCACTGTCGACGGCCTGGCCGATGGTGGAACCCTCGTTGGAGACTTCACCCTTGTTCAGGCAGACAAAGCCACCGACAAAGCCGGTATCGGAGTGGTAGGTCTTGACGTTTTCACACAAAACCGCCACCCGCTCCTGAAGGTCGTCCACCGTGTAACCCGGCTTGAGGATCACGCGGTTGACCGTCACCACACCATTGTGAGGAAAGTTCTGTATCAGTCCGCTCATAGTCTTACCCTCTCGTCAGTTACTCTATTAGCGCGTACTAATATATATATCCTGACAAGATTAGTCAAGTATTTGGGCGGGCATAATATATTCTTATATTATATATAATTACAGCATGTTATATATTTTTTCTATATATTACTTTAACTTTGGTATGGCTTTTTCCAGCACGCGGCGTACGTTTTCCATGCCGAGCAACAGATTATCGTCGATGGCCTCGAGGCTGATTTCACCTTCACCGCGCCCGGCCGCCCGATTGGCCACTACGGCACAACAGGCGTAATTCAGTTCGAGTTCGCGGGCCAGCGCCGCCTCCGGCATGCCGGTCATACCGACGACCGTACAGCCGTCGCGCTCCAGGCGATCGATCTCGGCCGCGGTTTCCAGTCGCGGCCCCTGCGTGGCGCCGTAGGTGCCGCCGGCCGCATATTCAACCCCCAGTTCAGCGGCCGCCTCGATCAGCAGGCGGCGCACCGGTTCGCTGTAGGGCCGGGTGAAATCGATATGCGTGACTTCCGACAGGCCGCTCTCGAAGTAGGTATGTTTGCGCGACCAGGTGTAATCGATGATCTGGTCGGGAAAGGCCAGCATGGTGGGTTTCAGGCCAGCCTCGATACCACCCACCGCGGCCACGGCAATGACGCTGTGCACGCCGGTCTGCTTCAGGGCCCAGATATTGGCGCGGAAGTTCACCATGTGCGGCGGTATGGTATGGCCATGCCCGTGACGTGGCAGAAACACCACGTCCGTGTTACTGAGTTGCCCGTGCACCAGCGGCCCCGAGGGTTCGCCGTAGGGCGTGCGCATGACCTCGCGTTTTTTTATTTCGAGGTTCTTCAGTGTCGTCAGACCGGTCCCACCGATAATCGCCAGTTCAGCCATAAGCGTTCCGTTTATTCCTTGTTATTGACGGCGTAAATACCCTTGAGGTTGCGCCAGTAGCCGTAGTAGTCCATGCCGTAACCGAACACATAGCGGTCCTCGACCTGCAGGCCGACGAAATCGGGTTGCACGTTTTCCGGTTTACGGTCGTGGAGTTTTTCCACCAG
>CBEUNK010000092.1:0-10206 GCA_965544455.1 uncultured Thiogranum sp.
TGCGCGTCATCAGTTCGTAGCTGGCCAGGCGCAGCACCGCGCGCTCGACCGGATCGATCTCCTTCAGCGGCCGGTCCAGGTAGGGCGTAAACGCCTGCTCCACCACGTCCAGCTGCGCCGGCACCTGGTGCAGCAGTTCGTGGAAATAGTCCTTGTCGGCCTTGGAAAAGTCCTCGTCCTCGAGGAACTGCACCTCGATGTCCGACAGGTTATTGCCCGACAGGTCCCACTGGTAAAGCGCCTGCATGGCCAGCCGCCGCGCACGGGTGCGCAGGGCGTTGGTCGCTTTATTAGCCGGGGTGCTGGTCATGGTTTTTGTCAATAGCGGCAATCTCAGTAAGCCTGTCATTCCGGCGTATGCCGGAATCCAGAGGTTTTAATAGCCTCCTGGATTCCGGCATTCGCCGGAATGACGCAGGAGAATACAGGTTTCCAGTGAATATCCAGACCCGCTTCCTACTTGCCGATCTCGCGCAGCACGTTGACCATTTCAATGGTCGACATGGCCGCCTCGGCACCCTTGTTGCCGGCCTTGGTACCGGCGCGCTCGATGGCCTGCTCGATACTGTCGACCGTCAGCACACCAAAGGCAATGGGGATATCGTACTGCAGTGACACCTGCGACAGGCCCTTGGTGCATTCACCGGCAACGTATTCAAAGTGCGGCGTACCGCCGCGGATGACAGCACCCAGGGCGATGATGGCTTCGAAACGCTGGCCGGCAGCCAGGCGCTTGGCGGCGATGGGCATTTCGTAGGCACCGGGCACGCGCACAATCTGCAGGTCGCGCTCCTCGGCACCGTGACGTTTCAGCGTATCCACGGCCCCGTCCAGCAGGCTTTCGACCACGAAACTGTTGAAGCGCGATACCAGCAGCGCAATACGCGCCCCGCGGATGGTCAGCTGGCCTTCGATTGTCTGTATACCACTCATGGGCTTACTCCGAATGTTTTTCAGGGATCTCGCTCAAGCCGTCATTGCGAGGCGCGAAGCGACGCGGCAATGACGGGCAAATTCTTCTACTTGCCGTCTACGTAATCGACCACTTCCAGGCCGAAGCCCGACAGGCCATGCACCACCATCGGCGCGCTCAGCACCTTCATGCGCCGTACGCCCAGGTCAGTAAGGATCTGCGCGCCAATACCATGGGTGCGCAGTTCGTGGCGTTCCTCGCGCGTCACCGGCTCGCCGCTTTTTTCATGTTCGTTGTAACCCTGGATACGTTGCACCAGCTCTTTGGGTGATTCCGGTTCGCCCAGGACGACAACCACACCGGCACCGTGGTCGGCCACGCGGCGCATGGCATCGCGCAACGGCCAGCCGGTATCTTTCATCTGCGCACCGAACAGGTCGCCCAGCGTGTTCTGCACGTGCACGCGCACCAGCGTCGCTTGCTCGCTGTCGATCTGACCCTTGACCAGTGCCAGGTGCAGACCCTCGTTGACCAGGTCCTGGTAGGCATAGAGGTGAAAGTCCCCGCATTCGGTCTGCAGCTCACACTCGGCAACGCGCTCGACGCTTTTTTCGTTGGCGATGCGGTAGTGGATCAGGTCGGCGATGGTGCCGACTTTCAGACCGTGTTCCCCGGCGAACTTTTCCAGGTCGGGGCGGCGCGCCATGCTGCCGTCCTCGTTGAGTATCTCGACAATCACCGCCGCGGGCTCATAACCGGCCAGGCGCGCCAGGTCGCAGCCGGCCTCGGTATGTCCGGCGCGCGTCAGCACGCCACCCGGCCGCGCTTTCAACGGGAAAACATGGCCGGGCTGCACCAGGTCCTGCGGTCGCGCCCCCGCCTCCACCGCGGTGCGCACGGTGTGCGCCCGGTCATAGGCGGAAATGCCGGTGGTGACGCCTTCGGCGGCCTCGATCGACAGGGTGAAGTTGGTCGAGTGCGCGTCCTGGTTGTCGTTCACCATCAGCGGCAGCGACAGCTGACGGCAGCGCTCGCGGGTCAGGGTCAGGCAGATCAGGCCGCGGCCGTGGGTCGCCATGAAGTTGATATCTTCCGGGCGCACCATGGAGGCGGCCATAATCAGGTCACCCTCGTTCTCGCGGTCCTCGTCGTCCATGATGATGACCATTTTGCCGTCGCGGATATCCGCGATGATTTCTTCGATGCTGTTCAGTTCCATAACCTGCTCAGTCCGCGCCGCCGGTAAAGCCGCAGCGCTGTAGTAATTCCCGGGTAACGCCGGTTGCACCCGGCTGAGCGGCCTTGTCGCCGAGCAGCAGACGCTCCAGGTAACGGGCAATTATATCCACTTCCAGGTTGAAGCGCCGTCCGGGTTGAAACTCGCCCATGGTGGTTTCGACCAGGGTATGCGGCACGATGTTCAGTTCGAACCCGGCACCGTCGACGGCGTTGACCGTCAGGCTGATACCGTCGACGCACACCGAGCCCTTGGCGGCAATGTAATGCGCCAGCTTGTCGGGCGCACGCATGCCGAAGCGCACCGAGCGCCCGTCGTCACGCCGCGAGACCACCTCACCGATACCGTCGACGTGACCACTGACCAGGTGCCCGCCGAGCGGTGTCGACGGCGTCAGGGCTTTCTCCAGGTTGACCCGGTCACCGACCTTGAGGCCGCCGATGCCGGTGCAGGCCAGGGTCTCGCCCGAGACGTCGGCCCAGTAACCGTCGCCCGGCAGCTCGATCACCGTCAGGCAGACGCCGCTGGTGGCGATGCTGTCGCCGATGTGCACGTCGGCCAGCGGCAGCTTGCCGGTACGCACGCGCAGGCGCAGGTCCTCGCCTTTCGGCTCGAGGGCCGCGACTTCACCAATGGCTTGTATGATGCCGGTAAACATGACTCATCTCTCTACTAACCAGCCCCCCTCTCCCTATGGGAGAGGGCCGGGGTGAGGGGGGGCAAATGGCTATGCCCATGATCGAATTCCCTCATCCTGTCCTTCTACCCGTACCGGGCACCGAGGTCCCCGAGGGAGAAGGGACCGTTATTTTGGCTGCGGTTTCACTATCAACCGCAGATCTGTTCCCACCCGCCTTACGTCCACCCATTCCAGCTGCACCCGGTCCTGCATCTTCTCCAGGCCCGGCAGGTGAAACAGGCCACGCGCGCTGTCGCCCATCAGGTGCGGCGCCAGGTACAGCACCAGTTCATCCACCAGCCCGGCGGCCATGAAGGCGCCGGCCAGGGTCGGGCCGCATTCCAGCAACACCTCGTTGCTGCCGCGTTCGCCCAGCAGGTCGAGTACCGCGGCCGGGTCGGGCCGCTCACCACCGGTTTCCAGCGCCACCACCTCGGCGCCGGCCGCCTGCAGCGGCTGCCATGCTGATTTATCGGTGTTGGCCGTCACCACCAGCGTCTCGCCGGGCAGGCTCAACAGCCGCGCCGACGGCGGCAGCTGCAGCTGCGAGTCCAGCACCACCCGCAGCGGCTGGCGCACGGGCTCGACACCGTGCAGCTGCGCCGCGTCCAGCCGCACGTTCAGCGACGGGTCGTCGGCCAGTGCGGTGCCGATGCCGGTAACGATGGCCGAACTGCGCGCCCGCAGGCGCTGCACATCCCGGCGCGCGGCCTCGCCGGTGATCCACCGGCTTTCGCCCGAGGCCATGGCGGTGCGCCCGTCGAGGCTGGCCGCCAGTTTCAGCCGTACCCAGGGCCGGCCGTGCTGCATGCGCCGGATAAACCCGGGGTTGAGCTGCCGCGCCGCATTTTCCAGCAGGCCGGTTTCCACCGCGATGCCCGCGTCGCGCAGCCGGGCCAGGCCCTGCCCCGCCACCAGCGGGTTGGGGTCCTGCATGGCGGCCACCACGCGTCCGACCCCGGCCGCGACCAGCGCAGCGGCACACGGCGGCGTGCGGCCCTGGTGACTGCAGGGTTCCAGCGTGACGTACACGTCGGCGCCGCGCGCCCGCTCGCCGGCCTCGCGCAGTGCCAGTATCTCGGCATGCGGCTCGCCGGCACAGCGGTGCCAGCCGCGGCCCACCACCTGCCCGTCGTTGACGATCACGCAACCGACATTGGGGTTCGGGTGCGTGCTGTAAATGCCCTGCCCGGCCAGGCGCACCGCTGCGGCCATCGCCTGGGCCGGGGATTCAATCGAGTCTGACCCCATTGAAAATCTAGATCTCTTCTTCGTCGCCGGGCAGCAGCGGCATCTGGTCGCGGCGTTCTTCGGGGGTGGGCTCCTGTTGCAGGCGGTCGATTTCCTCGCGGAACTCGCTGACGTCCTGGAAGCAGCGATACACCGAGGCGAAGCGCACGTAGGCCACCTGGTCAAGCCTGCGCAGCTCGTCCATGACCCATTCGCCCAGTTGCCGCGACGGGATTTCGCGTTCGCCGCAGGATTGCAGGCGGTGCTGGATGTGACTGATGGCGCTATCGACCGCGTGGGTATTAACCGGGCGCTTTTCCAGCGCACGCAGGATGCCGGTAAGCAGCTTGTCTTCGTTGAACGGTTCGCGCGTGCCGTCGCTCTTGATGATGCGCGGCATAACCAGCTCGGCGGTTTCGTAAGTGGTGAAACGGTCGCCACAGTCGGTGCACTCGCGGCGCCGGCGCACCTGTGAGCCCTCGCCCGCCAGGCGCGAGTCGATCACCTTGGTGTCCATGCAGCCGCAGAACGGGCAACGCATCGTTCAGCCGTCAGCCGTACACGGGAAAGCGTGCACAGATCGCCAGCGCCTGCTCGCGCACCCGGTCGATGGTCGCCTGGTCTTCGACATTGTCCATCACGTCGCACATCCAGCCGGCGAGTTCGCGCACTTCGGGCTCGCCGAAGCCGCGCGTGGTCACCGCCGGCGTACCGACGCGGATACCACTGGTGACGAAGGGCGACTGTGGGTCGTTCGGCACGGCGTTCTTGTTCACCGTGATGTTGGCAGCACCCAGCGCGGCGTCGGCAGCCTTGCCGGTGATGCCCTTGTCGATCAGGTCCACCAGGAACAGGTGGTCGTCGGTGCCGCCGGAGACGACCTTGTAACCGCGTTCGATAAACACTGCAGCCATGGCGCGTGCATTGGCCAGCACCTTGCCCTGGTAGTCCTTGAAGTCCGGCTGCAGGGCTTCCTTGAAAGCCACCGCCTTGGCAGCGATGACGTGCATCAGCGGACCGCCCTGGGTGCCGGGGAACACCAGCGACTGGAATTTCTTTTCCAGCTCCGGGTTGGCCTTCGCCAGGATCAGCCCGCCGCGCGGACCGCGCAACGTCTTGTGCGTGGTGGTGGTTACCACGTCGGCAACCGGGATGGGGCTGGGATAGTGGCCGGTGGCGATCAGGCCGGCGACGTGCGCCATGTCGACGAACAGGTAGGCGCCGACCGCATCGGCAATGGCCCGGCAGCGTTCCCAGTCGACCACCCGGGAATAGGCCGAGAAGCCCGCCACCACCATTTTCGGCCGGTGCTCTTTCGCCAGCGCTTCCATGTGATCGTAGTCGATTTCACCGGTCTCGGCGTTCAGGCCGTACTGCACGGCATTGAAGATCTTGCCGGAGAAATTCACCTTCGATCCGTGGGTCAAATGCCCGCCATCGGCCAGGCTCATGCCCAGGATGGTATCGCCGGGCTGGCACAACGCCAGGTAAACCGCGGCGTTGGCCTGCGAACCGGAATGCGGCTGCACGTTGGCGTAGTCGGCACCGAACAGCTGTTTGGCGCGGTCGATGGCCAGCTGTTCGGCCACGTCGACGTGCTCGCAGCCACCGTAGTAGCGCTTGCCCGGATAACCTTCTGCATATTTGTTAGTTAAAACAGAGCCCTGCGCTTCCATCACCCGCGGGCTGGCGTAGTTTTCCGAGGCGATCAGTTCAATGTGCTGCTCCTGGCGCAGCTCCTCGGCCTTGATGGCGGCGGCGAGTTCGTCGTCGAACCCGGCGATGGTCATGGTTTTGCTGAACATGCGGAAATTCCCGGCAACGGCTGAAAGGCTCGGAATGATACTGTATTCAGGGGCTTTCGCCCAGCAATGCCGCCACCACGGCAGTCCAGGCAGCCGCAAGGTTGTCGCGGTTATAGCCCCCGCCGCCCAGCGCCAGCAGGCGCCCGTCGCACTGCCGTTCGGCCAGCGCCTGCAACCGCTCGGCCGCGTGCCGGTGGGCGGCGCTGCTGTACCTGAGGTGGGTGATGGGGTCACCGTCAAGGCTGTCGGCGCCGCACTGGAACAGGATGAAGCCGGGCTGCGCCTGTTCCAGGAACGCCTCGGCCGTCGTCCAGGCTTTGAAAAACAGTTCATCACCGGCGTTCGGCGGCATGGGAATATTCAGCTTGGTACCCGCCGCCGCGCCGCGGCCACTCTCTTCCACCGCGCCGCTGCCGGGGTAGAGGTAACGGCCGTCTTCGTGCAGGTCGACAATGCAGACGTCGGGGTCGTCCTCGAAGGCATAGAACACGCCGTCGCCGTGGTGCGCGTCGATATCGACGTAGGCCAGGCGCCGGATGCCGTACTCACGGCGCAGTGTTTCGATGGCGATGCCGCAATCATTGAACACGCAGAACCCGGCCGCCTCGCCGCGGCTGGCATGGTGAAGCCCGGCGATGGGCACGAAGGCCTGCCGGCAGCGGCCGGCCATAACATTGTCCAGCGCCGCCAGTACCGTGCCGACCACGGTGGCGGCAGCCTCGTAAACCCCTTTGAAGGCCGGTGTATCGCCACTGTCGAGGTAACCCTTGCCGGTCTTCGACTGGCGTTTCACCCGTTCCAGGTAAGCTGCCGTGTGGAAACGCCGGATCTGGTTATCGTCGGCGGACACGGGGTCACACACCTGCACCCGCGCATCCAGCCCCAGCGCCTGCATGCGCTGCCAGAATACCCCCATGCGGTCCGGCCCGAAGGGATGCCCTTCGCCGAACCCGTAAGCGGCCAGTGCTTCGCCGACGTAGACGGCGACGGGTTTTTCCAGTGACATAATGATTTCAGGATAGTTGAAATATCCCGTAGGAGCGGCCCCCCTGGCCGCGATATCGCGCCGAAGGTCGGCGCTCCTACAGGGGTTACGGTATAATCCCCGCCTTTTGAACGATCCGGTATCGAGAAGTTATGGCCCAGTACGTCTACACCATGAACCAGGTCGGCAAGGTCGTGCCGCCCAAGCGCGAGATCCTGCGCGATATTTCCCTGTCGTTTTTCCCCGGCGCCAAGATCGGCGTGCTGGGCCTGAACGGCTCGGGCAAATCCACCCTGCTGCGTATCATGGCAGGCGTCGATACCGACATCCACGGCGAGGCGCGGCCACAGGCCGGCATCAAGGTCGGTTACCTGCCGCAGGAACCGCAGCTCGACGAGAGCAAGGACGTGCGCAGCAACGTCGAGGAAGCGCTGTCGGACATCAGCGAGGCACAGAAACGGCTGGACGAAGTCTACGCCGCCTATGCCGAACCGGACGCCGACTTCGACGCGCTCGCCTCCGAGCAGGCGCGGCTGGAAAACATCCTGCAGGCCAGCGACGGCCACAACCTGGAGCGCACCCTCGAAGTCGCCGCCGACGCCCTGCGCCTGCCGCCGTGGGACGCCGATGTCAGCAAGCTGTCCGGTGGTGAAAAGCGCCGCGTGGCGCTGTGCAAGCTGCTGCTGTCGAAACCCGACATGCTGCTGCTCGACGAGCCCACCAACCACCTCGACGCCGAGAGCGTCGCCTGGCTGGAGCGCTTCCTGCACGAGTACCCGGGCACCGTGGTGGCCGTGACCCACGACCGCTACTTCCTCGACAACGTCGCCGGCTGGATCCTGGAACTGGACCGCGGCCACGGCATTCCCTGGGAAGGCAACTACTCGTCCTGGCTGGAGCAGAAGGAACAACGCCTGGAACAGGAAGAAAAAACCGAAACCGCCCGGCAGAAGGCCATGAAGGCCGAGCTGGAATGGGTGCGCAGCAACCCCAAGGGCCGCCACGCCAAGAGCAAGGCGCGCCTGGCGCGCTTCGAGGAACTGTCTTCGCAGGAATCCCAGAAGCGCAACGAAACCAAGGAACTCTATATTCCGCCGGGCCCGCGCCTGGGCGAACTGGTGATCGAGGCCAATCACATCAGCAAGGGCTTCGGCGACCGCCTGCTGGTCGACGACCTGAGCTTCAAACTGCCACAGGGCGGTATCGTCGGCATCATCGGTCCCAACGGCGCCGGCAAGACCACCCTGTTCCGCATGCTCACCGGCAGCGAAGCGGTGGACGACGGCGAACTGCGCGTCGGCGAAACCGTACAGATCGCCTACGTCGACCAGAGCCGCGACGCGCTGGACGGCAACAAGACCGTGTGGGAAGAGATTTCCGACGAACAGGACATCATCACCGTCGGCAAGTACGAGGTGAACTCGCGCGCCTACGTCTCGCGCTTCAACTTCACCGGCACCGACCAGCAGAAACGCGTCGGCGACCTGTCGGGCGGCGAACGCAACCGTGTGCACCTGGCCAAGCTGCTGAAAAGCGGCGGCAACCTGCTGCTGCTCGACGAACCGACCAACGACCTGGACGTGGAAACCCTGCGCGCACTGGAAGAGGCGCTGCTCGACTTTCCCGGCTGCGCCGTGGTGATCTCGCACGACCGCTGGTTCCTGGACCGCATCGCCACACATATTCTTGCCTTTGAGGGCGACAGCCACGTGGAATGGTTCGAAGGCAACTACGCGGACTACGAGGCGGACCGCAAGCGGCGGCTGGGCGAGGATGCGGAGCAGCCGCATCGGATCAAGTACAAGCGGTTAGCGGGTTAGGCTCGCACTCTATACGTCAGAACCCTTCAAGCACAATCTTGCCGCGCGCAGAGCCGCTTTCGATCCGGGCGTGCACTGCGCGCAGCGTCGCGGCATCGATCCGGCCGGCGACTTCGGTAACGGTGGAACGGATGCGACCCGCTTCGGCCAGTGCAGATACTTCGTTCAACAGCCTGCCCTGTTCCGCCATATCCGGCGTACCAAAGAGCGGACGCGTAAACATGAATTCCCAATGGAGCGACACGGCTTTGGGCTTGAACAGCTTGATATTGAGTTCTTGCGGATCATCGATCAGGCCAAAACGTCCCTGCGGTGCAATCAGTTCGACAATATCAGCCAGGTGCTGGCCGGTGTGAGTGGTTGAGAACACAAAACCGGGGGCGCCGAGACCCAGCGCCTCAACCTGGGGTGCCAAAGGCTGGCGGTGGTCGATCACGTGATGGGCCCCGCATTCGCGCACCCAGTCCTGCGTTTCGGGTCGCGAGGCGGTGGCGATTACTGTCAGATCAGTCAGCGCCCGCAGAAGCTGGAGGGTGATTGAACCAACACCACCCGCGCCACCGATGACCAGAATGATATTGCCCCCCTGCGCGGTCGGGCGTTTGACATCGAGCCGGTCGAACAGCATTTCCCAGGCGGTGATTGCCGTGAGCGGAAGCGCTGCCGCCTCTGCATTGCCCAGGCTGGCGGGTTTGCGGCCAACGATGCGTTCATCGACAAGGTGATATTCACTGTTGGTGCCGGGCCGTGCGATGGAACCGGCATAAAAAACCGCATCGCCCGGTTTGAAGTTCTGCACCTCAGACCCTGCCACCTCAACAACGCCGGCGGCGTCAAATCCAAGGACTCGCCAATCACCCCCTTCGGGCTCAACGCTGCGGCGCAATTTTGTGTCCACCGGATTTACCGACACGGCGGCGACCTTGACCAACAGATCGCGGCCGTCGGGCCTGGGTGTCTCGAGGGTAATGTCCTGCAAGGCGTCCTCGCGGTCAATTGGACCAGGCGCTCGATAGGCAACGGCTTTCATTTTCAGACCCCAGCTGCGCTGAGTTTTCTAATAACCAGCAGGTGATTCGTGGTACTACGTTGAAACCACGGGAGAAATTGAGCCAGAGAGCAATAAATTCCAATATTAGCGGAAATTGCTCTCTGACCAGTATTTTTCGTATTTTTGACGAATGCTAGTGATCTCCGCGCAACAATCCGGCTACGCTCAGATCTTCATCTATTTCCGGCCAATGAATACCTTCGCCATCACCCAGAAGCTGGTAGTTCTCTAATTGGGCTTTCGTGGCCCCCGCTAAACGCGGAAACCAAACTAGTGGCACTGTAACCTTCCGCCCATCCACCAATGACACAACTAAATCATCGTCTGTAAACTCGACATTCTGAGCCAGGGGATGTGTCTCAACTGCTAATGTGCTCATTCCACGCCTCCAGGAATATTTCCCTGTTTTCATCAATATGCTTCTGTATTG
This sequence comes from uncultured Thiogranum sp., assembly GCA_965544455.1. GTDB lineage: Bacteria > Pseudomonadota > Gammaproteobacteria > DSM-19610 > DSM-19610 > Thiogranum. The sequence goes on from CBEUNK010000092.1 coordinate 10,151, forward strand.
TCCGCAGTTCATGCGAAGCAAACCGTTTCGAACCAGCCAACGCAACAGGATTTAGC
>CBEUNK010000093.1:0-10050 GCA_965544455.1 uncultured Thiogranum sp.
TTTAGCCCGACTGATCGGCTTGGTAAGAAAATCATCACATCCGGCGTCGAGGCATTTTTCACGGGAGCCGGCCGTTGCATTGGCTGTCAACGCCAGAATCGGGCGACGGTAGCCGGTCGCGCGCAGCAGGCGGGTCGCTTCCAGGCCGTCCATTTCGGGCATTTGCATATCCATCAATACCAGGTCGAAATCACCGGCGAGTGCCTGTTCGACAGCCTGCTTGCCGTTTTCCGTCAGGCTGACATCGATCCCGGCGTTGTCGAGGTACAAGCTGATAAGTTGCTGGTTGTCAGGGTTGTCCTCGGCAAGTAGCACGTGTCCTGACAAAGCCGGAACAGGTTCGGCAAAATCGGTGGGGGATGAGGAACAGGTATCGGACTGTATGGGCAGCGCAGTCTGCATTTCCGCGCCATCAGGTTCAGCGCTGATCGCCAGGGTAAAACAGCAACCTTCGCCGGGCACGCTGGACAGTGTAATGCCACCTCCAAGGTTCTCCGCCAGTTGCCTGGAAATAGCCAGGCCCAGGCCGGTGCCACCGAAACGGCGCGTGGTAGTTGTATCCGCCTGGGTGAAGGGTTCGAACACCGCTAACTGTTGCCCGGGTGACAGGCCAATACCGGTGTCACTGACGGCGAACAGCATCTGTGCCGATTCCGGATAATGGCTGACGTGTACATTGATGCTTCCCCGGTCGGTGAACTTCAGCGCGTTACTGCACAGATTGAGCAGAATCTGCTTGAGCCGCGTAGGATCGGTTGTAATCCGGGAGGGGAGGGGCCATTCATAGTCGATACTGAAATCCAGTCCCTTGTTCCGCGCCTGTATGCCGATCAGGGCCTCGACTTCTTTCAGCACCTGTACGGGGGCTGTAGGCAGCCATTCGATCTCCAGGTGGTTGGACTCTATTTTGGACAGGTCGAGGATGTCATTGATAATTGTATGCAGGTGGCGTCCGGCGCGGGCAATCGAGTCCAGCGCCTCTATCCGCTTGTCTTCTGCCAACCGGTCGTAACGCAGCGCCTCCGCGTAGCCGATAATCGCCGTGAGCGGTGTGCGCATTTCATGGCTCATATTCGCCAGAAACTGGCTCTTGGCATTGTTGGCGGCCTGGGCTTCCGCGTTGGCTTCTTCGAGTTGCCGGGTGCGTTGTGACACGGTCTTTTCCAGGTTGTTTTTCTGTTCGTTGACGAACTGGTAGAGTTCGTGGCTTTCCAGCGCATTGGCGGTATTGAAGAAGATCATCGAGAACAGGCTGAGTGCCGCTTCCTTCACCTCGGCAATATCGTCCTCCAGCAGCCCCAGGAACATGCCGCGTACGCGGGAACGGGTCGCCAGTACGTGCAGCACCAGCGTGTAACGCCTGTCACGCGTTCGGGTGAGTACCGCGCGTGTCTGGTTAAGTGCCCAGGCGAAGGTGCCTTCTTCTATCTGGTGGTCCGCCTCGCTCTGAATGTACTCGCGTAATGAAGCCGGTTCACAGTCATCGAGATCAAAATGGTAGTCGGACTCGTCAACCAGGAAAAAAGAGATCGCCTTGAAATCGAACAACTGCTGCAGACGACTGCGGGTTTCAGCCAGTATCGCCGCGGCCCCCATGCCCTGGTTGACACTGGCCTGGAAATTACCGAGGCCGGCGCCGATTTCCAGGGCCCGGTGAAACCACTGGCGCATCTCCTCGAGATGGCGCAGGCGCAGGCTGCAGTCGCTGTCGTCGTCTCTGTCCGCGTTCATGGTGTCGAACCGTCAAGAAAGATTGCCGCGGCATCTTCGTATTGCCGCTCGACTTCCGCCAGCGTCGCGGCCAGAATATTTTCCGACAAACCCAGGTGTTGCCAGGCATCGTGGTCCAGAGCCGGGATATAACGTTCACCGCTTGTCCCTATCCGCATCGCGTTGACCAGCAGGTCGGCGACGTGGATCATGGCCGTGTCGGTATGCCGGCCAATATCGGCCCCGGGCTTGTGGTGATGCGCGACGGCATTGACCGTATGAGCAGGCAGTTTCCATTGCTGCAGCAGGGCACCACCGACGTCAGCATGGTCGAAACCCAGTAGCTTTTTCTCCGTTTTATGCAGCAATTCCTCGTGGTTTTGCGCCTCGTCCAGGGTCTGCTTTGCCACTTCCGGGATCGTTCCGAAGATGACCAGCCGGCCGATATCGTGCATGAGTCCGGCGATAAAAAAGCGTTCCACGTTGGGTTCACGCCGGTGTGTCGCCAGAATACGTGCGGTGACTCCACAGGCGATGCTGTGCTGCCAGAACGAGGTCATCGTCACAACACCCTCCGGCAAGCCCTCGAACTGTTTGACAATGGAGGTCGCCAGCGCCAGGTCGCGTAATTGCCGGGTTCCGACCAGGGTCACCGCCCGCGAGATGGTATCGATCCTGGCCGGAAAGCCATAGAAGGCACTATTCGCAATGCGCAACAAACGTGCGGCGAGTGCCGTATCTTCGGCAAGAATAGTGGCAACGTCCTGGCTTGAGGTTCGGGGGTCATTGACCGCGTCGTTCAGGCGCGTGTAGACACCCGGCAACGAGGCGAGGGTCGGGGTTTTCTGCAGCAGTTTCTCAACGGTCCACTTCACCGGCACAATCCTTGTTGTTCTGTCGTGTCCGTTGCCGCACCAGCAGCCGGTGTAATTCACTGATCAGGGGATGAGACAGGTCCGTGTGTCGAAACTGTATGGCCAGTTCTTCCCGCACAGTTTCAACGAGGACCGGGTCCAGGCTGTTAAGTACCCCGGACTCCACGTCGTCCTGGGTAACGCCCTCGATGTCCGCACTGGCCAGGCCCCAGGTTTTGAACATCTTGATGTGCTTGTCTTCCAGGCGGGTGCCGCCGCGCAACAGCACGCGGCCGTTGTTGTGTACGGCGTCGCCGCCGAGCACCATGCCGGGCTGCAGATCGTTGACTGTGATGGTAGGCACGGGGCGCCTCCGGTTCCTTTCACTGTGCCCGTAAAAATCGGCTTGTCCGGCAAAAACTTGAAACAGGACATTGTCTTAGGCAAAGCCGGAGACGGCAGCACCGGCGCAGCGGACGACCAGGGTGGGCGCATCGCGGAAATACCCGGCAGACCGCAACCGGGGACGCTGGAACCTTATTTAACCCATTGAATTTAATCAATATCGAGAGTGGCCTGCAGCACTAACCGCTATAATATATGCTTGACCATATATATGGTATGACATATATTGTTTTGCATGAAAGTTGAAGCGAACACGTTTTTCACGGCACTGGCCCATCCGCTGCGCCTGCGCGCGCTGCTGCTGATGGGCGGGGAGGCGGAGTTGTGCGTGTGCGAGTTGATGCACGCGCTCGATGTGTCACAGCCGATGATTTCCCGCCACCTGGCCCAGTTGCGCCAGTGGGGACTGGTCAGTGACCGGCGCCAGGGGCAGTGGGTGTATTACCGCCTGGCCGACGACCTGCCCGACTGGGCGCGGCAGGTGTTGGCGGCTACCGCACAGGGCGTGGCGGAGCAGTTGCCTTACGCTGCCGACCGGGCGGCCCTGCAAGCCATGCCGAACCGTCCAGGTGTTGCCTGCTGTGCCTGATTGACACCCATTTACTGAACCGACTTATTTCATTCTGACAAGGAGTTCCACATGCATCTTCTGTTCCTGTGCACCGGCAACTCGTGCCGATCGCAAATGGCGGAGGGCTGGGCCAGACAGTTTGCCCCACCCGGCTGGCAGGTCGAATCGGCCGGTATCGAACGCCACGGTAAAAATCCCCGCGCCATCGCGGTGATGCAGGAAGCGGGCGTGGATATTTCCGCGCAGGAATCCACCCAGGTCACCGACGCCATGATCGACTCCGCTGACGTGGTGGTTACCGTCTGCGGCCACGCTGACGAACATTGTCCCGTGTTGCCGGCCGGCACGCGCAAGGAGCACTGGCCGCTCGATGATCCGGCCAGGGCGACCGGTAGCGAAGCAGCGATCATGGCGATGTTTCGCGCCACCCGTGACGAAGTACGCCAGCGGGTGCAGGGGCTGATCGAGCGCCTGGTCCAGGAAGCGCAGGAGACCGGCTCATGAGCGTGCAGTGCGAAACCACGGCGAAAAAAGCCGGCGGCGCCGGCATGGGCTTCTTCGAGCGCTACCTGACCATCTGGGTGTTCCTGTGCATCGTGGCCGGCATCGCACTGGGGCATTATTTCAACAGTGTCTTCCAGGCGGTCGGCGCGCTGGAAGTGGCCCGGGTGAACCTGCCGGTGGCGGCGCTGGTCTGGCTGATGATCATTCCCATGCTGCTCAAGGTCGACCTGCATGCCCTCAAGGGGGTGCGGGCGCACTGGCGCGGCGTGGGCGTCACGCTGTTCGTCAACTGGGCGGTGAAACCGTTTTCCATGGCGTTGCTGGGCTGGTTGTTTGTCGGCAGCCTGTTCCGGCCCTGGTTGCCGGCCGACCAGATCGACAGCTATATCGCCGGGCTGATCATCCTGGCCGCCGCCCCCTGTACCGCCATGGTGTTTGTCTGGAGCCATCTGTCGAACGGTGAACCGCATTTCACCCTGTCGCAGGTGGCGCTCAACGACGTCATCATGATTTTCGCCTTCGCCCCCATCGTCGGGCTGTTGCTCGGCCTGTCGGCTATAACTGTACCCTGGGAAACCCTGCTGCTGTCGGTGCTGGTCTACATCGTGGTGCCGCTGGTGATTGCCCACGCCTGGCGCAAGTTCCTGCTGCGGGACGGGCAGGGCTACCTGCGGCTGCAACGGGTGCTCGATCGCATGCACCCGGTGTCGCTGGCGGCACTGCTCGCCACACTGGTGTTGCTGTTCGGTTTTCAGGGCGACCAGATCATCGCCCAGCCGGTGATTATCCTGCTGCTGGCGGTACCGATCCTGATCCAGGTGTTCTTCAACGCCGGCCTGGCCTACCTGCTCAACCGCGCGGTGCGTTCGCCGCACTGTGTCGCCGGGCCTTCCGCGCTGATCGGCGCCAGCAACTTCTTTGAGCTGGCCGTGGCCACCGCCATCGTATTGTTCGGCTTCCAGTCGGGCGCGGCACTGGCCACCGTGGTCGGTGTGCTCATCGAGGTGCCGGTGATGCTGGTCGCCGTGGGCATCGTCAATCGCACACGCGGCTGGTACGAGCACCGCGACGGTATACCGAGCTATGAAGAGTGCTGCCCGGTTGACCTGCACCTGCACGGCGAACACCACGCCTGACCATGTTCGACACCCTGGCCAATCAGCTGGTCTACCAGTGGCTGGGGCTGGACCCGGCCAGCCATGCCGGTGCCGCACTGCAGTTCTTTGTCATGGACACGACCAAGATCTTCGCCATGCTGGTGGTCATTATCTATGTCATGGGCCTGCTGCGGGCGATGTTATCCCCGGAGAAGGTCCGTGACTACGTACGCGGCAAACCGCAATGGCTGGCACGCGGCTCGGCGGTGGGCCTGGGCGCGATCACGCCGTTCTGCTCCTGTTCATCGGTACCGCTGTTCATCGGCTTTGTCGAGGCGGGCATTCCACTCGGTGTGACGTTTTCATTCCTGATCGCCAGCCCCATGATCAACGAGGTGGCGGTGGTGATTCTGCTCGGCATACTCGGCTGGAAACTCACGCTGATGTACGTCGTCACCGGGCTGACCGTGGCCTATGCCGGCGGGATCATCATGGAACGCTTCCGGCCCGAGCGCTGGGTGGAGGACTACGTGTGGAAAATCCACATGGGTGAAACTGCCGTGTTACAGCCCGATACCTCACTGGCTGGCCGCCACCGCTATGCCTGGGGTGAGGTGCGGGAAATCGTCGGCCGGCTGTGGAAATGGGTTATCGCCGGCATTGCCATCGGGGCCCTGTTCCATGGCTATGTGCCCGAGGACTGGGTCACCCGGCACCTCGGTGGGCAGGGCAACTGGCTGGCCGTGCCCGGGGCCGTGCTGCTCGGCGTACCACTGTATTCCAATGCCACCGGCGTGATCCCGGTGGCCGAGGCCATGCTCGGCAAGGGCGTGGCCATTGGGACCACGCTCGCTTTCATGATGAGCATCGCTGCACTGTCACTGCCGGAGATGATCATCCTGCGCAAGGTGATCCAGTGGCCCGCACTGGCCCTCTATGCCGGGGTGCTCGCCGTGGCATTCATGCTGGTGGGCTGGGGTTTCAACTTTTCAATCTGAATGATCGGGGTTATCCACATGACTGAACAACCGCAACTGCATTCATCCATCGTCGCGATGGTGTCGCTGGCATCCGGGATCGCTTCCAATCATCCCGACATGGGCCAGTGCCAGCTTGAGCGCCTGCGCAAGGCCGGTGTGCCACAACGCCATATCGATGCCGTTATCTAGATCGCCCGCCACATCCGTGATGAAGCCACGCAAAAACTCGATGCCGCCTTTGAGGCATGCGCCGGTGCTGCGGGCAAACCCAAGGTGAGAAATGCCAAGCTGCTGGACACCCCGGTACAGGAAACTGCCTGTTGTACCCCGAGCGCGAGTGGTCAGTCCTGTTGCTAATGATTACTGGATAAAGGAGTACACCATGAAAGACATCAAAGTGCTCGGCAGTGGCTGTGCCAACTGCAAGCGTACCCTGGCGCTGATCGAGGAGACCGCCAGGGCCAGGGGTGTCGATGTGAAACTGGAGAAAATCGAGGACATCGGCGCCATCATGGGCTATGGCGTCATGTCAACGCCAGGTGTGGTCATCGATGGCACCGTGGTGCACGCCGGCGGCGTGCCGGACCGCAAGACCGTCGAGTCCTGGATGACCGGACAGATATGACCTGGTGTTTAAACAGGATATGATGGGATGATCGCCGGTGAGCGGAAGTGCCAGGCACCGGGCGAGGAAGGTATGATGCAGCGAGCGACCTGTAGCTGATATGGTACCCAATGCACGATCACGCCCACACCGCATCCAGTCAACGCAGCCTTTATCTGGCTGCAGGTATTACTCTGGGTTTCGCGCTGGTGGAGGCCGGTGCGGGCTGGTGGTCCAATTCGCTGGCCCTGATGAGCGATGCCGGCCACATGCTGGCGGACACCAGCGCCTTGCTGATCGCTTCGCTGGGAGCCTGGTTTGCCCAGCGTCTGCCGACACACCGGTTCAGTTATGGTCTCGGCCAGGCGGAATTTGTGGCTGCCTTCATCAATGGCCTGTTGATGCTCGCCGTGGTCACTGGTGTGGTCTACCACGCCGTGGAGCGACTGTCCCAGCCGCTGGAGGTGAAGGGCGGAACCGTGACAACGGTCGCCCTGGTCGGTCTCCTGCTCAATGCACTGGTACTTTACCTGTTGGGTCACGGCGAAACCGACCTCAATCGCCGTGCCGCGATGCTGCACGTGCTGGGTGACCTGCTGGCCTCCGTTGCGGCACTGCTGTCGGGGCTGATTATCGTGTTCACCGGGTGGACGATGATCGACCCCATCCTGTCCCTGGTCATCGTCGCACTGATTCTCTATTCCACGTTCCGCTTGCTGCGTGAGGCGGTGCAGGGTCTGTTGTCGGGCGTCCCGCTGGGGTTGTCACTGCAAACCATCGGCATGGACATGTCCAGGATCCAGGGCGTGGAATCCGTGCACGATCTTCATGTCTGGTCATTGACTTCGAGGCGGATTGCGCTCTCCGCTCACGTGGTGATCACCGACATGGGTCAGTGGGCATTCAACCTGAAGGATATACAGGATATGCTCCGCCAAGCCTACGGTATTGAACACGTCACCTTGCAACCGGAAGTGCAGACGCGGTACGTGGTCTTTGGGGAAGCACAATCAGTCCGCAACAATGACCGGGACAACGTGGCACATTAAAGCCGCCCGTTTCAGCACTGGTACCAGGCTTTCCGTTTCGGTCTTGCACCAGGATCCCTGGCGAACTTATTGTACTAAATGGTGGGCGATACTGGGATTGAACCAGTGACCCCTGCCGTGTGAAGGCAGTGCTCTCCCGCTGAGCTAATCGCCCTGATTTAGGTGGGTAGGTGGATTCTAGAGGGTGTGTGGTTTGACGGTCAACGCCCCGGCTTGGAAAACGGGGCGCCGACCGAACACTATCAGCTGTTTTTGCAGCAGTTGGTCGCGAGCAATGTCGCAACAATCATGACCAGCGCAATAATGGCGCCGCTGATGGTAAATGCATCTAAAAACATCATATGCTCCTTTTACCAATTACCTAATTATTATATTAGAAATAACTAAATAATAATTCAATAGAACTTTAACGAAATTTTATAACCACCTGTTATTTATAAGAATATAGTTAGAGCAAAATGCTTGCAGGAGCCCTGGGGACAGGCTAGATCAGCTTCAGGCGGTGCATGCGGCGCCACAAGGTGCTGCGGTCTATGCCTAGCTGGCGGGCGGCTTCGGCCCGGTTGCCGTTGCTTTCCTCGAGCGCGTCGAGGATTTCTTTCTTGTGGGGATCGGTTTCCGACCCGGTGTGAGCAGCGGCGCTGGCGGATTGGCCGGCTGCTGCCGTGCTGTGGTAATGACGGATATCGTAGGGCAGGGAGTGGGCCTTGACCCGCCCCTTTTTGGCCAGGATCATGCCGTGCTCCACGGCATTGGTCAGTTCACGCACGTTGCCCGGCCAGGGGTAGTCCATCATCAGTTGCATGGCGTCCTCTTCGCACTCCAGGTTGGCCGGATAGCCGCGGCTGACGAGCTGGTCGCAGATGTAGTGAATCAACAGCGGGATATCGCCGGGCCGGTCGCGCAGTGCCGGAATGTCGACCGGGATCACGGCCAGGCGGTAATACAGGTCGGCGCGAAAGCTGCCGGCATCCACCAGCTCGCGGAGGTTCTGGTTGGAGGCGGCGATGATACGGACGTCGACCTTTACATTTTTGTCCGAACCGACCATCTGGAAAGACTGTTCTTCCAGGGCTTTGAGTAGCTTGGGTTGCAGGTGCAGCGGCAGTTCGCTGATTTCGTCCAGGAACAGGGTGCCGCCGTGTGCCGCCTGCAGACGGCCTTCACGATCCTGGGTGGCGCCGGTGAAGGCGCCTTTGACATGGCCGAACAGTTCGGATTCAAGCAGCGTTTCCGGGATTGCCGCGCAATTGATTTCCACCAGCGGCGCGCCGCTGCGTTCGCTTTTCTGGTGGAGCATGCGTGCCAGCAGGCTTTTACCGGTGCCGGACTCGCCCTGCAGCAGGACCGATGCGCGGGTCGGCGCAATATGCTCCATCATAACGGAGATCTCGATCATGCGCGGGTCCTGGGTGATCAGTCCCGAGGTGCTGTTGTCGTTCAGTACGGCTTGCAGGCGGCGTTTATCGGTAATATCCGACATCACCATCAGGTGAATGGGGGCCGGTTCACCCGGAATCGGCACGGTGGAGGAATTCACTTCCAGGAAACGGGTTTTGCCGTTGCGGGTGATGCGCTGCTCGAAACGGTGTTTGTCGATTACCGTCCGGCCGGCGACCAGGCTGGTGTTGGCCGGTGTGGTCAGTGACTTGTGCAGGTCGATGCCGGTGGATTTCTGGATGTCGCCAACCGAGTCGAACTGGGGGAAGCCCAGCAGCTCGTCCGCCGCCGGGTTGTGAAACAGGATCTTGCCTTTGTAATCGGTGAGAATAACGCCGTCGTGAATATGCGATATAACCGCATCCATCAATGGTGTGAATTGCTCTAGCGCATTCATTCGGCCTGCTCCTTCCACCTTATCAGCCTGTGTGCCCAACCCGTTTAGCCCCCGCTGCCGGGTGAGTCATTACGTGGAGTATCGGCAAATATACCTGTTCTGTAGAGTTTAGCGCGTTGATGCACGTCAAGATGCAACACTTTTGCGTTGCAAAGCGGCGAATCCGTTGCAGGAGCGTTGCAGGCAGGCTCTGGTTCTGACGAAATTCCAGCTTATCAGCCAATAAAGAACAAAATCAAAGAAGTTACATGAAGAGCAATGTTGCAACTGAACATCCGACTATTTTTTCGTTAAATCAGCAAAAACAGCAGCCTACCGATATGGTACAGGATTTGCACCTAATTAAAACATAATATCCGGACCGACAGCCGATCAGTGCATCGACGTTGCGGCCAGGATAACAAATAACAGTTGTTAAGTGTCTGAGGAGACAGCCGTG
>CBEUNK010000094.1:0-10017 GCA_965544455.1 uncultured Thiogranum sp.
TCTGGGAATGTCTGTTTCTGGCCGGAAGCGGCATCGGCTCTCTGGTGGTCTGTAGAAATCTCTGAAGTCCGCTATCGGGCAGCGTCAATGAAGCGAAAGCGGACGTCACTATTTCCGCTTATGGCCGGTAGCACGCATTGCCGAGCCAGGAACAAAGCAGTTATCAAGGATCAGCGAACGACAGGTATCAGGCCGATCACGGACATGGACGGGATTACATATCGGCTCTGGATTCAGGAAAGCGTGTGCAAGAGTCAGGAGGACGTCGCTCCGGGTGCACCGTATGGAACGAGGAACTCGAGTGCGAGATCGCTGCTTCGCAGGTAACGCGTTACCTGCACCAACCCGTCCAGCTCATGCCGGTCGCCAGCCCCCGTCAAATGCCTGCAGATCCTCGTCGGACAGGCGGCGCTTTACATACAAGCCGTCAAGTGTGGCCTGGTCCAGTGACTGCACCTGCCCGCTACTGTCGGTATAGGTCCACTCGCCGTTGATGGCCAGCTGGAACATGGTTTCCATGATGTCGTCGAGCCGGATGGCGTGCTGCTGGGCCAGGTCGTGGAAGTCTTCCAGGGTCAGGGGTGCCTGTTTCCTGTGGTAGGCATCGTCGGCCAGGGCGGCCAGGGCGACGTCCCATTTTGGCATGTTGTTTTCGCTTGCGGACATGGGGCAGTGCTCCTCGCTGTTTGTTGATAGTGTAGTCGAGCGACTGCGCAATTTCTTGAGTTGCGAACTGACTGGCGCCATGCGCGCTGATTGCTTCGCGCACCGGATACGTGGCAATCCGTGGCCGGGTGCCGAGTGTGTGTGTGCCGGGACGTGGTATTCACCAGCCCGCACCGTTGCCGGTCGAGGTGAATCCCCGGCTCGGAATCAGCCTGAACCGTTTACTGCAGGCTGGACTGGCAGCGGCACAACTGTGCCTGCAGCAGGCGGACCAGGTCGGCCAGTTCCATCTGTGCCGGTACTTCCTGCACATCCGAGAACCAGATGTCCTCGATCTGCCCCTGGTCGTCAGGCGCCTGTTCGGGTACCAGTGGTACACCAACAAACACGCCCTGTTCACCGCTTTCCAGACAAACTGTAACCAGTTGTAATGGAATAGGTTTCATGCTTCACTCCTTTGGCGCCAGAATCGATTGACTGACTTAATGCGCCCATAAATAAGCTTGCATATCTTGTGCCATATCCGGGGAAACGCCCATGATCGAGGTTCTGCAGGGGGACATCACGACGCTGGCGGTTGACGCTATCGTCAATGCCGCCAACGAAGGCCTGATGGGCGGTGGCGGCGTCGACGGCGCCATTCACCGGGCAGCCGGCCCGCAACTCAAACAGGCCTGCCGGGAAATCGGCGGTTGCCCGACCGGGCAGGCGTGCATCACCCCGGGGTTCAATCTGCCGGCCCGCTGGATTATTCACACCGTGGGCCCGGTGTGGCGCGGGGGCGGTCACGGTGAGGCGGCGCTGCTGGAAAGCTGTTATGTCGAATGTTTCAAACTCGCGCTTGAGTACAATGTGGCCAGTCTGGCATTCCCGGCAATCAGTACCGGTGTTTACGGTTACCCCAAGAAGGATGCGGCGACCATCGCCCTGTCTGTTATGCGTCGCTACCAGGATGATGTCGCCAGAATCATCGCCTGCTGTTATTCGCGGGAGGATGCCGATATCTATCGCTCACTGCTCTGACGGACCGGTGTTTTGCCTCTCCAGGTGCCGGTACAGGGCCTGCATCAGGTGGGCGACGTAGTCCCGGGTGCCGCGTCGTGCCAGCCATGCGGGGACCAGGCCGCCGGGTTTCAGGGTGATGCTGTAGATGGCCGTCAGGCCCCGGGTGGGCAGCCGGCGGATATCCCAGCACCCATCGAATTTTTCAGGCCGGACAAGGCCGGTGTCCTGCGCCGGCAGCGTGAAATGCGGGTCAAGCTGCCAGCCGATCCGGTAATGCGCATCCTGCGGTTCGCTCGCACTGCTGTCACTGACCATGACGTAATGCCGGTCATGCAGGGGGGATGGAAAGGCCAGCCGTTGATAGACCCAGACCCGCCTGTTTGTTTTACGCAGGACGGTGCTCCGCAGGACGCCCGGTATAAACTCGGGAAAGCGTGCGTAGTCCCCAACCTCGCGGAACAGGCGGGCAGGGGGAAACGGCCATGTCACTACTGCGGTGGCGCGCATCTCGCCGGCCCGGGGTTGGCGGGGGCGGAAAACGGTCACGCCCCGGGTTTCATGTGTTTTCACCCAGTCGGTGTCCAGATTCTGCCGCAGCTGCTCGCAATCCGAACCTGCCGTGGCCGGACCTGCCACCGAAACCGCAGTCAGCAAGCATATTGTCGTGAGTCGTCTGAACATTGGCTGCGCAGGCACCGGATCAGGGTCAGGAACTTGTGGTGGAGAACGCCGGTCACACAGTTGCTACACTCAATTATGAGACATTTTTCGTCTCGCTACAGCCGGTTCAGCACAGGGAGGCCTGTTATGACCGAATCTACACAGACTTCATTATCTTATGCACAATCCATGGGGCACCTGCTGGTGCTCTATACCCAGGTTGATCATTTTATTATGCAGGCGTGTGCCGAACGCCTCGCGACAGCACCGGGCGACACGGCGACAATGGGGCTGGCCAAACAGGTCGGCGACGAGTGTCGGCATGTCGAAATCCAGCGGCAATGGATGGAGGCATTCGGCGTCGATCCGGCGCCGGTGATCGATGTGCAGGCCCTCGAGCAGTTGCATGTCCACTTCCGGGAGCTCGACTGGCCGGATTTCCTGACGGACCTTTACCTGGTTATCGAGGCCCTGGGTTCACAGGCGGTGGAGCAGATTGTACCGCTGGCTGATCCCGGTACGCGGGAATCATTGCGTATTCCGTTACAGGATGAGCTGGATCATGTTGCCTTCGGACTGGATCAATTGCGCAGGGCGCTGGCCGGGATGAGTGCTGCCGAACGTGCCGAGCGCTTGCAGCGCATGCCGGCGCGCATCCAGCAGCTGCTTGATCGCCTGCACGCCCTGGGTCTGCCGGTGTCTGACTGGTTTACCGGCGTGGGCAGTAACTATCCTGAGCTGTGTGCCAGCCTGGAACAGCGCCGCGACGAGTTGCTGACCGAGCTGGCTGCCTGAATTAAACAGGGTTTTCTAGAGCTGACGGAAATAGGCGCGTTCCTCGTCGCTGAGCGAGGGCAGTTTGTCGACGCTTGCGACCCGTGGGACTGCCGCCGGAGGTTCGGGGCAATCGGAGCCTGTGCCGCCATCGCGCTTTTCAGGCGTGCCGGCCGGTGCCGGTGCACCGCCAAGCCGTTCCAGCCAGATGCCGGTGTCATCGTTGATGCGCAGGACCTTGTAGGTAAAGAGTGCCAGCCCGGTACAGCCGGCCAGTACGGTTTCGGCGCCGGGCGGCAGTTCACGACCGACCACGACCAGTCTCGGTGCCTTCTGCTGTTGCTGCAGGTCTTCATAGACCTGGTTCACCCAGGGGAGGGCCACGGCGAGTTGCTGCGTCGCGCGTAACCCGTTCAGCAGTGCGGCCTGGCTGTTGTCGGTGTCGAAACTGACCAGCACCGGCTGACCCTGGGCGTCAGCCAGCAGTATCGGGTAGCCGTCCCAGGGCAGCTTGGCTTCCAGCAGTTGGCTGTTGGCACCGGCCAGTTCATCGGCGGCGTCTATCAGCAGGGTGCGAATTTCTTCCTGGCTGCAGTTCGGCGTCGACTGGATATGCAATTTCATGCCGGTGCCGGTGTCCCGGCTGCAGCATTCGACCGGCAGTGGCTGTGAAAGCTGCTGCTCAGCAGGCGTTCACAGATTCGTGCCAGGAAGTTGTCCCGGTGATGATCCGCCGGCCCCTGTTCCGGTGTGACCTGCCGGGGCAGAAAGCCCAGGTTCAGCAACGGCACATCCAGGTAGCGCAGGCTGCCCACAGCAAGCTTGCGGAAGTAGCGCCAGGCAGCATGCTGGTCCCGCGGTCCAACCATGACAATGCCGATATCGGGCGCATTATGTTGCGACATCAGCTTGATACGCTGATAGGCTGTCAGTATGGCATCCAGGCTTGCCGGCACCAGTAATACGACATGATCGAGGCCGTAGTCCTCAATAATCGAGGGCGAGGTGGTGGGAAGCAGGCAGAATTCGCTGTTGCTCACCTGTTCCTGCAGTACGTTGGTAAATGCAGTGAGAGGTGACTGTGTCTCGTCTTCCGGCAGCCTGTATAAAAAGCTGCGGTGATTTCGCTGGGTCAGCACTTTGCACAGGTCGTGCACGATCCAGTCCTGTTCGGCGTTGTCCAGCAAAAAAGAAATCACCTGGCAGCCATCAGGCGCCTGTTCCGGCAGCGTTCCATCGCTGAGAAAACGGGCGCTGATTTTTGCCAGGTGATCGGAGGAAGCGGTTCTGCGTTGCCACGCCGGGTTGAGTTGACTGGCCATCAGTGGTGCACCGGAACCTGGAGCAGTGAATTTATACCGCCGATTTCGTTCGGCACCTCGGATGGGTTGGTAGGGTCGGCCTGCCATTTACCGTCGATCAGCAGGCGGTATTCATAAACGCCGGGTTCAGCCGTGAATACCTTCTGCCAGTGACCGTTGACATTGCGCGTTTCAACATCACGGTCGGGGATCCAGTCGTTGAAATCGCCCGCGAGTTGCAGGCGGTTGCAGTCAATATCGCTGAAAGTCAGTACGACCATCTGGCGTTGTAGTTTTTCGCTGATGTGACTCATGTCGGTTTCCTCCAAACAGTCTTCTTCTGATATACCGGTATCTTCCTCAAGGAGGGTGACGCCGGGTTGTACGCCTGCAGACAGCATTTCGCTGGCCAGACGGCGGTAATCGTCGCGCGCGGTGCTGCCGGGCGCGTAGCTGACAAGCGGTTTGCCGAAGTAGGCCGCCTCGCGTGCCCGCACAGTGTGACGAATGCGTGTGCCGCTGAGACCCACCGGCAGCTGTTCGCGAATCTGCTGCAGTATGGTCTGGGCAAAGCGGGTGTGCGGGTCGAACATGGTGGGCACAACTTTAATGGGTAATTCAATCCGGTACTTGTCCTGTAGCAGATCCACGATGTCCTGTAAGCGTTGGATGCCATCGAATGCGAACAAACTCGTTTCTACCGGTGCCAGTACCTGCCCGGCGGCCCTGAGCGCGTTGACCGACAGCAGGCCAAGTGATGGTGGGCAATCGATGAGAATGTAGTCATACAGGCCGCCAAGGGGTTCGATGTGTTCAAGCAGCTGTCTTTCGCGGCCCGGCTGGTCCGTCAGCAGGGGTTCGACCGCGGCCAGCGCAATATTTGCGGGCACCAGGTCAACACCGTCTACAATATCCGGCAGAATCGCGTCATACAGTGATATTTCATCACTGAAGATTTCATACAAACCCGGCAGGTCACGATCACCGATACCCAGTCCCAGTGACGCATGTCCCTGCGGATCCATGTCGATCAGCAGTACCCGTCGATCCTGCAAACCCAGCTCGGCAGCCAGGTTAATAGCGGTGGTGGTCTTTCCACAGCCGCCTTTTTGGTTGGCGATAGCAATGATATTCATACTCTGTCTCCACGTCGTACTGCAAAAAGCCGCGTACGTTTGTGACAAAGATGAAGGGCTTGGCCACTTCATCACCATGCCTGTATTGCTGTTATTGGTTCAGGCCAGTTCCCCTGTCTTGTTATCAGCAGCAGAAAACAGCTCACCCTGCTCGGGCTGTTGCTGCTGCAGTTTCTCAACTTCCGCTGCCAGTTCGGCGATCGGAAAGACCCATTCCTGACCGGTGAGTGCATCGAAAGCACGTTCACCATGAAAAACCAGTACGACGTCGCCGGTGACCACCAGCGACAGTTCCACCAGCGGCCTGTCGGCGGCGGGGAGAAAGCGGGTAAGGGAATCCAGGCATTTGCGGATACGCTGCAGCGAGACATTGGCGTCCAGCAGGCGTTTGGCGGTGCGCAGGGCGACCAGGTCGGTGAAAGAATAGCGGGCATGTCCGCCCCGGGTGACCGTTTGGGGGCGAACCAGTCCGGTCTTGCGCCAGTAGCTGAGCTGGCGGCTGCTGAGACCGGTAAGTTTTGCAACCTGTTGGCGACTGAAAGCGCCTTGTGTCACGTGTACTCCCTGCCTGGGCCGTTCGTGATTAGCGCAAGTGTCGCAGGGTTTTTTGAAATGTCAAGGAAAAAGCGACAAAAAATTCAATTTTTGTCACTTTCCGTACCGGGGGGGCAAAAAAATCCCGCCCAGGTGGGCGGGACTGTCGGTGCGCGGGTTTCTTTGCAACCGCTTATTGACTGACGCGCCTCGGTTCAACCGGTGAGGTCAAACCGGCCTGACTGGAGAACCAGGCGGCGACATCCTTTACGTCCTGCTCCGACAGGCCGGCGGCGAAGCCCGACATGATGGGGTTGCTGCGGTCGCCGCCCTTGTATTCGGACAGCGCGCGTTCGATGTAGCTGGCGTGCTGGCCGGCGAGGCGAGGATACTGGGGATCGGTGCTGTTGCCGTCGGCGCCGTGGCAGGCCTGGCACTTTTCGGCCGCAATCTTCTGTCCCGCCGCCGGGTTACCCGCGGCGTGCACCGGGAGACTGAGAGCGCCCAGAACGGACAGCCATACAATATTCTGAATCATCTTCATGGTTAACTACTCCGGGTGCGTGCTGTTATTTACCGCCCTGGGCAAAGAAGGCGGCGATGTCCTGCATATCCTGGTCGCTGAGCGCAGCGGTCTGTGCCTGCATGGTGCCATGGTTGCGCTGACCGTTCTTGTAGGCCTGCAATGCGGCGACGATGTAGTCGGCATGCTGCTGACCCAGTTTGGGCACGTGGTAACTCGGATAGACATTGTGGTAGCTGGGTACGCCGTGGCATCCCATGCAGGTAAAGGCTTTGACCTTGCCGGCGGCCGCATCGCCGGCGGCAAAACCGCTGACCGGCAGCAACGTGGCGGCCAACAACGCCAGGCTGGGTAGATAGTTTGCTCTCATAGTCCTCACTCTTGTCTTTGGTGTATAGAGGCGCCGCGCAACCGGGGTGTTGCGGCGCTGCCGGCATGCGCTTGATCGGTCTTCTGGCGCCGGACGCACGGGAGTATAGCAGAGCTTACCAGCTGATATAGCTGTAACCCTGCTCCTGGAGCGTCATCAGGTCGTCGGCGCCGACTTCGACGACTTCGGCGAATTCCAGCAGGTCGGCTGCTTCCCAGCCCAGGGATTTCATGGTATTTCCACAGGCGTGGAAGCTGATGCCGTACGCGGCCAGGCTGGAAACGCGCTGCCGGATCAGATCAGGTACCGGGCGTAACGGTTTTTTACCGAGAATATGGATGCCCGGCCCGATTGCAGTTACTACCAGATGGATATCGTCGCCATATTTGCGCAGCATGGCGCCGACGGAAAACAGCACGTGCTCCATGTACTCGGGCTCGCCTTTGTTGAACTGGTACACGAGCTTGTGCGTCGGGTCACCAAACAGGTCATTGTCCTGCGTCACGGCCCGGGCTTGCTGCGAAACCAGGCCTATGCCGGTGCTGGCGGTCAGCCATTGCAGCAGGCGTCGGCGTCGGTTGTCTGTACTCATCGGGGATCCTCTCTGGGTCATCGGCTTCATTATATGACTCGGTAGCCCCGGTATATGTTCCGGATCGGTGTGTCCAGGGCCCCCCGTGTAGAATAAACCTTTTTTCAGCCCCGATTTGACCGGCTTAACATGATTGATGTCAATATGCCTGCCGATGCGCGCCTGGTGGAGGAAATCGCCTGCCGTATAGAGAACTGTCTGGCAGCGGATATTCCGGCATTGCGCAAACAGGCGCATCTGCTGCGCGGGCGTTGCCGCAGGAGGCAGCCGGTGGACCGTGGTATCCGGCGCCTGGAGGCCGCCGTGGATGCATCGTTGCAGCGCGTGGCCCGACGGCGCGCGGGTTTGCCGGTGCCGGATTTCCCGGCGGTACTGCCGGTGGCACAGCGCCGCGAGGATATCCTCGAACTGATCGCGGACCACCCCGTCGTCGTGATCTGCGGTGAAACCGGTTCGGGCAAGACCACCCAGTTGCCCAAACTGTGTCTGCAACTGGGGTGCGGCAGCCGCGGCAAAATCGCCCATACCCAGCCGCGCCGTCTCGCGGCACGCAGCCTGGCGGCGCGTATTGCCGAAGAGTTGCGCTGTACCCTGGGTGCCCAGGTGGGGTTCAAGGTCCGCTTCCAGGACCAGGTCGGCGACGACACTTATATAAAAGTAATGACCGACGGCATGCTGCTGGCCGAAATCCAGTCCGATCCCGAACTGCGCGAATATGACACACTGATTATCGACGAGGCGCACGAACGCAGCCTGAACATCGACTTCCTGCTCGGCTATGTACATCGTCTGCTGCCGCGCCGGCCGGATCTCAAGGTCATCATCACCTCCGCGACCATCGACCCGCAGCGCTTTTCCCGGCATTTCAACCAGGCGCCGGTGCTCGAGGTGTCCGGCCGGACCTATCCCGTGGAGGTGCGCTACAGGCCGTTACAGGGTGAAGACGACGACCAGCAGCAGCGCGATCGGGAACAGGCGCTGGTCGATGCCGTTGACGAGCTGGCGGCCGAGGGCCCGGGCGATATCCTGGTTTTTCTGCCGGGCGAGCGTGCCATCCGGGAAACCGCCGAACGGCTGCGGAAACACCATCCGCCGCACACTCAGATTCTGCCCCTGTATGCGCGGCTGTCCGCGGCCCAGCAAGGCCAGGTATTCAGGCCGCACGGAGGTCGTCGTATCGTGTTGGCCACCAATGTTGCCGAAACCTCGCTGACAGTACCCGGTATCCACTATGTCGTCGACACCGGCCTGGCGCGCATCAGCCGCTATAACTACCGTACCAAGGTGCAACGGCTGCCGATCGAGGCGATTTCGCAGGCGTCTGCGAATCAGCGTGCCGGGCGCTGTGGCCGTATCGCGGCGGGAATCTGTATCCGCCTGTACAGCGAAGCCGATTTCCTGGCGCGTGACGAATTCACCGTCGCCGAGATTCAGCGTACCAACCTGGCGGCAGTCATACTGCAGATGGCAATGTTGAAGCTGGGAGATGTCGAGGCGTTTCCCTTCATCGATGCGCCCGATCGGCGTTATGTCAGTGATGGCTACAAGCTGTTGCAGGAGCTGGGCGCTGTCGATGCCGACAGGCAACTGACCGGCCTGGGACGAAAGCTGGCGCGCCTGTCCGTCGATCCGCGACTGGCGCGTATGCTGCTGGCCGCGCACGACAATCGCTGCCTGAGCGAAGTCCTGATCATTGTTGCGGCACTGGAAGCCGTGGACCCCAGGGAGCGTCCCCTCGATCAGTCCCGGGCGGCGGATGAAAAGCATGCGCTGTTCCGGGACAAGCGCTCGGATTTTGTCGCCTATCTCAACCTGTGGCGTGCCTTTGAGGAACAGGGACGCCACCTGTCGCAGAACAAGTTGCGTCAGTGGTGC
This sequence comes from uncultured Thiogranum sp., assembly GCA_965544455.1. Taxonomy (GTDB): domain Bacteria; phylum Pseudomonadota; class Gammaproteobacteria; order DSM-19610; family DSM-19610; genus Thiogranum. The sequence continues at coordinate 9,437 of CBEUNK010000094.1, forward strand.
CGGGCGAATTTCGTTTCCTACCAGCGTATGCGTGAGTGGCGGGATATTCACCGCCAACTGCAGGCACAGGTGCACGGTATGGGCCTGAAGAGCAATACGGCTGCTGCGGACTACCAGGCTATTCACACGGCGTTGCTCAGCGGTCTGCTCGGGAACCTGGCCTTCCAGGCGGAGCCCGGTGAATATCTCGGTGCGCGCAACCTGAAATTCAGTCTGTTCCCGGGTTCGGGGTTGAGTAAACACAAACCGAAGTGGCTGATGGCGGCGGAACTGGTCGAAACCGGCCGGCGTTACCTGCGAACCGCGGCCGCGATCGAGCCTGCCTGGGTGGAGCCGCTTGCCGCTCACCTGGTGAAACGCAGCTATAGCGACCCTCACTGGGAAAAGCGGCGTGGGCAGGTTGTGGCATTCGAACGTGTCACCCTTTATGGCTTGCCGCTGGTACAGCAGCGCAAGATCGATTTCGCCCACATTGACGCGGAGGTATCGCACCAGCTGTTTATCCGCCAGGCACTGGTGCGGGGTGAGTTCCAGACACGCGAGGCATTCGCGGCGCACAACCGTGCACTGCTGGCGGATCT
>CBEUNK010000095.1:0-9974 GCA_965544455.1 uncultured Thiogranum sp.
GAACGAGTTGTCACCACCGGGCCTTCAGCCACACTCACGCCGGACCGGCAATCCGACCTTCCAATGTCTTAACGGCAAAGCGTCAAAAATCTGAACTGATTCACAAAAACAGGAGAGAGAATTAATATCGCACTGTTTTAATTAAATATTTTTATGAGATTTTTATGTGATATTTATCACATATCCGGCTTTTCAGGCGCCAAAAACCCGCCACCCCCCGGTGTCAGGATTTCGAGGCAGTCACCCGCCCCCAGGGACAGCGCCACCTTGGCGGGCAGGCTGGCGCCATTCAGGCGGTTCTCGCCCGGCTGTCCCGGCCGGCCACCGAACAGACCCCAGGGAGGATGATGCCGCCGCTCGGTCAACAACGTCACCTGCGCCGGCGCCAGGAACTGGTACTCGCGAATCAAGCCATCTCCACCGGCGCGTTCCCCCGCCCCGCCGGAGCCACGGCGTATTGCATACCGCCTGATCCTGATCGGGTAGGCCGATTCCAGGGTTTCGATCGGCGTATTCAGGGTATTGGTCATGTGCGTTTGTACCGCGTGCAGGCCACCGCCGTACCGGCCGGCCCCCATACCGCCACCCAGGGTTTCGTAGTAATCCCACGCCGACCTGTCGCCTCGCGCACCCATGGCGAGATTATTCATGGTGCCCTGGCTGGCCGCCGCGACCTGGTCCGGCAGGGCAACGGCGAGCGCCCCCGAGACCAGGTCGACGATGCGGCTGCTGGTTTCGACATTCCCCGCCGCCACCGCAGCCGGCGGCGAGGCATTGACCAGGCAACCTGCCGGCGCGCTGATGGTGATAGAGCGGAAACTGCCCGCGCAAGCCGGTGTGCGCACATCCATGAGGCAACGAAACACGTAAAATACCGCGGCGGCCGCTACCGACAAGGGGCAGTTGATGTTGCCCTCGACCTGCGGCGCGGTACCCGAAAAATCGACGTTGACCTGGTGATCGCGGATACGAATGCAGACCTGCAGCGGTATATCCCGATTGCCCTGGCCGTCGTCATCCATGACATCCTCGAAGCGGTATTCACCATCCGGTAACTGTTTCAACGCCGCCCGGGCCATGCGTTCACCGTAAGCATTGATTTGCGACAGTCCCCGCAGATAACCGTCTGTGCCCAGTTCCGCCACCAGTGCCTCGACACGCTGTACCCCGGTGCGGTTGGCGCTGATCTGGGCGGAAAAGTCACCCTCCGTGATCACCGGGTTATGGGTCGCGGCAATGATATCGTCCAGTACCGCCGCCTGGATGACACCGTTTTTCACCAGCAGTGTCGGTGGTATCAGCAGGCCCTCGTCCTGCAGGCAGCGGCCAATCGGCATCGATCCGGGACTGTCGGCACCGATGTCGGCGTGGTGGGCGCGGTTGGCAACAAAGCCCAGGCACTGTCGTTCCAGGAAAACCGGGGCGACCAGGGTGACATCGGGCAGGTGTGTGCCACCCTGGTAAGGATCGTTCAGTACCAGCATGTCGCCCGGCTGCCAGTCGCGCGCGCCGACCAAGTCCGCCATGGCGTAGGCCATGCTGCCCAGGTGTACCGGGATATGGGCGGCCTGCGCACACAACTGCCCACGGGCGTCGAACAGGGCGCAGGAGAAATCCAGGCGGTCTTTTATATTGGGCGAAAAGGCGGCACGGCGCAGCATGGCACCCATTTCGTCACACAGGGCGGAGACGCGACTGGCAAAGATACTGAGCTGAATAGCATCCATATTTTTATTATGCACCAGCCGCCTCCCTGGTTTGCATTCCCTTAGAACGCGTCTTAAACTTCGCATTCCTGAGCAAATTGGTCGGCTTTTCCGCCGACGAAAAAAATTCCAAATCCATTTTTTTCGAGGAGCAGTAAAAAATGAATCCACTCAAATCTATATCCGGCACGATAATCTCCGGTTTCGTACTGGCGGTCATCGCCATTTTCATACTGGGTCCCAGTGGCGCCTTCAACCCATGGGAATCCTGGGTGTGGATCCATGTGCTGGTCGGCATCACCTGGATTGGTCTGCTCTACTATTTCAACTTCGTCCAGGTCCCCGCGGTAGGCCAGGCTTTGGCCGAAGCCGACAGCGGTGGCCCCGGTGCTGCCGCCATCAATAAGTACGTCGCGCCGCGTGCCCTGTTGTGGTTCCGCTGGGCCGCCCTTGCCACCTGGATTACCGGTGCGCTGGCGCTGGAAGCCATGCACACTGCTGAAGGTTCTGGCTTTGTTGCTGCTTTCACCTTCCAGGAGGGCTACCGTATCATCGGCACAGGCGCGTGGTTGGGCACCATCATGCTGTTCAACGTCTGGGTGCTGATCTGGCCGAACCAGAAGAAAATCCTCGGTATCGTTCAAGCCAGCCCCGAGGAAATTGCCAAAGGCAAGGTAGTCGCCCTGATGGCTTCACGGACCAACACGCTGCTGTCGATACCAATGATTCTGGGCATGACAGCGCAGGGGCACGGCCTGCCGTTCTAAAGCCGCGCCGACCGGCCTCGAAACCCGGCCCCAGGCCGGGTTTTTTATTTAAAATTCGGGCGGGAGCCTTTAGAATGGCTGTTTTAATCTGGCGCTTTTTGCAAAGCGCCTTTTTGTTTTCTGGGAAGCCCGATGGCCGATCACTTGATGAAAACCTACAAGCCCCTGCCTGTCAGCTTCGAACACGGTGAGGGCGCCTACCTGTTCGACGCCAACGGGGAACGCTATCTGGACGCCCTGTGCGGTATTGCCGTGTGCGGGCTGGGGCATGCGCATCCCGCGGTCAGCCAGGCCATCTGCCGGCAGTCACAGCGTCTGCTGCATACTTCGAACTTGTACCGCATCGACCTGCAGGAACAGCTCGCCGACCGCTTGTGTGATGTCGCCGCCATGGATCGTGTTTTCTTCTGCAACTCCGGGGCCGAGGCCAACGAGGCTGCCCTGAAGCTGGCACGTCTGTACGGCCACCAGCGTGGCATCGAGACGCCCCGGGTCATCGTCACCGAAGGCAGCTTTCACGGCCGTACCCTGGCGACCCTGACCGCGACCGGTAACCGCAAAATACAGGCCGGCTTCGAGCCGCTGGTGCCCGGCTTTCTGCGCGCGCCCTACGATGATCTTGACGCGATTCGTACCATTGCCGCCAACAGCCCCAACGTCGTCGCCATCCTGGTGGAACCCATCACCGGCGAAGGCGGTGTACGGATTCCCGGCGAAAACTACCTGCAGGAACTGCGTGCACTGTGTGACGCGCACGACTGGCTGCTGATGCTGGACGAAATACAGACCGGCATGGGCCGAACCGGCCGCTGGTTCGCGCACCAGCATACCAGCATTCAGCCGGACGTCATGACGCTGGCAAAAGGCCTGGGCAACGGGGTTCCCATCGGGGCCTGCCTGGCGCGCGGTCGGGCGGCCGATGTTTTCCAGCCGGGTAATCACGGCTCGACCTTCGGCGGCAACCCCCTGTCAGCCGGCGCCGCGCTCGCCGTGCTGACCAGTATCCGGGATGATGGTCTGCTGGACCGTGCCGAACACACAGGTCGGTACCTGCTGGACAGCTTCCGCGATCGGCTGGCGTCCCTGCCCGGCGTCAGCGACATCCGTGGCTGCGGACTGATGCTGGGCATCGAACTCGACCGCCCCTGCGCCGAACTGATGCAGCGCGCGCTGGAACGCAAACTGTTAATCAATGTCACCGCCGACAGGGTTGTGCGTCTGCTGCCGCCGCTGATCATCAGCGACAGCCAGGCGGACGAGATCATTAGCGGCGTGAGTGAACTGATCGAGCAATTCCTGGGGAACGACACATGACTGTACGCCATTTCCTGACGCTGCTGGACCTGTCGGGCACCGAACTGCACAACCTGATCGAGCGCGCCATTGAACTGAAACAATGGCACCGCCAGGGCCGCATTTACGAACCCCTCAAAAACCGTGTACTGGCCATGGTGTTTGAAAAATCGTCCACTCGTACCCGCGTTTCCTTCGAGACCGGCATGGCACAACTGGGTGGTCACGCCATGTTCCTGTCGCCGCGCGATACCCAGTTCGGGCGTGGCGAACCGCTGGAAGACAGCGCCCGTGTGCTGTCGCGTATGGCCGATGCCATTATGATCCGTACGTTCGAGCACGAAAAAATCGAACGGTTCGCCGAATACTCGGCCTGCCCGGTCATCAATGCCCTGACGGACCAGTACCATCCCTGCCAGCTACTGGCCGACATGCAGACCTGGTTCGAGCACCGCGGCGATATCAGGGGTGCAACGGTGTGTTTCGTCGGCGACGGCAACAACATGTGCCACTCATATATCAACGCTGCCCGGCAGTTTGATTTTCAACTGCATGTTACGGCACCGGCAGGCTACCAGCCGGATGCCGCCATCGTGGCCGCTGCGGGGGATCGCGTCCACCTGTTCGAACAACCGCTTGAGGCGGCGGCCGGTGCAGACCTGGTCGTGACGGATGTGTGGGCCAGCATGGGGCAGGAAGAAGAGCAGTCCGAGCGCGTACAGGTGTTTTCCGCCTTCCAGGTCAACCGGGAACTGATGCAACAGGCCAACGGCGATGCCCTGTTCATGCATTGTCTGCCGGCACACCGCGGTGAGGAAGTCACCGCCGATGTCATCGACGGCGCACAAAGTGTGGTGTGGGATGAAGCCGAGAACCGCCTGCACGCACAGAAGGCGCTGCTGGAATTCCTGCTGACACCGTCGGCTTAGGGTGATCCGCTATTTGTCGGAAATGATGCCTTCATCCAGCCGGGTGTGGCGCACATCCTTGCCCTTCACCAGGTAGATCACGTACTCGCAGATATTACCGGCGCGGTCGCCGATGCGTTCTATGGCGCGTACCGCGAAGATGGTTTTAAGTACGTGCGGAATGGATTCGGGATCTTCCATCATATAGGTCATCAATTCCCGCAGTAGCGACTCATACTCCCGATCAACCTTCGGATCTTCGTTCCAGACCTCGACGGCCTTCTCGGTATCGACGTGTGCAAAGGCGTCCAACGCGCCGTGCAACATCGTGCGTGCGTGTTGCCCCAGGTGATAAACCTGGGTAAATAATTTACCAATACCGTTATCCGCCACCAAATCGCTGGCCATGAGCGCAATACGCTCGGCTTCATCACCAATGCGTTCCAGATCCGTAATGGTCTTGATCACCGCGGTGATCAGGCGCAGGTCGCTGGCCGCCGGCTGGCGGCGCGCCAGCACCGTATTGCACTCTTCGTCGATTGCCACCTCCATGGCATTGACCTGCAGGTCGTTATCGATAACCTGCTGTGCCCGGCCGGCATCCCGATCCTCCAGCGCGGTCAGTGCATCCTGCAGCTGCCGCTCCACCAGCCCGCCCATGGCCAGCACGCGGTTGCGGATGTCTTCCAGCTCTTCGTTATAACGCCGGGATATATGATGCCCCAGATTCAAGTTATCCATAATCCTTCCTCTTACCCGTAGCGGCCGGTCACGTAGTCTTCGGTCATTTTTTCGCCCGGATTGGTAAACATTTTGCTGGTCGCGTCATATTCGATCAATTTACCAAGATACATGAATGCCGTGTAATCCGAAACGCGGGCCGCCTGCTGCATGTTATGCGTGACAATCACAATCGTATACTTGCTTTTCAATTCGTCAATCAGTTCCTCGATCTTCAGGGTCGATATCGGATCCAGCGCCGATGCCGGCTCGTCGAGCAGCAACACTTCAGGCTCGACGGCGATAGCGCGTGCAATCACCAGGCGCTGCTGCTGACCGCCCGACATGCCCAGCGCATTATCATGCAGGCGGTCCTTGACCTCGTCCCACAGCGCGGCGCCACGCAGGGCTTTTTCCACGATATCATCCAGGGTGCGCCGACTCTTGATACCCTGTAAACGCAGGCCATAGGCGACATTCTCATAAATACTCTTGGGAAAGGGATTGGGCTTCTGGAATACCATGCCGACACGCTGCCGCAACTGTGCCACCTGCACCGCACTATCGTTGATATCACGGCCATCGAGCTCGATTTTCCCCTCGACACGCACGCTGCTGACCAGATCGTTCATGCGGTTGAAACAACGCAGCAGGGTCGACTTTCCGCAACCACTGGGGCCGATAAAGGCAGTTACCCGCTGGCGGGCGATATCCATATTGATGCTGTTCAAGGCCTGCGTTTCACCGTAATACAGGTCAAGATCCCTGACCTGTATACAGATATCTTCAGTGCTCAGGTCATTGCTTCCCAGCGAACTGCTGATAACGCCCGGATCGATAGTTTGTGCGTTTTTCATTTCCATACTCATTTACTGTTCCAGTTCCCGGTAGCGCTCGCGCAGACGATTGCGCACGGCGATTGCGGCCAGATTAAGCACAATAATCACCACCACCAGCAACAGCGCGGTAGCGTAAACCAGCGGCCGGGCGGCCTCCACGTTGGGGCTCTGGAAGCCGACGTCGTAGATGTGGAAACCCATGTGCATGAATTTGCGGTCGAGATGCAGAAACGGCGCGTTGCCGTCCAGCGGCAGCGAGGGCGCCAGCTTCACCACACCGACCAGCATCAGGGGTGCGACTTCGCCGGCGGCACGCGCCACGGCCAGGATCAGCCCGGTCATCATCGCCGGACTGGCCATCGGCAACACCGTGCGCCACAGGGTCTCTACCTTGGTAGCGCCCAGGGCCAGGCTGCCCTCGCGAATGGAACTGGGAATTCGTGCCAGTCCTTCCTCGGTAGCGACGATCACCACCGGCAGGGTCAACAGAGCCAGTGTCAGCGACGCCCACATCAGGCCGGGTGTGCCGAACGTAGGCGCCGGCAAGGCCTCGGGGAACAACAACTGGTCGATATTACCGCCCAGGAAGTACACGAAAAAACCCAGGCCGAAGACACCGTATACAATGGATGGCACACCCGCCAGGTTATTAACGGCAATGCGGATCGTACGCGTCAGCGGCCCCTGTTTGGCATACTCGCGCAGGTAAACCGCGGCAACCACACCGAAAGGCGTGACGATGACCGACATCAACAGCACCATCATGACCGTACCGAAAATGGCCGGGAATATACCGCCCTCGGTGTTCGCTTCACGTGGATCGTCGCTGACAAATTCCCACAGCTTGGCGAAGTAGTAACCCACCTTTCCCGGCAGGCTCATGGCATTCGGCCGGTAGGCGCGGACAATTTTCGCCAGCGGCACCTCGACTTCACGCCCGCCCATGACACGCATGGTGACACTGTCACCGGAAATCTCACGGTTTTTCGCTGCCAGCTGCTGCTGCAGGCCGCCAAACTCCTGCTGCAACTCATCCCGCCGGCTCTGCAGATCCGCCAGCGCCCCGGGAGTGTCTTCCTCCGCCAGCTCCAGCCTGCGCTGTTCCAGGCGCAGGCGCTCGATCGCATAATTGATCGCACCGATCTCGGCTTTCTCGATATGACGGATCTGTTTACGCACCTGGTCGACAAATGTCAGCCGTGACTCCAGTTCGGGCCAGGCCGCCTCACCTTCCACGATGACCTGGCCGTCCTGTTTGAGGTTGACCAGGAAGCCGTAAAAGTTGCCCCACTCGACCCGCTCGAAGACCACCAGCTGCCCCGGCCTGTCCTGGCTGATAATCAGTGGTTTGAGTATCCAGCGAAAGTCCAGGCCGGATACGTCACGGTTACCGGTCTTGATAAGGTAACGGTCGACAAACTCGCCCACGTCATCCGGCAGCACTTCACCGGCGTGGCGCATACGTTCGGCCGTGGTCTGTTCTGCTTCGCTGATTTCACCAATCAGGTGCTGCACCTGGCCTGCGGAGGTACGGTAACTGAATTCCCAGACGGGGTGCGGCCAGAAATGTCCCAGACCCTTGGCCGCGATCAGTCCCAGCAAACCCAGCACCATGACCAGGCTGGCGGCAACGGCCGCTGCATTCAGCCAGATCCAGGGTGTGCCGCTTTGCCACCAGTTCGAAAAATGCCTGCTCATCACCGGCCCCTAGAGACTGCTGTACTTGTTACGCAGACGCTGGCGAATCAGCTCCGCGCCTGTGTTGAAAATAAAGGTGAAGATAAACAACACCAGCCCGGCCAGGAAAAGTACACGGTAGTGCGTACTGGCAACCTCGGCTTCCGGCATTTCCACGGCGATGTTGGCCGACAGGGTGCGCATGCCCTGGAAAATACTCATATCCATGACCGGCGTGTTACCCGTCGCCATCAGAACAATCATGGTCTCACCGACGGCGCGGCCGACCCCCATCATGATGGCCGAGAATATACCCGGACTGGCCGTCAGCAGCACAACACGCACCAGGGTCTGCCAGGGCGTGGCGCCCAGTGCCAGCGAACCACTGGTCAGGTGCTTGGGCACACTGAAGATGGCGTCCTCGGCAATCGAAAAAATGGTGGGGATCACCGCGAAGCCCATGGCCATGCCGACGACAATAGAGTTGCGCTGGTCGAAACCGATCCCCAGTTCCGTTTCTATCCAGTGCGGCATATCACCCCCGAACAGCAGCGCTTCCAGCACCGGGCTGACACCGAGCGATAGCCCGGTGACCACAGCCAGTACCGGGATCAACAGGGCGGCTTCCCAACCTTCCGGCACACGCCCACGTACCGTCGTCGGTAACCGCTCCCACAGGTAAGCCGCCAGCAACACTGCCAGTGGCAGGGCGATCAACAGAATGAAGATGCCCGGCAAGTTGCTTTCCACCAGCGGCGCCAGCCACAGGCCGGCCAGGAAACCCAGGATAACCGTGGGCATGGCCTCCATGATCTCGATCGATGGCTTGACGAACTGGCGCATTTTCGGCGCCATGAAATAGGCGGTGAAAATAGCGCCCAGGATGGACAGGGGGATGGCAAACAGCATGGCGTAAAATGCCGCCTTGAGGGTGCCGAAGGTCAGCGGTGTCAGGCTGAGCTTGGGTTCGAACTCGTTATCGGCCGCCGACGATTGCCAGATGTAGGCCGGCTGGTCATAGCCTTCGTACCAGACTTTCGACCAGAGCGATTCCCAGGAGACTTCCGGGTATTCATTGTGGATCCGCCAGAAATGCAACTGCCCGTCGGCATCCAGCGCCCACAGGGCATCGGCGCGCGGTGCAACCGCCAGCTGGCCGATGCCGCTGTCCGCCACCGGCTGGCGCATCAGCAGCTGGTGAGCCGTGGCATGGTATACACCCACGTTACCCGACCTATCGGCGACCAGGAAACCCTTGCGGCTGAACTCCGGCGCCATACCACTGATGTCGACCGGCGCTTCGAAACTGCGGATCAGTTGTAAATGCCGTGTGCCGCCTGCGCCGCGCACGGAAAACCACTGGCTGATCCTGCCGTCATCCGTGGCCACCATCAGCGAGGTACCACCGGTAAGAAACTTGACGTCCACCACGTTGACACCACCGGCAGCCACGCTGATCTGCTCGTGTAAACGCGCTTCCGACGGTGTGCTGATATCGTACCAGGCCAGCGTACCGCCGGCATCGACGACGTAGAGATTGCTTTCGGTAGGATCGACCAGTAATGCTTTAATAGTCTTGAAATCGGTCTGCGCAGTGGCCCGTTCGAATTCGAACGTCCCTTCCTCGCCCAGCATCGATTCTTCAAGCTGGGCACGTACAATGGACAACTGATCGCTTCCCGACCAGCCCACCAGTACGAAGGATTCGTTTTCCTGGATGGCCACTTGCCGCAGCGGCTCGCCGGTGCCGTTCACATCCACCAGGGGCTCGCCCAGCGGGTAGCGGATTTCCGGTGTAATCAGGCGCTGGTCATTGGGATAGGTCACCCGGTAGTGGTGCTGGAACACCAGTGCCTGGCCGTTACTCAAACCCAGTGCAACCACGGCGGAATTCGGGCGGGCCGCCGAAATACTGGCGATGCCGACACCGGCAGGCAAAGGTAACCGCACCTGCGCGACAGCTTGACCATCGTGCGTGGATAGAAAATGCACCACCCCGTCCCTGTCCACCAGCATGCCGATCTCGGCCTGTTCTTCCATGGCCATATACTCGATCGGTGCCTC
>CBEUNK010000096.1:0-9872 GCA_965544455.1 uncultured Thiogranum sp.
GCGCCTGGTAGTACAGAATGCGGAACTGTCCGGTGTGGCCGGTAACCTCTACCGGCTGATGGTGGAGTACCGCCTCACCGAGCGGCGCGCGCGTGCGCTCGAATCCATTCTCATGCCGGAAATCGAACAGGCCTTGAAAGATATCGGAACTCACCTGGAAGAAATCGATTTCGAAGATGCCGTTCGTGTGCGACGCCAGGTCGATAAACGTTGAATCCCGGTCGCTGTCAGGCCTGCTCGCGAAAAGCCGCCGGCGCCATGCCGGTCCAGCGTCTGAAGGCACGCGTGAAATTGCTTGGTTCGGAAAAGCCCAGCAGGTAAGTGATTTCGCCGATGGGACGATGGGCCTCGCGAATGTACTGCAGCGCCAGCTCACGGCGGGTCTCTTCCAGCAGTGCCTTGAAACTGGTGCCCTCCTGCCTGAGCCGGCGCTGCAGGCTGCGCAGGCTGAGATTGAGTGCGTGGGCGATGGAGTGCTGGTGTGGGGTCCCGTCGGGCAAGCCTTCGATGATACGGGCGCGTACCCGCATCGCGGTGCTGTCGTGGTCAAAACGTGCCAGGTAGTCGATGACCGTCTGGTCATTGATCCGCGCCAGCTCCGGGTCGGGTGTCGGCAGTGATCTGTCCAGGTCACCGGCGGCGAAGCGCAAACGGTTTTCCCTGGCGGCGTAGGTTATCGGGGCCCGGTAAAATTCGTCAAACAGTTGGTGACAGCCGGGACTGGGGCGCTGCAGACAGACGGTTTCCGGATCCAGTGACGGGCCGGCGGCAATGCGGCACATGCGTAGAAAGGAGGCCAGGCCCAGATCGGCGGCGGCATGAACAAAATCGGGCCATTTTTCCGGCCCGGTGATCACCAGGTCGACCGAGTCTCCCAGCTCTTCAAGCCGTACTTCCAGGCGCGAATTGATGAACCGGGAGAAGCGCGCCAGACGGCCGAGACCGTCGCGCAGGCAGTCACTGGCCAGCCAGGCGAAGCCGAGGCCGTGCAGGGCGGCCGGCTGGGTATAACCGGCCAGTTTCAGCCCGAAGCAGGGATCGCCGGTGGCGTCAACGGCCATTTTCCAGAGGTGCTGCAGGCGGGTGGTCTGGAAACGCCGATCGGGGCGATTGATTTCGTTCAGGTCTATACCGGCCCGGCTGAACAACGGTGCCGGGTCAATATCGCGGGCGCTCAGGCCTCGGGCAATCAGCGCGGGAACGCTGGAGAGTGTGGTGACCTGGTCGAGGGCAACACTGTCAGCCATGGCGCAGGGCTCCTGTGGACCGGTCCCCGATGGTAGCAGGCTTTCAGGGTGGTATCAGCCCGTTGCCGCCGGCAGGCAGGAACGGGCGTGCCCGAGAACAGAGCGCAATCAGTTCGGCAGGCCCGGGTTGCCGGCCACGTTCTTGATCAGCGGTTCATTGAGCGCGATATTACTGATGGTCTTCTTGTCCCGCAGGTATTCGGCGACCACGTCCCAGACCGGGCGGCCCTCGAGGGGCTGCGCGACGCTGGCCCAGCCGGCGACAGCATATTCCTTCGCGGCGTCGACCGGTTTGCCATCCAGTTCCATGTCGCTGATGCGGGAGCCGATCCGGGCCGTCGGGTCGATGCTGTACTTGAGACCGCCGACGCGCACCATGTCGCCACCCTGCTGATAGTAAGGGTCGACGTTGAACAGGTTGTCGGCGACATCCTCGAGAATTTCCTTGATGCGCGCACCGCTCATGTTGTTGAGCGTTACCGACGGGTAAGTGATCGCCGTCTGTGTCATGACGTGGTCGAAGGTGATCGCCTCACCCGGCATGACGCTGACGCCCCAGCGGAAACCCGGCGAGAATGCCATTTCCGCGCCCTGTACCTCGATCAATGCGTCACAGATCAGCTGGTCAAACGTACCGTTGAAATTACCGCGACGGTATAACAGTTCGTCGGTGACGGCGAGTTCTTCGGCGAGTTTGTCCTTGTAGGGCGCGCGCATCTTGTCGATATAGGTCACCATTTCGGCATCGGCTTCCAGCAGGTTGGAGAACACCGGCAGCAGGTGGTAGCGGTAGTCGCGTACCTTGCCGTTGCTGACGTCGAGATCCAGCACGCCGAGGAACTTGCTGTTGGAGCCGGCATTGCTGACCAGGGTGATGCCGCCGGCATTCCTGACTTCTACCGGGCGGGGGACAGCATCATGGGTATGACCGCCCATGATGGCGTCGATGCCGGTCACGCGGCTGGCCATCTTGAGATCGACGTCCATGCCATTGTGCGACAGTACGATGACCACCTGCGCGCCCTTGCCGCGCGCCTCGTCCACCATCTGCTGCATGCGGTCGTCGCGGATACCGAAGCTCCAGTCCGGTACCATGAAGCGCGGGTTGGCGATCGGGGTATACGGGAATGCCTGGCCGATGATGGCTGTCGGGACGCCGTTGATTTCCTTGATGACGTAGGGGTCAAACACACCTTCGCCCCAGTCGTTATCGACCACGTTCTGGGCGACGAAATCGATATTGTCCTTGAAATCATTTTCGATGATTTCCTTGACGCGGTCTGCGCCGAAGGTCATTTCCCAGTGCGCGGTCATGATGTCCACACCCAGCAATTTCTGCGCGTCGACCATGTCCTGGGCGTTGGTCCAGTAAGACGTGCCGGAACCCTGCCAGGTATCACCACCGTCCAGCAGCAGTGAACCGGGGCGCTGCGCACGGATTTTTTTCACCAGCGTCGACAGGTGGGCAAAGCCGCCGACCTTGCCCAGCTGTTTGGCGGCCTCCACGTAGTTCAGGTAAGTAAAGGCGTGCGCTTCCCGGCTGCCGGGCTGGATGCCGTAATGGGCCAGGAAGGCGTTACCCACCAGGTGCGGGGGCTTGCCTTTCATGGAGCCGATGCCCAGGTTGATACTCGGTTCGCGGAAGTAGATCGGCAGCAGCTGGGCATGGCAATCGGTGTAGTGCATCAGCGAAACATTGCCGAAAGCCGGTATTTCGTAGGGGTCGGTCGGTCCGGCGGCTGGTTTGGCGCCACCCGAGGCAGCCGGTTTGTCACTTTCGCAGGCGCTAAGCGAGATGCCCGAGGCGCTGGCGACAGCCAACATCTGAAGAAATTCGCGACGACTGATATTCATGCTGGGAATCCTTGCTGAAAAAGTTGAATGATACTACCAGGCGGTGCCTAGATAGACGCCGGATACCGGCGTTTATTCCGGTGCCGGCAAACAAAAAAGCCCGGTCTGAACGACCGGGCTTTTGCGGGTAGCAGGACGCTATTTACGAGCGCCGGGACCGTTGAGTTCCAGCCCGTCACTCATGTAGGTTTCAAAGTACTCCAGGGCGCTGTACTCGGCGCTCTGCGCCTTGTACGGCTTGGCACGCACCTGCTTGTTACAACCGCCATAGCGGCGGTGAAGCGTGCCCAGGCCGCCCCACTTGGAACGGTAGACCGGGAAGTGGGTGGTGTGCCCCAGTGCCGGGCTGAGGAGGTCCGCACGTACCCGGTTGCCGGCATTGTACTGGTGGCAATCGGCGCACGACATGTTCAGCTGGCCGCGCTTGGCATAGAAATGATCCTTGCCGCGGTTGTAAGCCTTCAGAGCGCCTTCATCCGCCGGGACCTTGACGCTGGTCTTGTGACCACGGGAGGTGTAGGCCATGTAGGCGGAAATGTCGGCAATGGCGCCTTTTTTCCAACCCAACGCTTTTTCCCCATTTTTTTCACGGCAGGCGTTGATCGCGCCTTCCAGCGTCACGACCTTGCCGGCGGCGGTGTCATAGTAGGGGTAGTCCTGCTTGATACCGATGCCACCGTTGCGGAAGCAGCTTGCATAGGTCTTGCCGTTCTTGAACGGTGTGTTGAACAGCTGTTTGCCCTTGTCGATATTCAGTTCATAGGGCGGGAACTCCTCGATGGACTCCCACTGTTCGCGGGATGCCTGGTCGATAGCGTACACGCCATTGACGTAGTCATTGAAAGAGACATCGGGAAAGCGATTTTTGAAGTATGCGCGAAACTCATTAAGGTCCTGCTGGGGACTGGCCTGAACTGCCACAGATGCAGCGCTCATCAGGCCAAGCATCGCGGCGATGGTTAACAGTTTTTTCATGGATTCTCCACCTCCGGTTCTAGGGTTTTCCTGGCGGGCCGTCTGATACTCAGCTGACCTTGGTTTCGGTTGAATCGCTCTGTCCCTTGTTGTCGACCCAGCTCAGTTTCAGGGTGTCGCCGGCTTTGGCGCCCTTGAACTTGAAAGACAGGTAGGGGTTTTTGGAAACGGCCGCTCCCCACAATGCGGTCATCACGGCGTTGCCGTTATGCTCGCATTTCACTTCCTGAATGAAGTGGGCAGGAATCTTCTTGCCGGTTTTCTTGTCTTTGCGCTGCCCGGTTTCCATCGGGTGCTTGATCAGGGCCTTGACGGTAGTAACGTCGCCGCTGAGTTTTGCTCGAATCTTGATCGATGCCATGTTGTCTATCCTCTATCCTGTATTAACCGCCGCAGCCGCCGATGGTGACTTTGACTTCTTTGCCGGTGCTGTACATCTTTCCGCCTGACTTGACCACGGCGATCACGCTGGAGGTCTTGCCCATCTTGATGCGTGTGGAGACGAAGCCCTCGGCACCGCTACCCAGCAGGAAGGAGGCAGTCAGCGGGGCTGCATTCTTTTCGGCCAGGATGCTGATGGATTCGGCATTCGCGATCGTGGTAGTCACCGAAACCGGCACCACGGCGCCGTTCTCGGCAATATCCGGTGCGCGAATGGAAATCTTGTCGGAACCTTCAAGGGCGTGCGATCCCGACAGGGCATCCAGGGCGCTGTCTACCGATGTGGCTTCGAAGGCAGCGGTCGGCCAGGCGGCCATCACCATGCGCGGGGTCAGCAGCCCTGCGCCCACCGCGGCACCGACGGCGCCGGCGGCTACGGATCCCTTGAGAAAGGTTCTGCGTTTCATGTTAATCACTCGTTTATCTCCTCTGATTCTACACAATGACTACAGCGTGTAGACAAACTCGACGATCTTGTCGATATCGCTCTCGCTGAGAATCTGTTGGCGCCCGAAAGGGGGCATGATCGAATTTGGATTCATCTTGGTCGAATCCCAGATCTGCGCACGCAGTTTGGCTTTATCGGGGAAACGCGCTTTCATCGCGATCAGCGGCGGGCCGATGTTGCCGGGCAGGCTGCCGCCCTCGATCTGGTGACAGGCCAGGCAGTTGCCCTTCTTGCGATTGAACGCAACGGCCTTGCCCTGGTCGACGACCGACGCGGCTTTTTCGTCTGCGGCCATGCTGGATGTCGGCAGCAGGGCCAGGCTGCCGGCCAATGCCAGCACGGAACCTGCTGTGGTTAGGATGCCGGGAAGTCTCCGCATCATTTCCTCCTTCAATGCGCTTTCAAAATGGTTATGCCAGTTGCCTGGCCATGGTTTGCGAAAGGGTCACAAACCTCGTGACTGTTGTCCAACTCCATCTCTTTCGGTGCTGACAATATAGTGCCCTGTTTCCCATGAGTCAAAACGATTTGGCGTTTTTTTTCAAAGAAATTAGGTGCGTATATAAGAACTTCATAACGCAGCCGCCCCGGGCCCGTTGCCGACCGGTTTTTAACAGTCTAAGCGCGAAGACGGGGGGGCGTGTAATTATATTCCCTTATTTTTGTTCGCGGGCCTTCAGAATCCGCTTGAATTCTTTCAAACGGGCCTCGATCCGCGCCTGCTCGTACTGGCTGAGGCCCTTGTGTTTAAGCGCCTTGTTCAGCTGGTCAATGGCGAAGCGCATGTTGCCATATATATAGTACACCTCGGCGGAAGCGACGTTGGTTTCCCAGGCGGGGCCCGCGACGCTCGCGGCCTTGGCCCACAGCTCGTAGATTTCGGCCTTGCGCGCCCGCTTGTTGCGCAGCATTTTCAGTGCCTGGTCGCGCGCTTCGGCGGCCTGTCCGGTCTGGATCAGGGCCGAAGTGAAGTACTGGCCGACGATCAGGTCGCCGGGATAGAGTTTCAGGGTATCACGGTACAGGCGCAGCGCCTCGTCAGGCTGCTTCCTGTCGAGCGCCAGCTGCGCCATTGTGGTGCGGTAGATCCGGCGGTCCGGGTCGTTTTTCATCAGTGCCTGCAGCTGTTTTCCGGCGGCGGCATAATCGCCGTTGCGCCAGAGAGCCAGGGCCAGGCCGTAATGTTCGGCCGGCCCGGCGGTCGACTTTTTGTTCCGGGCACGGAAGTCTTTCAGCGCCCGCACCGGGCTGTCGGCGCTCAGGACCTGCAGGCGGGTCCGGATCAGGCGGAATTCCAGGGTATCGAGTTCCTTGCCGTGACCGTAACTTTCGGCGCGGGACATGGATTCGGCGATACGGTTGGTGGTGACCGGGTGGGTACTGAGGAATTCGGGAATATTATTGCCATACAGGCGGGTCGACTGGTGCAGCCGTTCGAAAAAGCTCGGCATGCCGTAAGGGTCGATGCCGGAACGCGCCAGCGTCTGGATACCGATACGGTCGGCTTCTTTTTCGTTGGCGCGGGTGAAATTCAACTGGCGCTGGATATTGGCGCCCTGTACCGCCGTCATGGCGGCGAGGCCGGCATCCGGATTGTCGCCGGCGACTCCCAGCAGGATCGCCGCGATCATGCCGGCCGCGGTCGGCAGGCTCATCTGTTCGGCGCTCTCGTAGGCGCGCAACAGGTGGCGCTGGGTGACGTGCGCGATTTCGTGGGCCATGACACCGGCGAGTTCCGATTCGTTTTGCGCGGTCAGGATCAAACCGGTATGTATGCCGATGTAACCACCGGGGCCGGCGAAGGCATTGACCGCCGCATTGTCCACCACGAAGAAGGTGAACGGATAGCCGGGTGCATCGCTGTTGGCCACCAGCCGGTAACCGAGCTGCTGGATGTAGCCCTCGATGTCCGGGTCGATGATCAGCGTTGCCTGGGCGCGGATGCTGCGCATGAAGGCCTCTCCCAGCGCCATCTCCTGCGCGGGCGAGATCAGCGAGCCACTCGAGTCGCCAAAGTCAGGCAGGTCGCTGCCGCTGACTTCGCTGTACAGGGGGGTGGCGTTGAGTGTGAGAAGTACGGACAGCGCGACCGATTTTAACCAGCTTGTTTGCATTGACTGGGGAGAATACCTGAGGCGTGTGTGGGAAACTACCGGTCTTGAGAGCTGAATACCCTGACAAAAGTTCCGTCAACTTGACAGGATCGCCCTGACCGGACAAAATATTAGAAATATCTAATATAGGTTTGTTTGTGATGTTCGGAATTCAGGAAATCGACGCGGACCAGCTGCTTGGCTGGCAACAGGCCGACGACGAGCTGCTGCTGGTAGACGTTCGCAGTCCGGCGGAAATGGCCCAGGGGATGTTGCCCGGGGCGGAAGCGGTACCCATGCACCTCGTGCCGCTCAGGCTGGACGAATGGCGAGATAGCAAAAAAGTGGTGTTTTACTGCCGTACCGGGGCGAGATCGGCACAGGTGTGCGCCTTTGTGCAGCAGCAGGGCATTGATAAGGCAATCAATCTGCGCGGTGGTATCGTTGACTGGCACCGGCGTGGACTGCCTGTTGAAAGCCCGCAGGCGGCCTGACCGCACGGGTTGAGACCGATTCCAGCGTATAACCTCTATAAATGGCGTGTTTAAATGGTTTGGGCTTGCGTTTGCCCGACACATACCCTATAAAGACGACCCACCGTTTTTAAGAATTCAGAATTTATCTGTTAAGCCGCCTGCGCGGCTGATTATTACGACACGTTAAGGAGCGCTGTACGATGGCAAATTTTGACGAAGAACTGGATGCATCCGGACTGAACTGCCCCCTGCCGATTCTGCGGGCAAAGAAAGCGCTGGGTGGAATTGATAGTGGTAAAGTACTGCGCATCATCGCCACTGACCCGGGTTCCGTGAAAGACTTCGAGGCTTTCGCCAAGCAGACCGGTAACGAACTGCTGGAATCCAAGGAAGCCGGCGGCAAATACGAGTTCCTGATCAAGAAAGCGTAACTCGTCAAAGCTGCATGAAAAAGGGGACGGAGGCTTATTGCCTCCGTCCCCTTTTTTGTGGGGCAGGGGACAGCTTAGATATCCCACACCACCTGGGCGCTGACGATGTTCACGTCGGCGTCGTACTCGCCGTTCAGGTTACCCGCGCTGGCTGATGTCTCGTTGATCTCCGGGTCATCGATGAACAGGTGGGAGTAACCCACGTCAACGCCGATCGCAGGCGTAATCTGGTAACCGACACCGAGCGATCCCCAGACCCGGTCTTCCCCGGGAATACGCGCGGTACGGTGTTCGGCATCCGGAATCGGGGTTTCATCAAAGGCGGCACCGGCCCGGAAGGTCCAGTTGTTGTTGTAACGGTACTCGGCACCCACAGAATAGCGCCAGACGTCATCCCAGTTTTCGTCCACGACCGTATCCGGCTGGAAGGAATCGTACTGGATGCGTAACTCATCAAAATTATCCCAGCCCGTCCAGGTGACATCCGCCATCAGGGACCAGTTGTTGTTGAGGTCGTGCCAGATGCTTGCCGAGGCCGACTGGGGTAGGTCGACATCGGCGCGGACACCGGTTTTCACAAAGATGCCGAAGTTGGAGAATTGCGGCAGGGTGTCTCGGAAGCGGGCTTTGCCGGACAGTTGCTGGCTGACCTTGGAGCGGTAGCTCAGGCCGATGCGCGTACTGTTACTCGGTTCATAGAGAATGCCCAGGTTGTAGCCGCCGGCCCAGTTGTCACCTTCCACCTTGGCGAAACCGTCGCTGCCCTGCGGTACCAGGCCGGCGCACAGCGCCGGGTCCGCGCCGGGGACGCCGGCTGCCTGTAACTGTGCCTGCGTGGGGGCGCACAGGCTGCCCTGGTCAAGGGCCTGGGTCAGCTTGGCATCAATATATTGAATGCTGACACCGACACCGATCGAGAGGTGGTTGTTGAGCTTGTACGCCAGCGAGGGATTGAAATTGACCGTGCGGACTTCCGATTCAATCGCCTGATAACGGCCTTTCCAGTCGTCATCATATTCGGTCGACAGGCCGAACGGGGCATTGATACCCAGGCCGGCTACCAGGCCGTTGCCCAGCGGGGCGGTGATATACAGGTTGGGGACAAAACCGGCACCGCCGGCGTCGCCGCCGTTCCCGCCCGATACCGGGTTACCGAAGATATCCGTGGCGGTGCCGCCAAATTTGGCCGACGGCTCGACGTAGTGCACGCCGCCCACGAACTGGGCGGGGAGGCGCGTCATCCCGGCCGGGTTAAAGAAAATGGTCGAGGCGTCGTTGGCGAACGCGGCGCCGCCGGCGAAGGCGTTACCCTGCTGGCTGGCGCTCTGTTCGATCAGGGCGAAGCCGGAAGCCAGGGTAGCGGAGGAAAAAACAGTCAGGAATCCGGCGCCGAGCAGGCGAAGCGACGGAATACCGGCAAAAGGTGTGTTCATGGGGCTCTCCTCGATGTTGTTGTACAGCCGCGACGAGCGCTCAGCATACTGCCGTCCGACCCTGTATATCAAGCATTAAGCATATGCAGCAGTCTGTCAGGAAGCGTGCCTAAGTATTAGTGATAACTGATATATTAGCTTGGGCATATATCTTGCTTTTCTTCGTCAGAGGAATTGACAACGCGTGGTGTTGTATTACATCTTTGTAGTTAATCCCCAAGCGAATGTGGTTTTTTCGCAACACTAAAACAGAAACGGGGCGTCACTGGACTAATGGACATGAGGAACGGATCTATGAAAAGCATTCTGAAACGCGGCCTGTCATCGGTGGCTGTGGCAGCGCTACTGGCGTCGCCGCTGGCCAACGCGACCAACGGCTACTTTAAAATCGGCGCGGGTTCCAAGAACCGCGGCATGGCGGGTGCGGGTATTGCCTACGGCCAGGATGCCATGGCGGGTGCAATCAACCCGGCG
>CBEUNK010000097.1:0-9862 GCA_965544455.1 uncultured Thiogranum sp.
CGGCCCGGTATTGACACTGACAACACCGATGTCGAAATCACCATGGTCGTGGTACTTGCGGCCGTACACATTGGCGCCACTCTGCCAGACCAGCATGCCGGTGCGCTGACCCAGTTCGACGCGCTTGCCGGACTGATAGAGATGATTGAACCCGACATTGCCGACATAGGCATTGGCACTCTGCTTCAGCGAGCCCGCGGTAAGCGTCGCAGGGGTATCACCGATACGGATGTTGGCATTGGTCGGGCCGACATTGATGTTGGAGTCATGCATAATGCCAGCCGACACAAACGGCGTGAATTCGTGTTTCTGCCCGTAACGTTCCGAATCGCGCTTGACCTGGGCGAGAAAGGCCAGGATGGTAACCCGCACTTCCGGCGGCGTCATCGGGTCGTCGAGCACTTCCTTGGCGAGTTTCTGGGCGTCTTCGTAGCGCAGCGAGCGGTAATAGGCCAGCGCCAGTTCCAGCTTGGCCCGGTTCAGTTCGGGGTCGGCGGAGAGAATATTGCTGAACGCCTGGATGGCGGACTTCAGCTCCTCGTCTTTCAGCGCCTGCATGCCCTGCTGGAACTGGGCTTCGATTGCGGGATCTTCCGTCGGCGCGGCAACGGCCGGCTGCGCCATGAGCGATACCCCCAGCAAAACACCCAGGCAGAATTTATTCTTTGTTATTACTTGAACCATGGTACTTCCCCAGTTACTTTTAAACCGCCTACGCAGCCTGTTAGTTATAGTTAAATTCAGTATAGTTCGCGATAGTAAATAACTTAACCGATAAACACAATTGTCTAATATACCCATTCCCCCCCTTGTATTGCTGCGTATAACCATTATCTGCCTGGCCATTTTGCCGGCCACCAACGCCGCCGCCTTCTCTGCCCGGCTGTTTGGCTACGGCGAGACCGAACAACCGGACACCCGGGTTTTTGGCCAGTGGATTCAAGCACTTGAACGCCATTTGCGGCTGGATACGGTGGAAGGTGACTGCACCGAAAAAACCTTCAACAGCTGCCATATGCGCAACTGGCAGGCCTTCCTGAACCGTCTGCACGGCCGCTCCCTGGACGAGCAGCTCGACGCGGTCAACCGCTACGCCAACCACAAGGAATACATCCTCGATATCGACAACTACGGCGTCGAGGACTACTGGGCCGTGCCGCGCGAGTTTCTGTACAACAACGGCGACTGCGAGGACTATGCCATCACCAAGCTGTTTTCCCTGCTGTGGCTCGGCGTGCCCATCGATGACATGCGCATCGTCGTCCTGCAGGATACCAACCTGCGGATTCCACACGCGGTGCTGGCGGTGGCGGAGGACAACGACGTCATGATTCTCGATAACCAGATACAGGAAGTCGTTTCGCACCACGATATCGTGCACTATGCGCCGGTGTACTCGATCAACGAACACCACTGGTGGCTCCACATACCACTCTAGAAACCCGCCATGCCTGCAACCAAGTTAAGCAAACCTGTTATCGGCGGCCTGGTCGCCCTGCTCGCCATCCTGCTGGCCGGTGCCTGGCTGATCCATATCTACGTCGACAAGGAAAGACAGCGCGATCTCGACGACTGGGCCATACGCCTGGGTCTGATCGCCGAAACCCGTGTCAACGCGATTGAAGACAAACTCGGTGAACAGGTGGAAGCGCTGGGTGAACTGGCGAATAACGCTTCGCTGCAACTCTACCTGTGGCAACTCAGCAAGCGTGAGGAAGCGGCGCCGACGATTGAGCCGGCACAGCTGAGTTACCTGCGCAACCTGGTGGTAGCCAGCGCCAAACGTTATGGCTTCATGCCCGGCGCACAACAAGCGGAGATCCCCGCCAACCTGCCCAAGCGCTACGACGCCGGGCTGGCCCTGCTCGATGCCCGGCAACGCCACGTGGTCTCCACGACCGGCATGCCGGATATCGGCGCCGCCTTCCGCAGTGCCATTCAGTCTGCCCTGGACGAAGGCAAACCCGCTTTCAGCGAACTGGTACTGGACGCCGACGACCGCGTGCTGCTGGGTATCGCGGTGCCGGTGCCGGTGGTACTGGGCGCGCAGGACAACTGGGCCTACGGCGGCGTCGTATTTGGCGTGATCAGTGCCGAACGTTCACTCTACCCCCTGCTGCAGGCCGGCGTTCCGGTTACGCCCAGTGACGAGTCACTGCTGGTCACGGCGCAGGAAGGCCAGGTGGTTTACCTGCCGCCGACGCGTGACGGCGGCGCACCGACGCGCAAGACCCTGCCGCTGGACCGCAGTCGCCTGGCTGCCGCCGCGGCGCTGGCGCAACCCGGTGTATTCGGTGAATACCGCAATTACCAGGGCCGGGAAGTCCTGGCCACCAGCCGGCCGTTGCAGAGCACGCCCTGGTTGTTGCTGCAGGAGGTTGACGCAACGCAGGCACTGCTCGAATCCAACCGCCATCGGCGTTTCCTGGTCACCGTGTTCTCGCTGGCGCTGTTTTTCATGGCGGCCACCCTGGTGGCGGCCTGGCGCCACGGCAGCAGCGTACGCGCCACGCACGACGCCGAGGCGCTGCGCGCCAAGACCCGCGAACTGCAGAAACAGACCGAACTGCTGCACGCTGTTACCGACAATGCCGAAGCCTATGTCGTTCTGATGGATGCACAACAGCAGGTGCTGTTCGCCAATGCCCGGCTGGCGGACAAACTGCACGTAACGCCTGACGAACTTGCCGGCAACTCGCTCGCCGGCGTACTTGGCCCCGCCAACGTGCAGCCCATGGCCGATACCATCGAGGCCCTGCAGAGCGACGCTGCCACCCACCACTGCACGCGGCAGATGGTGATCGATGACGAACAGCGCACTTTCCAGTGTTCCCTGGTCCCGGTCGACCGTGTCGGCGAGCGCTACCACGCCATCCTGCTGGTGCTGCAGGATGTGACCGAACTGCAACGCGCGCAGCAGAAACACGCCAGCCTGATGCGCAAGCTGGTGGAAGCCCTGATGCACGTGGTCGACCTGCACGACCCGAACTCCGCCAACCACTCCGCGCGCATGGTGGAAGTCGCCAATGCCATCGGGCGCGAACTCAAACTCAACCCCGAAGACAGCCGCACCCTGGACCTGGCGACAAGCCTCGCCAACCTCGGCAAGATCTTCGTACCCAGGGAAGTGCTGACCAAGACCGAGCCGCTCACCGAGGCCGAGCAGGCGCTGCTGCAGCGCCACGTCCAGTTCGGCACGGAAATGATCGCCGACCTGGATTTCGAAGGCCCGGTGGTCGATACCATTGCGCAGAAACAGGAACACCTGGATGGCAGCGGTTATCCCAACGGGCTCAAGGGTGACGAGATCCTGCTGACGGCGCGCATCCTGGCCGTCAGTAACGCGTTCGTGGCACTGGTCAGCCCACGCGCCTACCGCAAGGCCATCGACATCGAAGCGGCGCTGGACCAGCTGTTGAGGGAAAGCGGCACCAGGTACGACCGGCACGTGGTCGCCGCGCTGTTCCACGTGGCGGAGAACCGGGCTGACTGGTCGGAGTGGCTGGCCGAATAACTACTGTTGCTGTTTTCGTTGCCGGCGGCGCTGGCGCACCTGGTAGAGGGTGACGACGGGACCGGAAATCACGTAGATCAGGAAGCCGAAAAACAGCACGCTGGGCGGGTGGCTGGAGACCACCACGAATACCAGCATGACGGCCACCAGCGCCACGAACGGCACGCGGTTCTTGAAATCGATTTCCTTGAAGCTGTAGTAGCGCACGTTGCTGACCATCAGCAGCCCCATGGCGGCCGCCAGTATCGCGCCGATCACCCACATATCGCTGCCGTCCAGGCCATTGTCCTCGCTGAACCAGACCAGGCCGGCCAGCACGGCCGCCGCGGAAGGACTGGGCAGCCCCTGGAAATAGCGCTTGTCGGCATTGCCGATCTGGGTATTGAAACGCGCCAGCCGTAAGGCCGCGCCCGCGGTATACACGAAGGCCGCCAGCCAGCCGAGCTTGGACCAGATCCAGCCGTGCTCGATCATGCTGCGCAGGGCCCATTCGAACACCACCAGCGACGGTGCCAGGCCAAAACACACCATGTCCGACAGGCTGTCGTATTCGACGCCGAACTCACTGGTGGTATGTGTCAGGCGTGCCACCCGGCCGTCGATGCCGTCCATGATCATGGCAATAAAGATGGCAATGGCCGCCGCCTCGAAATTGTCGCTCATGGCGGCGACGATGGCGTAAAAACCCGCAAACAGGCCTGCCGTGGTGAACAGGTTAGGCAGCAGGTAGATGCCGCGGCGCCGGGGTTTTTGCGTGTCGTCTTCCATCGTCAGGTGTGGTGTCCGGGGACGGATTTAAATCTGCCGCCTGGTATGCCGGCTAACCGGTTCATTTGTGCACCAGTGTCGCGATGACATCGGAACCGGCCTTGACCGCCGAGCCGCTGCTGACCTGCAGGCGGCTGTGGCGCGGCAGATAGACCTCGACCCGGCCGCCCATCGGAATGGTGCCGCAGCGCTGCCCCTGGCCGACACGCTCGCCGATCTGCACATAACAACGCGGCAGATTGTGCAGTGGCCCGCGGTGCATCACCACGACCAGGTCATCGTCTTCATCGGTTTTCATCCAGACACCGTGCGGCTGGTTCATCCCGTCACCGGCGTTCTTGGGTTCCAGTATCTTGCCCTCGATCGGGCTACGGGTGCTGAATACGCCGGCGTGGCTCATCTGTATATCCAGGCGCAGCGCGTCGCGGTCGAGGTAGGGATCGTGCACCTCTTCCACGGCCTGGACAACGCCGTCTGCCGGACTGACCACAGCGGCGGGGCTGGAGGGAATTTCGCGTTCAGGATCGCGGTACAGGTAGATGATTGCAGCGCAGCCCAGCCACAGGGGCAGCGACCACGCCCACCCGACCCAGCGGCCGACGGCGATGCCCAGCGCGGCACATACCAGGAACGGCAACCACCCGCTGCGGGAAAAATAAGGGTAACGGCCTGTAGACATAGCAGTAAACGCGGGGCCGCCGCGGCGGCCCCTGCGTGGTTCAGTTTACTTTCTTGTCAACGATCTTGTTATCGCTGATCCAGGACATCATGCTGCGCAGCTGCTCACCCACCTGCTCGATGGGATGCTCGCGCCCCAGGCGCCGCTTGGCTTTCAGCGTTGCCGCCCCGGCCTGGTTTTCCAGGATGAATTCGCGGGCGAATTCACCGTTCTGGATTTCGGTCAGAATACGCTTCATCTCGGCCTTGGTCTCGGCATTCACCACGCGCGGACCGCGGGTCAGGTCACCGTACTCGGCGGTGTTGGAGATCGAGTAACGCATGTTGGCGATACCGCCTTCGTACATCAGGTCGACGATCAGCTTCAGCTCGTGCAGGCATTCGAAATAAGCCATTTCCGGCGCATAGCCGGCCTCGGTCAGGGTCTCGAAACCGGCCTGCACCAGTGCCGTGGCACCGCCACAGAGCACGGCCTGTTCGCCGAACAGGTCGGTTTCGGTCTCTTCGCGGAAACTGGTTTCGATCACGCCGGCACGGCCGCCGCCGTTGGCCGAGGCGTACGACAGCGCAATGTCCCTGGCCTTGCCGCTGGCATCCTGGTAGACGGCGATCAGCGAGGGCACACCCGCGCCCTGGGTGTAGGTCGAGCGCACCAGGTGCCCGGGACCCTTGGGTGCGATCATGATCACGTCGAGGTCGGCGCGGGGCACGATCTGTTCGAAGTGGATATTGAAGCCGTGCGCAAAGGCCAGCGCCGCGCCCTGCCTGATGTTCGGCTCGATCTTGTCGCGGTACAGCTTCGCCTGGTGCTCGTCCGGCGCCAGGATCATGACCACGTCGGCACCCTGCACCGCGTCCTCGATCGACTTGACGGTCAGACCGGCATTGCGGGCCTTGGCGGCGGAAATCGAACCTTCGCGCAATCCGACCGTCACCTCGACACCGGAGTCTTTCAGGTTGTTGGCGTGGGCGTGGCCCTGCGAGCCGTAACCGATAATGCTGACCTTCGCCCCCTTGATCAGGGAAAGGTCCGCGTCTTTGTCGTAATAGATATTCAATGCCATTGCTCTACACCCTAAAAAGTAAAAATTAAATCTGAAGCCCCGGGGCCGGCATCACCTGCCTAAACGCGCAGTGCTTTCTCGCCACGCGCGATACCCATCACACCCGAGCGCACCACCTCGATA
This sequence comes from uncultured Thiogranum sp., assembly GCA_965544455.1. GTDB lineage: Bacteria > Pseudomonadota > Gammaproteobacteria > DSM-19610 > DSM-19610 > Thiogranum. The sequence continues at coordinate 6,148 of CBEUNK010000097.1, forward strand.
ATGTCGACCTGCTCGATAGCCCGGACAAAGGCATCCAGCTTGTCACCGGTACCGGTGACCTCGATCGTGAACATCGTATCGGTCACATCAACAATGCGACCACGGAAAATATCCGCCAGGCGTTTGACCTCCTCCCGCCCGGCATCCTTGGCCCGCACCTTGATCAGCATCATTTCGCGTTCAATGTGCGGACACTCATAGATGTCCATCAGCTTGACCACATCGATCAGCTTGTTGAGCTGCTTGGTGATCTGCTCGATGACCTCTTCGGTGCCGCGCGTCACCAGCGTCATGCGCGACAGCGACTCGTCTTCGGTCGGCGCCACGGTCAGCGACTCGATATTGTAGCCGCGCGCCGAGAACAGGCCGGCCACGCGCGACAGCGCCCCGGCCTCGTTTTCCATCAGGATTGAAATGATATGTCTCATGGGACTACACCAGGATCATTTCGTTCTGGCCCGCACCGGCCGGCACCATGGGATAGACGTTCTCGGTCTTGTCGGTGAGAAAATCCATGAATACCAGGCGATCCTTCATTTTCATCGCTTCCTTCAGCGCCGGCTCGACATCCGCCGGCCTGGTGACCTGTATGCCGGCGTGGCCGTAGCTTTCCGCCAGCTTGACAAAATCCGGCAGCGACTCCATGTAGGACATGGCGTAACGCCCCTGGTAAAAAAACTCCTGCCACTGGCGCACCATGCCGAGATAGCCGTTATTGAGGTTAATGATCTTCAACGGCAGGGCATACTGGCGGCAGGTCGACATCTCCTGGATGCACATCTGAATACTGCCTTCGCCGGTAATACAGGCGACCGTTTCATTGGGATAGGCCAACTGCACACCCATGGCGGCGGGGAATCCGAAACCCATGGTGCCCAGGCCACCGGAGTTGATCCAGCGATTGGGCTTGTCGAACTTGTAGAACTGCGCGGCGAACATCTGGTGCTGGCCCACATCCGACGTGACGTAGGCCTTGCCCCGGGTCACCTTGTACAGGCTTTCCACCACGTACTGCGGCTTGATGACCTCGTCATCCTGTTCGTACTTCAGGCAGTCCATGGCACGCCATTCCTCGATCTGCTTCCACCAGGCCTTCATCGCCGCGGCATCCGGTTTGGCGCCGCTTTCCTTGAATGCCTTGAGCATCTCTTTCAGCACCTGGTCAACCGGCCCGACAATCGGCACGTCGACCTTGACCGTCTTGGAAATACTCGCCGGATCGATATCAATATGGATAACCCTGGCGGTCGGGCAGAACTTTTCGACATTACCCACCACGCGGTCGTCGAATCGCGCGCCGATCGCGATCAGCACGTCACAGTTGTGCATGCTCATATTGGCTTCATAGGTGCCGTGCATACCGAGCATGCCGAGGAACTGCCTGTCGGTAGCCGGGTAGGAACCCAGCCCCATCAGTGTGTTGGTGATCGGATAACCCAGCAGGTGGATGAAATCCGTCAGCGCCCTGCTCGCGCCGGACAGCACCACGCCGCCGCCGGTGTAGACCATCGGCCGCTTGGCGGTCAGCATCAGTTCAATGGCTTTCCTGATCTGGCGCGGATGCCCCTTGGTGACCGGGTTATAGGAACGCATGCTGACCCGCCGGGGGTACTTGTACTCCGCCTTCTGAACACTGACATCCTTGGGGATATCCACCACCACCGGGCCGGGCCGGCCGGTGGTGGCGACGTAGAAGGCCTTGCGGATTGTCTCGGCGAGATCCTTGACGTCTTTGACCAGGAAGTTGTGCTTGACGCAGGGGCGCGTGATGCCGACATTGTCGACTTCCTGAAAGGCGTCGTTACCGATCATGGCGGTAGGCACCTGGCCGGTGAAGGCCACCATGGGAATCGAATCCATGTAGGCGGTCGCAATGCCGGTCACGGCATTGGTCGCACCCGGGCCCGAGGTCACCAGTACAACACCTGGCCTGCCGGTGGCACGCGCATAGCCGTCGGCGGCGTGGGTTGCCGCCTGTTCATGGCGCACCAGGATATGCTTGACCTTGTCCTGCTGGTACAGCGAATCGTAAATCGGCAACACGGCACCACCAGGGTAGCCGAACACGTATTCGACCCCTTCTTCCGCAAGGCAGCGTGTAAAAATATCAGCGCCTGTCAGCTCCACCTGTTTTGTCTCCCGGGTGCCGGCAAAAACCAGAAAAAAAGCCCGTATATCGGGCACATGCGCAATGCGCAGGGTTAGAACTGACTAATATTGCCACCGATGCCGCGCGGAATCCAGTACCTTATATAGGCCCGCCGGGCCTGCCGTGTCCGGCGGGAATGGGCACTGTGCACTTGTCGCCGGGCCCGGCCCCGTGGTACTTATCGCAAAACGGATCAACAACAGGGGTTAACAATGCGCCCGGTAACTATTTTTTCAGTCCTGCTTCTGCTGGCGGCCGCTCCGGCCGGAGCCGCCATGTTCAAGTGGACCGACGCCGACGGCAACGTCCAGTACGGCCAGTATCCGCCGGCCGGCGTCGAGGCCAAACAGCTGCGCGCCGCCCCCGCACCGAAGACCGCACCGGCCACCAGGTCGCTGCAGCAGCAGGTCGAGGAGCTGGACAAGCGCAAGGCCGCGGAACAGGAGCAACAGGCCGAGGCCGCCGAGAAAAAACAGGCCGCGGAAAACCGGAAAATCAATTGCGCCAACGCCCGCAATAACCTGGAAAAACTGAATTACGGCGGTCACCGCCTGGTGCGCGCGCCCGACGGCAGCTACCAGCGCCTGGACGAAGAACAGCGGCAGGCGCAGATCAAAAAGAACCAGGACGCCATCAAGGAATTCTGCGACTGAAGGAGTTACCCGCATGCCCCTGTTGAAAATACAGACCAACCAGCTGGTGGATACCGCCAAAATCAGCGCACTGGCATCCGACGCCTCGAAGGCCGTGGCCGGGATGCTGGGGAAACCCGAGCGTTATGTCATGGTCAGCGTGGAGGAAAACCCGGCCATGCTGTTTGGCGGCAGCGATGCACCGCTGGCCTACCTGGAATTGAAGAGTATTGGCCTGCCGGAGAGCAAAACCGGCGACTTCTCCGCCGCCCTGGCCGCGCTGCTGGAGCAACACCTGGGCCTGCCCGCCGACCGTATCTATATCGAATTCGCCGATGCCCCGCGCGCCATGTGGGGATGGAACGGCGGCACGTTCTGAGCCGGACCCCGGCAACATCCGTTAATCAAAAAACCGAATGACCGCGACTGTTGCCGGAATCGGCTACACTACGCGCTTTTCAACCGACACGAATAAACTCAGTATGAAAGTCTCCCAGTTCCCGCTCGCCACCGTCAAGGAAACCCCCGCCGACGCCGAGATCGTCAGCCACCAGCTGATGATGCGCGCCGGCATGATCAAAAAGATCGCCGCCGGTATCTACAGCTGGCAGCCGCTGGGCCTGCGCGTGCTGCGCAAGGCCGAAGCCGTGGTGCGCGAGGAAATGAACCGTGCCGGCGCACTGGAACTGTTGATGCCGGCGGTGCAGCCCGCCGAGCTGTGGCAGGAATCGGGGCGCTGGGACCAGTACGGCCCGGAGTTGCTGCGTATCACCGACCGGCACCGGCGCGAGTTCTGCTTCGGCCCGACCCACGAGGAAATCATTACCGACCTGGTGCGCCGCGAGGTGCGCAGCTACAAGCAGCTGCCGGTCAACTATTACCAGATCCAGACCAAGTTCCGCGACGAAATCCGGCCGCGCTTCGGTGTCATGCG
>CBEUNK010000098.1:0-9744 GCA_965544455.1 uncultured Thiogranum sp.
AGCTCGACCCGGGAAATTGTACCCATTACCCGTCTCGACAATCAGCCCATCGGTGATGGCAGGCCCGGCAAAACCTGGAAAATCATCACCCGGCTTTACCGGGCGTATAAGGATGCCGTGCGCGGCGGCCTGGCTGACTGACGACCAATAAAGGCTGATTGGCGGCCGGACGCGTTAATGCCCGGACCACGCCTGTTTTTTTCATTCACTTCCCGGCTTGCAGAACACCATTCCCACACCGCCGGATTCGGAGCGGGTAACCCGCGCCGGCACATGGCGCAGGCGCACCACGTTGGATGACCTGACCCGCAGCGCAAACACCAGCCTGAGCTTTCTGCGCCTGGGCATATGGAGCGGATTGGTGCGGAGGAAAACACCTGCCTCACTGATATCGCTGGCCGCACAGCGAACGACAGACTGGCCCGGCAGCGAGACATAAACGCTCACGTCGACAAATTTACGCTCGGCTTCGCGGCGTTCCATGATCATCTGCCAAAGTGATGTGTTGTGCTTTAACGCGACCCAGCCCGGAAACGCCGGCACGCAGAATCCACGCGGTAACAGCCGCCATCACCAGCATCGTGATGAAAACCGTAATGACTATTCTGACCAGGGATGTTGCGTGCATATTAACCCCCGACTCTCCGCCTGTGATTATTCATAATTGAATTTCATGCAATCCCGGCCACTATCCCCGGTGATCCGCTTCCGCCGCAGACTGCATCGGGTAATCGGGAGAATCACCTCTCACTGAATCAATCGCCAGCAGACCGAAAACAAACAGCAGCGCAATAATCAGGGTCGACAGATGTTCTTTCATACGACATCTCCCCGTCTCTCTCCGACGTAGGACAAAGCACTGCATATAAAATGCCGAATAATATAATTCACTGAACATTCTGGAGTTTGTCATATATCCCGGCCTTTGGTCTCCGCATATCTGTAAGAAAGTCCAGACTGATTTATGGGATTCTTTACACCTGACGGGCCCGGACCGGTAGGGCGCTCAGCGGGTCGCATGCTGCAGGGAACCCAGCGCGAGCACACCGGATGGCACGCCCCGGAAAGCAGGTTCCCGCCCCCTATCCACGGCTGCACCAGCCGCCATCTGCGGCAATTTGCCGCATTTTTAACACACAAGCGGATTGTTAGTATCTTCCGCCAACAACAGCGTTCGCCTCACTACAAGGAAAATAAATCATGTTGCGCCACCGCTTCGATTTTCATTCTGCGCTGCGGACAGTCGCCGTCACGATGTTCGCCATTGCATCCCCTTCCGGCCATGCCGAAGAGACACTCATCGCACAGGCTGACATGATTGAAATAGAGATCGAGGGTGGGACAGAGGGCATACGCAGCACCTATCCGGTTGACGTCCGGCGGTCACCTGATACCACACCTGATACAGCGGCCGCGCTCAAACGCGCACCCGGCGCCAACGTCAACCGTAACGGACCACTGACGGGTATCGCACAATATCGCGGCATGTATGGCCAGCGTGTCAACACACTGGTAGACGGCATGCATATCAATTCGGGTGGCCCGAACGGTATGGATCCACCCCTGTCCTACATCCCCCGCACCCGCCTCGACTCGCTTGACATCATTCGCGGCATTGCACCGGTGAGCACCGGTTCCGAAACCATCGGCGGCACGATGATCGCCATATCCAGGCATGGTGATTTCGCTTCCGGTGACAAACCGTCGCCACAGATCGACATCACTACCGGTGGCGCCGGTGCCGACTCTTCCAGCTTCTTCGATGCCATGGGCACACTGGCCAACCGGCAGCACCGTCTCGATATCTACGGAACACGTGAGCGCGGCAGTAACTACGAGTTTGGTGGCGGCAAGGTCAAGCCCACGCGATTCGAACGGAATAATTTCGGCAGCAGTTACGCTTACCGCAATGGCGCACATGAATTCTCGCTGGAGGTCCGCCGCAACGAGACTGACCCCACAGGCACACCTTCCCTGCCGATGGATATCATTGACATCAATACGACACTGACAAAGGGCGAATACACCGGTCGCTTGCTTGATCATGCCGTACACGGACAACTGTACTGGTCCGATGTGAACCACAAGATGTCCAACTATGAACTGCGCCAGCCACCGATGAACATGACGCGCCTGAACAATGCCGGCTCCAGTGGTGCCGGTTACCGCCTCGATGCCGGCTTTGAAACTGCAGGTGGACGCCTGCTGGTCGGTGCCGATGGTCATCTGGCCAACCATGACTCTGTCGTTGTGGATCCGGTCAACAATAGCGCCTTCCGCGTCGACAATTTCAACGATGTAGACCGTAACCTGTATGGTTTTTTCACCGAATGGAACGGCACTGTTGCCAGTAACTGGGATCTGCACCTTGGCCTGCGCTACAACCTTGTAGACATGGACGCGGGCCAGGTATCCTCGACCATGATGATGGCCAACGCCCTGCAGAACCGCTTCAATGCGGCCGACCGCAGTAAAACGGACAATAATATCGATCTGCTCGCCAGGCTTTCTTACCCGGTGCAAAGTGGTTTGAAAATCCATGTCGAAGCCGGTCGCAAGACGCGTTCGCCCTCCTACCAGGAACGCTACCTGTGGCTGCCCATCGAAGCTACCAACGGCCTGGCCGATGGCAACGTCTATGTGGGCGATATCGATCTCGACCCCGAGATTGCCTACGAAACCGGTCTGGGTGCCGACTGGACGTCGTCGCGATTGCATGCCGAACCGCGGCTCTTTTACCGCTACGTGGACGACTATATTCAGGGCGTCCCCGCCACCGACCCGCTGGTGACCGCATTACGCCCCGACGCGCTGCAGTTCGCCAATGTGGATGCCATTTTCTATGGCGCCGACGCGCCCTGGGGAGTAACAATCAACCAGAACTGGAGTCTGGACGGCGTTGTCAGTTACGTGCGTGGCAAGCGGGATGACATCTCCGACGATCTCTACCGGATCGCCCCGCTGAATGGTCGCGCCACGCTGACCTACCAGCGTGACAACTGGTGGGCCGCGGTGGAAGGCGTCGCCTACGCCAGGCAGGACAAGGTCTCCGAAACCAACAATGAATCAAAGAGCAAAAGTTACCAGCTTCTTAACCTTAACGCCGGTATCGAACCCTATCGCGGTGTGACCATCAACGCGGGCATTGAAAATGTGTTTGATGAAAACTATGCCGACCACCTGAGCGGTATCAACCGCGTCAGCGGTACCGATGTACCGGTGGGCGAGCGGGTTCCCGGTCACGGCCGGAACTACTTTGCCTCGGTGCAGCTGCAGTACGACTAGGACGAGCCTGGTTAAACCACTTTTCGGCCGGCATGGGGCACGCCCCAACTGGTATTCGGTCGGCTGAACTTGCCACGATTCAGGCGATGCATCCAGGGTTTCTGCAGCAGCCGCCAGAGCGGCCCGGATATACCCATGCCGCGCAGCAAACGCTGACTGGCGGGCAGTAGCGGGTGTACCAGGCCGGGCAGTACCCAGTTACCCGCTGCATAGGCCTGCCGGCGGAGATAATCGGGCAAAAACCTGCGGACGGCAGGATCGATATAGAAGGCCGGTAACAGCCCAACGTCCTCCGCCCTGATGCGGCCCTGCCCGACCAGGGCGCGGGTCAGTGGCGTACCCGGATAGAGGCGCACGCCCGTCATCGCCACGACCGCGGTCGGCGCCATGTATCGCAATGTCCGGCAGGTCGTACGCACACTGTCTTCGGTTTCGCCGGGCGCACCGAATATCACGGTCTGACAGACCCGCATACCGGCATCCAGGCAGTGACAGTTGGCATCGACAACACGCGCGGCATCGAAGGCTTTGCCCAGGCGCTCGAGCTGCCCGTCATCGACGGCATCACTGCCGAGTTCGATGGCGTCGCAACCTGCTCTCGCCATCAACGTTGCCTGTGTACGGTCCAGCTTGACCGGTGTGGCATAACACCCCCAGCTCAGCTTCAGGTTACGGCGCAGTATTTCCTCGCAGATACGCTCGACATGTCCACGCGGAAAATTGAGTATGGAATCGACAAAAAACAATGGGTGCGGACCGTAGTCCCACTGCAGACCCTCGATTTCATCGACAACGTCTACCGGATCACGGCACCGGAAGTACTTGCCTTCCAGTAACGGATAGGTGCAGTAACTGCACTTGAACACACAACCGCGCTTGGTCTGTACGTTGCCCATGCCGCCACGCCGGATATAACGTGCATAGCGAAACAGGTCACGCTCAGGCCGCAGGCCTGCTCCCCATGTCTGCAGTCTTTCAGGTTCCGCATGTTGTGGCCACAGGGACGACGTACTGTCGCCCGGTGTCAGCAGGCCGGTGATTCCGGTCGGCGAGCGTGCGGACTGCAGTGCGTCGAGCAGTGCGACAAAAGCTTTCTCACCCTCACCGGCAATACCCCAGTCACCCCCGAGGGCCTGCATGTAGGCCTGCGGCATGATCGAAAACGCCGAGCCGCCCAGTACGATGGGCGCATCGCCGAGGGTTTTCAGGTAAGCGACAACCTCGCGATGCAATGAAAGGTAATCCACCGTCAGTGGATAGGCGGCATTATCGACATTACGCAAGGACAGGCCGATAAGCTCGGGGCCGAATTCGCGCACCTGGGCGCCCAGCCTTTTCAGTGGCCGCCGTCCGAAACAAAGATCGGCGACAGCAACCTCGTGGCCGGCGCTGCGCGTGGCGGCGGCTATATAGGCCAGCCCCAGTGGAAAAATCGGGTCGGGGATCCACTCGCGGTTGGCGGAGACCAGCAAAACGCGCATAACGGCGGCTGCCTAATTCACGGGTACAACCATAATCCTGCCCTGCATGCCCCGGTCACGGTGGCTCTTCATGAACGGCAGCTTTTTATTGCAATAAAAGGGATAGGTTCCGACAACCGACGGCGTGAGCGTCACCCGCCGGCTACTGCCGGCCGGTACGTTGACATCGACATCAAGTCCGGCAGCGTCATTCGTCAGTGTGAAATTATGTGGTGTTATGCCGTCGACATTTTCCAGTTCGAGCACGGCCGGTTGGCCGGCGGTGAGGGTGATTTCCGCTGGCTTGAACCGGTAGTCACCGAGTGTAACGTGAACCGTCGCCGCCTGGTCACCTTCCGCTGCCGCAGCACCAGCCACCAGCAGGCCGGCAAGCAGGGCGCCCGCCTGAATTGCCCCGGCGCACCACCTTGTCCTGTATATTGCAGTCCTGGACATATGACCTCCTGTGCTGAAAGCATCTATCCTGACTGAACACAGTATAGACCAGCCACTGCGCGCAACCCCGGTTACACAAACTATCGGTGAGGTACCGGTCTAAAGCGTGATGACCTGGTCGGGCGGAGTCCCCGCCAGCGCCCCGTAAAGATTGGGGAAGCAACCTATGGTGGCACCCTCTACCAGCTTGCCGTCGATATTCCGCTCGTAGCAGCACTGGTCACACCCCATCAGCAGGATGTTTTTGTCCTTGGCGACCCTGGCCAGCCGTTCACCGATGGGGTCACCCTTGACCAGCACATAGTTGTTGTCCTCGAAGAAAAACATACCGACGACTTCAACGCCATGGGCGTCTTCTTCCAGTTGCGGCAATATCATTTTGCCGAGTTTGTACGACACGGTGTGACCCTGGGTGGAGAAAATATAAGCGACTTTCATGGGCGGCCTCGCTAATTTCAAGTTTTCGTTAACCTGCAGTAAATGTTTCGTTAGGCGTGGGTATTGTTCTCACTTTCAGGCAAGTAATCAAATTCACTCGTTAGCTACAACCACTTATAATATACGACTACAAATTTTCCGGGTGTTGTTGTTTATGGCAATGCCCGCCCGATTATTCAACGCAACAGAGAGTAACTTGTCATGGCACTTGATCAATCCACCCGTTATGCCGACCTGAACCTCAAAGAGGAAGACCTGATTGCCGGCGGCGATCATATCCTGGTGGCTTATAAAATGAAGCCCAAGGCGGGCTACGATTACCTGTCCACCGCGGCCCACTTTGCCGCGGAGTCTTCCACCGGCACCAATGTTGAAGTCTGCACTACCGACGATTTCACCAAGGGTGTGGACGCACTCGTCTATCACATCGACGAGGCCAGTGAAGACATGCGCATCGCCTACCCGCTGGCCCTGTTCGACCGCAACGTGACCGACGGTCGCATGATGATGGTGTCTTTCCTGACCCTGACCATCGGTAACAACCAGGGTATGGGCGATGTCGAGTACGGCCAGATGATCGACTTCTTCGTGCCGCCACGCGCCATTCAGTTGTTCGACGGCCCGTCCAAGGACATCTCCGACCTGTGGCGCATTCTCGGCCGTCCGGTCGAGAACGGTGGCTATATTTCCGGCACCATCATCAAGCCCAAACTCGGCCTGCGCCCCGCACCCTTTGCCGAAGCGGCTTACCAGTTCTGGCTGGGCGGTGACTTCATCAAGAATGACGAGCCGCAGGGTAACCAGGTGTTTTCACCGGTGAAAGACACTATTCCGCTGGTAGCCGATGCCATGCGCCGCGCCCAGGACGAAACCGGCGAGGCCAAGCTGTTCTCCGCCAACATCACCGCCGACGATCATTTCGAGATGTGCGCGCGTGCTGATTTTATTCTCGAAACCTTCCGTGAAAACGCCGACCACATCGCCTTTCTGGTCGACGGCTTTGTCGGTGGCCCGGGCATGATCACCACCGCCCGACGCCAGTACCCCAACCAGTACCTGCACTATCACCGCGCCGGCCACGGCATGATCACCTCGCCATCGGCCAGCCGCGGTTACACGGCTTTCGTACTGGCCAAGATGTCCCGCCTGCAGGGTGCCTCGGGTATTCACGTCGGCACCATGGGCTACGGCAAAATGGAAGGCGGCGCCGATGACCGCATCATCGCCTACATGATCGAGCGCGACAGCGCCGACGGCCCGGTCTATCACCAGGAATGGTACGGCATCAAGCCGACCACACCGATTATCTCCGGCGGCATGAACGCCCTGCGCCTGCCCGGTTTCTTCGAAAACCTGGGCCACGGCAACATCATCAACACTGCCGGTGGCGGTTCCTATGGCCACATCGACAGCCCGGCCGCCGGCGCGATTTCGCTGCGCCAGGCCTACGAATGCTGGAAGGCCGGTGCCGACCCGCTCGAGTGGGCCAGGGAACACCGCGAGTTCGCCCGTGCATTCGAGTCCTTCCCGCACGATGCCGATACGCTGTACCCGGAATGGCGCAGCAAGCTGGGGGTCGCGGCCGCCTGAGGCAGCCGGCGTTCCCGGTGGAATGCATTTTACGCACCCACCGCACTGAAACCCCGTCGCGAGGATGGCTCACCGCCTGCCCGCGACGGGGTTTTTTTATTTCCTCACTCAAACACGCCCTGCAGATACCAGCCGTGCTCGCTGCCAGGCTCACGGTAAATCCAGTAGCGGGAGCCGGCCGGATTGACAGCGATATAGTAGTCTCGCGCCAGGTCCCGTTCATCCCACCACCCGGACTCGATACGTTCGCAGCCCGACTGTAATTGCAGCCGGCCTTGCAGATAAGGATGACCACGATACGTTTTCAGCCTGCGGGGCACCGGCAGCAGCCACAGCGGCCGCTGCGAGCAGTCACCGTTTGTCGCACTGTCACCGGGCGTTGAATTTTCCAGGGCGGCTGCGTAACGCCAGGCATATTCGGGGCGGTGTTCGGCGACGGCACTGAGCCCGGTGACTGCCTTGTCACCCAGCCGGCCACGCAGGCGGTCAAGCAGGTCAATCTGCCCGCTGCGGTCACCGTGCCCGAACAGGTCCTGCGGACGGGCGTCCTGCCTGACGCTTCTGCCGGCACGCAGTTCGGCGCTGTGCACCGGCGCCTGGAGTTCCAGGTGTTCGACACGTTCGCGCAATATCACGGTGAGTTGTTCGACGTCACGCGTGGGCCGGCAGACGCCGAGGCTGAAACGGCTGGCAGGCTGTTCATGGTGAAACAAGCGGATAAAAATTCGCTGCACGGCAGTACCCTGCCCCTGCAGCCAGCCACACATTTCCAGTAACAGGCGCTGCAAGGCAAACAGCAGTGCCGGCGCCCGGTCGATATCGGCCGGCAACTGCAATCGGCGTACGAATACCGCGGGCGGCTGATACAGCCGCTGGGGATGCGGGCGACGGCCCAGCATACGGTCGAGATAGTCGAGCGTCTGCGGACCGAAGCGGCGTGCCAGGCCGTCGCGCGGCAGGCGTAGCAGGTCACCCAGCCGGCGGATACCCATGCCGTCGAGGCGATCGAGCAGAGACTGCTCCCAGTCGAGCACCGAAACCGGCAAGGGTGCGAGGACGGCCACCAGCTGTGCCGGCGTATCGATGACCTCTTCGCGGTTGCAACGCGCCAGACTGAGTGCACCGAGGGGTGTCGGTGCACGGGCAAGCCTGGCCTGGTAACCCAGCGCGGCAAGCCCGGTTCGCAGTTTGTCGACCAGCGCTGCGTATCCGCCAAACAAGCGCAAGCTGCCCTGCACCTCGAGCAGCAGTTCACAGGGGGGATAGAGACAGACCTGGGCACTGAACTGATAGACCCAGGCAGCAAGATCGTGCAGCGCCCGCTGCTCGGCCTTCAGGTCACGGGGCCGGACAATTAAATCCTGTGCCAGGGCGTACGCCGCGGCCAGCGGAATACCGGGACGTATCCCCTGCGCCTGTGCCGCCGGGTTGCACAACAGCACGCTGGCACGCCGCCCTGGATGGCTGACCGCCAGCGGCTGCCGCTCATTGCCACTGCGACTGAAAATCTCCAGCGGCAGTTGCGGTATGCGAATGCAGAGCCAGTGTGCCATGCTGCAGGGAAGTCTCGAGGTGCACCGGCCCGGCTGCCCAGCCACCGCGGCGTTTGAGGATGGAGACAGACAGGTTACCGTCGACGCGGGTGTCCAGCTGCAGGCGCAGGGCGGCCGGTGACGGCCGTTGCGCAAAGCGTTGCGCGCGGAACAGGAAACCCGGGGTATCACCGGCTTCAGCCGCCAACTGCAGGCGCCGCATCACGGCACCATCGTCCAGCGTCGGCCAGGCCAGCACGGCGCCACAGCGACCGGAACGCAGGCTCTGCTCCACTGCCCACAGGCCGTCCTGCCGCGCACGGGGATGGACCAGCAGGACACGTGACAAGTCGACACCGGCGTTGACCAGTGCCGGTGCATAGGGAATGTGCGGCGGCGCCACCCAGCAGATCCAGCGGTCTTCGTGGCTGAGGCGTGCCAGCGCCGGCATCAGCAGGCGCAGGGCGCCGATGCCCTGGCGCGGCATGAGGATCTCGGTCAGCGCACCCTGCGGCCAGCCACCACCGGGCAACAATGCATCGAGCTCACTGTAGCCGCTGGCTACCACCCCGGCAGCGGCGGTCAGCTGGCCGCCGCGCCAGATATCGGCGCGCTGCAGGAGGTGATCGAGGTTCATAACGCGTTGTTACGCAGAATACCGACGCCCAGGCCTTCGATATCCAGTGACTGCTGGCGCAGGTCGACGCGGATGGGCTCGAAGTCCTCGTTTTCGGGCATTAAATACACAATGGAACCACGGCGGCGGAAGCGCTTGACGGTGACTTCATCGTCCAGGCGCGCAACCACGATCTGGCCGTTCTGTGCCGTGCGGGTGCGGTGTACCGCCAGCAGATCGCCGTCCATGATGCCGATGTCCTTCATGCTCATGCCACGCACCCGCAGCAGGTAGTGGGCACGCGGGTGGAACAGCGCCGGGTCAACCGGGTAATGGTCCTCGACGTGCTCCTGGGCGAGGATCGGCT
>CBEUNK010000099.1:0-9406 GCA_965544455.1 uncultured Thiogranum sp.
ATTGATTTCGCGGTTGAACCAGCCGGCCATCTGCCCGCCTGTGTTCCCGGACGCCAGCGGCACCAGGCCGAACGGCGCGTAGGTTTCCTGCCACAGCTCCATGCCGCCGCCGTGGTACAACCAGGCGTTCATTTCGTCGGCCGTCAAACCAAACGGCACCGCGGAGAAGAACTGGGCGGCTTCGCTTTTGCCTTTCCAGTAGTAGGCCGACCCGTGTCCCATCTGGGCCGTGCCCTGCGAGACGGCACCAAACACCTCGAACGCGGGTACCAGTTCCTTGGCACCATAGACTTTCACCTCGATGCGCCCGCCGCTCATCCGGGTGACCAGTTCGGCCAGGTAATTGGCCCCGGTTCCCAGGCCGGGAAAATTTTTCGGCCAGGTAGTCACCATTTTCCATTTCACCGGTTTGAAGTTGCCGGCGGCGGCCGGGGCCGTGACTGTTGCCGGCTGCTGCGGCTTGCAGGCCGCGGCCAGGCCGGTGCCGGCCAGCAGCGCCCCCTTACCAAGTTGCCCCAGGAATCGTCGTCTTTGCATAGCGTCCTCCCGTAATGGAAGCTGTTAAATTAATTCTTGCAATTCTGAAAGGTTATGCCATTATGCTATATAACTCATGTAGAACAAGTTGTAGTATCCTGCTAAATAAGGAAATTCAGCGGATCTGGATAACGTAATAACCAACGGGGTGTGCCGACCAAGCCCTGCCCCGCCTGAGGGACGATATGCTGGATGCACCGGAGCGCACAGGCGCCCGCTTTTCGATTCTGCTTTTCCTGGGCTTCCTGCTGACCCCCGTGGCCGGCTTTGGCGCCGCCGTCCTGTTCGGCATTCTACAGGCCTGGCAGGTACAGAAAATCCTCGCGGCCGGCATCGTACCCGTCTTCTCGCTGTCGCTGGTGTTCTTCTCCCTGTTCCAGTTGCAGCGCCTGATTACACCACTGACCACCTGGGCATTGCAAAACCCGCGGGGCGGTAATGCGCCCAGCCACCTGCACCGCCTGGTACAGCGCTACAGCCGCGATTTCTGGGCATTGATGGCCCTGCACGTCCTGGTCAGCCCGGTGCTGGTGTTCTGGAGCCTGGACGGCGGCATCGACGCGGCTAACCGCCTGGCACTGGTACACTTTACCTTACTGCAACTGGTTATCACCTCGCTGATCGGCACGCCGGCGTTTCTGTACGGCCTGCACCAGCTGGGCAAACTGGCCGGCCACCTCAGCCTGGAGCGCATTCACGTCAGCCTCAAGTCACGCACCCTGCTGCTGGCCGGTGTGGTACCACTGTTCTCCTACGCCCTGCTGGCCCACTATTACTGGCTGCACACCGGCGAACTCGACAAGGGTTACCTGATTACCTGGGCGGCGCTGGGCCTGGTAACCGCCACCATCAGCCTGCTGGCGATCCGCACCACGCAGCAGGCGCTGCAACCCTTCCAGGACCTGTTCAGCCGCAGCGGCGCCTCGACACACGAAGACCTGGCCCAGCTGCGGCCGGCATCCACCGACGAGATCGGCCACCTGACGCAGACGCTGGGTAAGGTCTTCCAGCGCCTCGGTGACCAGGAAACCCACAACCGCGCCATTGTCGATACCGCCGCGGAAGGCATTATCGTGGTCGATGAAGCCGGTCTCATCGACACGTTCAATCCGGCGGCCGAGCGCCTGTTCGGTTACCTGGCGCAGGAAATCCGTGGCCGCCACCTGGCCTCGCTCCTGCCGGACGTGTTTGAAGTCAAGCAGCGCATCGACACCCACCTCGAGGAACGCGAAGTTGAAGCGCGTCACCGCAACGGCTCGTCCATCCAGATTTCACTGCGGGTGTCTGAAATGGAAATCAGCGGCCGGCGCATGTTCACCTGCATGGTCGCCGATATCACCCAGCGGAAACTGGCGGAAAACGAGCTGCTCAACGCCGAGTCGCGTTACCGGGCACTGGTCGAAACCGCGCACGACCTGGTCTGGAGCGTGGATCCCGAGGGCCGCTGGAGTTACCTGAATTCCGCCTCGCGCATGATCTACGGCCTGGAGCCCGAAGACATGCTCGGCCGGCCGCTGGCCGAATTCTGCGCCGGCGACAACCTGGAGGCCGACCAGCGCGCCTTTGGGGAACTGCTCGCCGGCCGGGACCTGTACCAGTACGAAACCGTGCACCTTGACCGGAACGGCAACCGCCGGCAGCTGAGCTTCAACGCCAAGGCTCACGTGGATGGCAGCGGCAAGGTGGTGCAGATCAGCGGTACGGCCCGCGACATCACCGACCAGAAAGCGTTCCACCAGCAACTGACCTACCAGGCCGAGCACGATGCGCTGACGAAGCTGTTCAACCGCCATTATTTCCAGCAGGAACTGGAGCGTACCGTGGCGCGCGTAACGCGTAATCCGTCCAGCACCTGCGCCCTGTTCTACATCGACCTCGACCAGTTCAAGTACATCAACGACACCCTGGGACACGCCGCCGGCGACACCTTGCTGATAGAAGTCACGCAGTTGCTGCTGGAACACGTACGTGACGGCGACCTGCTGGCGCGGTTCGGCGGTGATGAATTCACCCTGCTGCTGTACAACATCGACGCACCGAATGTCATGTCAACCGCCGAGCACTTCCACCAGCTGTTCGAAGACTATGTCTTCATGCAGGACGGCAAGAGCTTCAACATCAGCTGCAGCATCGGTGCCGCCGTGATCGACGCCTTCGTCGAATCGGCCGAAGAGGCGCTGTCGCACGCCGACATCGCCTGTAACCTGGCCAAGGCACAGGGACGCAACCGCATCAACCTCTACGATCCGAGCGACAGCGACAAGGCGGGCATGGCCGAGGATATGGGCTGGGCCTCCCGCGTGCGCGAAATGCTGGAACACGACAAGTTCCAGCTGGTTTACCAGCCGATCATGGCGCTGCACGATGACCAGGTGCAGGACTATGAAGTCCTGGTGCGCATGGTGTGCGACGACGGCGAAATCATCCTGCCCGGCGGCTTCATGCCGGCAGCCGAGCGCTTCGGGTTGATCCACAGCGTCGACCGCTGGATCGTCACCCGCGCCCTGAAGCAGCTGTCGCGGCTGCACCGGCAGGGTGAAGCGGTCCGTTTCTCGATCAACCTGTCCGGCAAGGCGTTCGAGGACGCCTCGCTGCTGCCCATGATCCAGGAACTGCTGGATGACGCCAATATCGACCCCTCCCGGGTGTGCTTTGAAATCACCGAAACGGCGGCGATCGCCAAGTTGTCGGAAGCCGCCAAGTTTATCGCCGCGCTCAAGAGCATGGGTTGCCAGTTCGCCCTGGACGATTTCGGCGCCGGCTTCTCCTCGTTTGCCTACCTGAAAAACCTGCCGGTCGATAAACTCAAAATTGATGGGGCCTTTGTTCAGGGCATGGCCAACAGCCAGATCGATCAGGCCATGGTCCAGTCCATGAACCAGGTGGCGCACGCGCTCGGCAAACAGACGATCGCCGAATACGTGGAAGACGCCGCCACTCTCGAGCTGCTGCGCGATTACGGTGTCGATTACGCCCAGGGCAACTACCTCGGCAAGCCACGCGAGGCGCTGATGAATATCACCCGTCTGCCCCCCACCCGCCTGCAATCAGTCGGCCAGGCCGACTGACGCCCCAGCGCCAAAGCCCGCTTAGCTACTTGACGCCGGCGCAAGCACGGGGCATAAACGCCCCATGATAAGCAAAGCCCTGAAGGACTTCCTCAAGCTGGAAAGCGCCAGCGGCATCCTGCTGATCCTGGCGTCGATCCTGGCCCTGGTGCTCGCCAATTCGGTGCTGTCGGGTCACTACAGGAGTCTGCTCGATATTCCGGTGCACATCCGTGTCGGTAACCTGGAAATCGCCAAGCCCCTGCTGCTGTGGATCAACGACGGCCTGATGGCCGTGTTTTTCTTCCTGATCGGCCTGGAGCTGAAGCGCGAGTTCGTCGAGGGTGAATTGTCGGAACCGCGGAAGATCATCCTGCCGGCCCTGGGCGCAATCGGCGGCATGGCCGTGCCGGCGGCGGTCTACCTGCTGGTCAACCGCGGTGACCCGCTGGCCACCAGCGGCTGGGCCATCCCGGCAGCGACCGATATCGCCTTTGCGCTGGGCATACTGGCACTGCTGGGCAGCCGCGTCCCGAATGCCCTGAAAGTATTCCTGGTCTCACTGGCAATCTTCGACGACGTCGGCGCCATTGTCATTATCGCCCTGTTCTACACCAGTGACCTGTCACTCAGTGCCATGTTGACTGCATTCGCCTGTATCAGCCTGCTGGCTGTGTTCAACTGGCGTGGCGTCATGGACATCACGCTTTATATAATCGTTGGCGTGGTTATGTGGGTCGCGGTACTCAAGTCCGGCATCCACGCGACGCTCGCCGGCGTGGTACTGGCCATGTTCATTCCCATGCGCAAGTACGCCGACAACGGCTCGTCGCCGCTGCACCGCCTGGAGCACGACCTGCACAGCAGCGTGTAATTCATCATCCTGCCACTGTTCGCTTTCGTGAACGCCGGTGTATCGCTCCAGGGCATGACTGCCGACCAGATCCTCGGGCCGGTACCGGTTGGCGTGGCGCTCGGCCTGATTATCGGTAAACAGCTGGGGGTATTCGGTCTCTGCCTGATCGGCATCAAGCTGGGCATCGCCAGGCTTCCGGAAGGTGTCAGCTGGTCAATGCTCTACGGCGTCGCCATCCTCTGCGGCATCGGTTTCACCATGAGCCTGTTCATCGGTTCCCTGGCCTTCGAGGAAGCCAGTTCGCCGTATCTCTACCAGGACCGCATCGGTATCCTCGGCGGCTCCTTCATATCGGCCCTGCTGGGATATTTCTGGTTGAACAAGGTACTCAAGCGCTGAACGCAACGCCCCTGCCAGCCTGATCAGGCCGGCTGCAGGTTGGCGTAAGCCACCACCAGCCACTTGGTGCCGGCCGACTCGAAATTGACCTGCACGCGGGCATGACTGCCCTGGCCCTCGTAATTCAGTACCACGCCTTCGCCGAAGGTGTTGTGCTGAACACGCTGCCCCAGCCCTAAACCTTCCACCGGTGCGGCCTCTAACGAGGCCGGGTTCGCGGCGGCGGCGAACGGCCGGCTGACCTGAATGCGCGGCCGGATTTCCTCGACCAGGGTGGCGGGTATTTCATGGATAAAACGCGACGGCATGGCATAGGACTCACTGCCGTGCAGGCGCCGGTTTTCCGCATAGGACAGCGTCAGGTTTTTACGTGCGCGGGTAATGCCGACATAACAGAGCCGGCGCTCCTCTTCCAGGCGGCCGGGCTCTTCGACCGAACGCTGGTGCGGGAACAGGCCTTCTTCGAGGCCGCAGAGAAACACCTGCTCGAATTCCAGGCCCTTGGCGGAGTGCAGCGTCATCAGCTGGATGCAGTCCTGCCACTTGTCGGCCTGGCCTTCGCCGGCTTCCAGGGCCGCGTGCGACAGGAAGGCGGCCAACGGCTCCAGGTCTTCCTCGTCCTCGACGTCGTATTCGAATTCGCGTGCGGCGTTGACCAGTTCGTCGAGGTTTTCCAGCCGTGCCTGGCCCTTTTCGCCTTTCTCTTTGACATAGTGCTCTTTCAGGCCGGCACACTGCACGATATGGTCGACCTGTTCGGCCAGCTCCAGCCCGCCGATCGTCGCAGCCAGTTCCTCGACCAGGGTAAAAAAGCCATGCAGTGCGTTCCGCGCCCGCGCATTGAGGATGTCGCTTTGCTGCAGGGTCTGCGCGGCCGACCATAAGGGGATCTTGTCGAGCCGGGCGCGGTCACGTACTTCGGCCAGTGTGCGTTCGCCGATACCCCGGGGCGGGTGGTTGACGATACGGTCGAAGGACGCATCGTCCTCGCGGTTTTGGCACAGGCGCAGGTAGGCCAGGGCATCCTTGATTTCCTGGCGCTCGAAGAAGCGCAGGCCACCATATACCCGGTAGGGAATGGCGGTTTGCAGCAGGCGTTCCTCGAACACACGCGACTGGGCATTTGACCGGTACAAGATGGCGATGTCGCTGCGCGCCGCCCCCTTGTCGATCAATGCCTGAATCCTGTCAACGACAAAGCGCGCCTCTTCCTGCTCGTTGAAGGCCGCATACAACTGGATCGGCTCACCGTCGCTGCCCTCGGTCCAGAGGTTTTTACCCAGGCGCCCGTCATTATGGGCAATCAACGCATTGGCCGCCTTGAGAATCACGCCGGTGGACCGGTAATTCTGTTCCAGGCGCAGGGTTCTCGCCCCCGGAAAGTCCTGTTCGAAACGCTGCAGGTTCTCGACCCGGGCACCGCGCCAGCCATAGATCGACTGGTCGTCGTCACCGACAATGGTGATGCGTGCGCGGTTACCGCAAAGTACCCGCAACCAGGCGTACTGAATGGTATTGGTATCCTGGAACTCGTCGACCAGGATATGCTGAAAACGCTGCTGGTAGTGGGCCAGCAGCTGCGGCTGCTGCAGCCACAGCTCGTGGGCACGCAGCAGCAGCTCGGCAAAATCCACCAGGCCGGCTCGCTGGCATTGTTCCTCGTAGGCCTGGTACACCGCCAGTTGCTGGCGCAGGAACGGGTCGCCCTTGTGTTCGATATGCTGCGGACGTTGACCCTCATCCTTGCGCGCATTGATGAACCACTGCATCTGCCGCGGCGGCCAGCGACTTTCGTCCAGCTCCATGGCCTTGAGGATACGGCGGATAACCCGGTACTGGTCGTCCGAGTCCAGCACCTGAAAACTCTGCGGCAGGCCGGCCTCCTGCCAGTGCGCGCGCAGCAGACGGTGTGCCAGGCCGTGGAAGGTACCCACCCACATGCCGCGCGTCGGCACGCCGACCAGCTGTTCGATACGCGAACGCATTTCACCGGCGGCCTTGTTGGTAAAGGTCACGGCGAGAATACCGTAGGGCGAGATATTCTCCACCTGGATCAGCCAGGCGACACGGTGTACCAGCACGCGGGTCTTGCCGCTGCCCGCGCCGGCCAGCACCAGCAGGGGATCCTGGGCAGCGGTCACCGCCTCGCGCTGGGCATCGTTCAGGGAATCGATAATATAGGAAACATCCATGCGCCTATTCTATCAAAGCTGTACGCCGCCCGTTCTCCCCCAGTTTCAGCCGGGTTTAATTTTCACGCGCCACAGCATTTCGAGCCGCACTAGGAACCCCGTAAACGCCCCGCTGTCCATGTAACTGCACATACCGGCTCGATAGCAGGGAATTTTATGACGGGACAGCCGTGGCGACAGGCGCCCGACGAGGCGCCGGACAACTGGGTCTGTAACATTGTCTGGGGCGGCAACCAGCTGGCCCTGGAATCCTTCACCATGCCGGGACTGGACGGCTGCCTGTTGTCAGTGCCCTGTGCCGACAGCCGGGCCGGTGGCGATGTCTACCACGTGACGGTCTGTGATCACGGCGTGTTCAGTAAATTCCTGCTGGTCGATGTCGCCGGTCACGGTGATGCCGCGGCGGGCATTTCCCAGCGCCTTAAACAGCCGCTTTCCCGGCTGATGAGCGAGCTGGATAACGGCGCTATTCTGGAGCACCTCAATCACTGCATCCTGGAAAACGAGCCCATGGGCAGCTTTGCCACCGCGGCGGCTGCCACCTACAACCATTGGGACCGCAGCCTGAGTTACGCCTATGCCGGTCACCCTTACATACTGATTCGCCGTGACGGGCGCTGGCGCGTATTGCCCGAATGCTGCGCCGGGCCACCGATTGGCATACTCGGTGAACTCAGCTACTTTCAGAACGAGGTGCCGCTGAACGGCGAAGACTGGTTACTGATGTTTTCCGACGCGATACTGGATATCAAACTGGCCGATGGCCGGCGGCTGGGCTTCGACGGACTGATAGACCTGCTGAACGCCGTGCCGGCCGATTCGCTGGGCGGTTTTTACCAGGCGACCGTCAATGCCCTGGTGCAGGCCAACGGCAGCGAGCACTTCGACGATGATCTGACACTCATCCTGCTCAAGCAACAGAAGGCCGAAGCCAGCCTGCCGGCCCGGTTACTTTCATTCGGCCGCAAACTGACCATGCGCTGGATGAAACGCAAGGAGAACCCCTGCCCGGCCGCCCTGCCGGAACTGCCACGCATCGCAAACGTGTAAACTGGCGGAATGCCCGGCACATCCGATGACATCGGCCTGTGCGTCGAACAGCGCCTGTTGGCGGCGGACGCACGCAAGCTAGCCAACCGCTTTGCGCTGCCATTGCTCGACAGGCCGCCGCAAAGCGGGTTTTACCTGTGCCTCACGATCGCCGGCCTCGAACTGCGCCAGGCCGGTGCCGGCGCACCCGGGCCGATTCGGATCGACTTTGCCGGCGGTGCCATGGACCACCGACGCCGCTTCGGCGGCGGGCGCAACCAGCCGCTGGCCCGGGCGGTGGGCCTCAAACCCGGCTTCAGCCCGGTCGTCTGGGATGCCACGGCCGGACTGGGACGCGACGGTTTTGTGCTCGCCAGTCTTGGCTGCCGGGTGACCCTGTGCGAACGTTCCCCGGTACTGGCGGCGCTACTCGCCGACGGCCTGCAGCGCGCCGCCCTGCACAGCGAACTCGACGACTGGCTCGAACATCGCCTCCGGCTGGTTCACGCCGACGCCCGCCCCGCGCTGGCCGCGCTGGATGAGGGCCAACGGCCCGATGTCATCTACCTTGATCCCATGTACCCGCCCGGCAAGGACCACGTCCTGGTAAAAAAGGAAATGCGCGCCCTGCAGCAGATACTGGGGCCCGACCGGGACTCCGGCGAACTGCTGGACGTAGCGCGTCGCACCGCACTGCGCCGGGTCGTGGTCAAACGTCCCGGGCGCGCCGGCTGGGTAACCGGTCTCAAACCCACTACCTGTATCGAAAGCAGGAAGACACGCTATGACGTGTACGTTACATTAGCCGTGCATCCATCCGGGTCATAGTGCACGTCATGCTCGAACCACGTTTCTGGGAACAGAAAAACCTCGATGAACTCAACCGTGAGGAATGGGAAGCCCTGTGCGACGGCTGTGGCCGTTGTTGCCTGCTGAAAATCGAGGATGAAGACACGGGCGAGCTGTTCTATACCAATGTAATCTGTGAAATCCACGATGACAAAAACGGCTGTTGCACCCGGTACGCGGATCGCTCGCTGCTGGTGCCGGACTGCATCAAGGTCACGCCCGAGGTTGCCCGCACGGAGAAATGGCTGCCCGATACCTGTGCCTACCGCCTGCTGGCGGAAGGCAAGCCGTTGTTCGACTGGCACCCCCTGATCAGCGGGAATCCGGACAGTGTCGGCGAGGCCGGTATGTCAGTGCGCGGTAAAGTCGTCTCCGAACAGTACGTGCATCCGGATGAGCTGCCGGAACACCTGGCACACTGGCTGACCTGAATGGCCGGGGCAAGGCATTTTTCGTGCAACGCGGCCTGAACGCCCTGCTGGTCGCCCAGTTTCTCA
>CBEUNK010000100.1:0-9404 GCA_965544455.1 uncultured Thiogranum sp.
TCGTCCTGAAGGCGGCGGATTTCCGCGATCAGTTCATTGATGTCTGTTACCATTGCGTTTTTTCACTCCGGCCGACAGCGGCGATGCGGGCATTTTTGCTCGGCAAAAGCATCATATCACTTGCTGCCGGCGGCAGCGTCTTATATGGTATGCGCCCCGGTCATACCACCACCCTCTCCCCCCGCGGGAAAAGATCGACACTGCCGGTATAGGCAGGCAACAGGAAAATCCCCAGCATGTCAGAGACAACCCACCCCACCGGCTTTGCCGCCATGCACCTGGCGCCCGCGCTGCTGAAAGCGCTGCAGGACGTCGGCTACGAACAACCTTCGCCGATCCAGGCGGAAGCGATACCCGCCCTGCTCGAGGGTCACGACCTGCTCGGCCAGGCGCAGACCGGTACCGGTAAAACGGCGGCTTTCGCCCTGCCGCTGCTGTCGCGCCTGGATCTTGACCGCCGCGAACCGCAACTGCTGGTGCTGGCGCCGACGCGCGAGCTGGCGATCCAGGTGGCCGAGGCATTTCAGACCTATGCGCGCCATCTGAAAGACTTTCACGTGTTGCCGATTTATGGCGGACAGTCCTATGAGGTGCAGCTGCGGCAACTCAGGCGCGGTGTTCACGTGGTGGTCGGCACGCCGGGGCGTGTCATGGACCACATGCGCAGCGGCAAACTGAAACTCGACAGCCTGCAGGCACTGGTCCTCGACGAGGCCGACGAAATGCTGCGCATGGGCTTCATCGACGATGTCGAATGGGTGCTGGAACAGATACCGGAGACACGCCAGATCGCGCTGTTTTCCGCTACCATGCCGAAGGAAATCCGCAAGGTGGCAAACAGGCATCTCAACGATCCGGTAGTCATCAAGATCGCGCAGAAGACCGCCACCGCCGAAACCATCCGCCAGCGTTACTGGCCGGTCAGCGGCCTGCACAAACTGGATGCACTGACGCGCATCCTCGAAGCGGAAACTTACGATGCCATGCTGGTGTTCGTACGTACCAAGACGGCCACGGTCGAACTGGCGGAAAAACTCGAAGCACGCGGTCATGCCTGTGAAGCGCTGAACGGGGATATCCCGCAAAAACAGCGCGAGCGTATTGTCGAACGCCTGCGGCAGGGCAAAATCGATATCCTCGTGGCCACCGACGTGGTAGCGCGTGGTCTGGACGTGAAGCGTATCAGCCACGTCATCAACTACGACATCCCCACCGACACCGAGGCCTATATTCACCGCATCGGCCGGACCGGTCGCGCCGGCAAGACCGGGGATGCGATCCTGTTCGTGTCGCCGCGGGAAAAACGCCTGTTGCGCGCGATCGAAAAGACCATTCGCCAGCCCATCGAGCCGATGCAGATGCCGACGGCGAAGGATATCAACCAACAGCGCGTGCTGCGCTTCAAGCAACGTGTCCGCGACAGCCTCGCCGAGGACAGTCACGAACTGTTCTACCAGCTGCTCACCGAGGTGCAGGAAGAAGAGTCGGCCGAACCGATGGAAATCGCCGCCGCGCTGGCCAGCCTGCTGCAGGGGGACGAACCCCTGTTACTGGAAGAAAAAGCGCACAAGGCCAGGCACAGGGAACAGGCTGACACCCGGGAAACGCACGGTGAAAAACGCGCGCCCCGGCGCAGCAAGGCAGGTGGTTCGGACCAGGCGCTGCCGTTGAAGGGCCATCCCGAAGTCGAAATGCAGCGTTACCGGCTGGCGGTCGGTTACCAGCACGAGGTCAAACCCGGCAACATTGTCGGCGCCATTGCCAACGAAGCCGACCTCGACAGCGAGTACATCGGCCATATCGAAATCTACGATACCTACAGCACTGTCGACCTGCCGGCCGGCATGCCCAAGGAAACATTTTTTGCCCTGAAAAAGGCACGGGTATGCCAGCAGCGGCTGGATATCAGCGCGATCGGCGACAAGGCGACTGGCGGCAAGCGCAAGGCGCTAAGCTTTGAGCCCAAGGCCAGGAAGAAGACCAAAACCAGTAAAAAGCCCAGGGATAAAACACGGACAAAAGCGAAAGGTAAAAAGAAAGCCGTCAAGAAAAAACGCACCGGCTAGAACGTGGTACGAATGGCGTCGCCGGGTTTTATTCGCTTCCACTCGCAGCTGACTGTTTCCTGATCAAACGATCCACCCTCTTTACCATTACCTGGTAACTCCGGCGAAGTTCTTTAGGGGACAGTTCGCCGTCCCGGGCCCGTTGTTCCCAGCTCTCCAGTTCAGCGCTGATAGCCTGAATTTCCGCGACATCATGGGGATCGAGGGTAGCCGCTTCCCGCAGCCAGACGAGAGCATCCCTGAGCGCATCCGCGCTGCGCTGCTCTTCCTGCACCAGCACCTCAAGATCCTCATGATAGATCTCGAGCTGGCGGCTCGCTTCCAGGAGGTCGGTACGTGTCCGGTTATACAGCTGTGGGCGATGCAGATACAAGTAAGCACCCAGAAGAACCAGTAAAACTGCGAATACAGCCGTTCCAGCAAGCCGGTAAAACCGTGATACGGCTTCCGCTGATTGTGATGACGGTGATTTTTCGGACACGGATTTCCCTGACATAACTTCACGGCACGATAAATCCTCATCGCGCCTGCTGCCGGAAGTTTACCACAGTCAAAATATCCCGAGGAAATGAAGAAAATGAGAGAAAAAGGGGACGGAGGGATTACAATTTAATCCCTCCGTCCCCTTAAATTCTCGTCATGTCTAAAGCCTAGAGCACCCGCCGCAGGGCGGTAGCGCCCTCCTCGAACAGATTGCCATCGATAAACCGGGCGTAATCGTCCCGCACCGAGCCATAGATAAAGCGGAACCAGGCGGCGACTGCCAGTACGATCAGTAACAGACGCACCAGGTTCCAGATGCCCGGGAACTCGATAAACACCAGGATCACGAGCGGCCATACGTACAGCAGACCGCGCAGACCGTGTTTGGCGGCAATCAGCAGTGTTGCGGCCAGGCGCAGACCACGCTGCCTGGGCGAGTCGTAGCGGGCAATGAAAACGGCCCGCTCGAGCTCGTTGTCGATATCCGTGAGCCGCCTGGCTGTCACTCGTTCCTGACCCTGATGAAAAACTAGTGGGTCGCCACCTGCACGCCAACCTGCGGCATTTGCGCCAGGCCGGTGTCGCGGGCATGGTTCTGGAAACCCGGATTTTTCCAGAAGAAAGCGCCGGGCATGGTGGTCGGGATCACCAGCACGTAAAACAGCGCCCGACCGATGACGGCGGCTGCCACGATGGCCGCGGCGAGCACCGCCCACAGCACCAGCCCGGTGGCACCGCCGACACCGGACAGGGCCAGCAGGCCGATGCCGCCAACACTGACGGCCAGCAGCAGGTTGCGCAACCGGTAGGTGCGACCGAAGGTGGTGGTCTGTTCCTGCCAGGCGGCCTGCCCCTCGCCAGCGCCCAGGCGCAGGTAGCGTGCATGAAAATACAGCCCGATGCCCTCGAGCAGCAGGCCGGCAGACATCGGTACGGCCAGGCCCTGCAGCAGCCGCGCGTAGTCCACACCCTGCGCGGCCAGCAGCGGCACGAACACCAGCGCCGCCAGCAGCGGGCCGAGCGTCAGCATGCTGCCGTAAAAACCGGTCAACACCTGCCAGTGGTTCCAGAAGGGCCGCGCCGGAATACGGTAGATACGGTGCATGAAATACAGCGAGACAGGCCCTGCCAGCAGGGCCAGCCAGCCACTCGCCTGGCGCACGCCCGCCACCAGCCCCGCGGGCAGCCAGGCAAACAGCCCGGGGATACTACTCAGTACGGCGTACACACCCAGCAGGTTGTAGAACACGGCGACGGCCGCCACTTCGCGGCTGACCGGTGAATAGCGCAGGTTATTGAAGGCCCGGTAAAAGCGGTGCGGCCGTCCCAGGTGCAGCGTGGAAATCACCAGCGCGAAGGTCTGCAGGGCAATCAGCCCGAACAGGGTCACCGGGTAAGCCACCGGGTGCGCGCCTGCACCAAGACTCTCAAGGCCGAGCAGCGGGCCGAGGAACAACACCGCGAACGCGCCGGCCACCGCCTGGGTGATCAGCGTGAAAAGTACCAGCGGGTCTTCGCGTGAATGCAGCTTGTGCAGGCTCCACTGCCGCGGTTTACCGGATCGCGGCAACGCCGCGCTGCGATAAGCACCCTGGCCACCCTTGACGCCGGGACCAGGTTTCTCGTTCTGGTCGTCGCGGATATAGCGCACCGGCGTCGTGTCGGTGCGGCGCATTTCACGGGGCAGGCTGCTGGTCTGCTGAAACCGGATATTGGGATGGGTGATCGAGGTATCGGGGAAACCGGGGATGCAGGTTTCCAGTTGTTCGCGTCCTTCCGGCCGGGTTTCCATCAGACCGAAGTCCAGTGCACCACCGAGACACGCCGAGGCGCAGACCGGCTTCAGACCGACTTCCAGCCGGTCGACGCACATGTTGCACTTGGAAACGTGCCCGGCCTCGGGATCCAGCTGCGGCGCATTGTAGGGGCACACCCAGGTGCAGTAACCGCAGCCGAAACAGATATCCGGGTCCTGCAGCACGGCGCCGTACTCGGCGAACTTGGTGTAGGCGCGTGTCGGGCAACCCTTGAGGCAGACCGGGTCATCGCAGTGGTTGCAGGCCATGGAAATATTCAGGCGCCGGGTAGCCGGGTAGCTGCCACCTTCAAGGTAACCCACGGAACGAAAGGCCAGGTGCGCGGGCGTGTTGTTTTTTTCGGCGCAGGCGGCTTCACAGGCGTGGCAGGCAATGCAGTTATCCGCATTGAAATAGAACCCGTGCTGCTTGTAGCGGTTGGGGTTGGAACCGACAGCGGCTTCATCGTTGATGTTGAGGCTCTGGCCGGCCAGCGGGTCGTTCTCGCTCACCAGCTGGATCGGCTTGCCGTAACAGTTGGTTTCCGGTGTTTCGACATCCGGAATGAAGGCGTAGTCGGGTTCGTTGTCTCTGATTTTATACATGCTGCTCAGTAGGCCCTGGCCGCGCGATTTATCTGCGCGGCATCCGCCTGGTCGGCGACCGGCTCCACGCGCACGGCACATTGTTTGAAAGCCGGCTGGCGTGAATGCGGGTCGAGCAGCCCGAGACTGACCCGGTTGACACACTCGTGATAGTGGAACGGTACAAACACCATGTCACCGGGCACACGCTCGGTGCACTGCACCAGTACCAGGGCGTCACCGCGACGGGAAACCAGGCGGGCGTACTGACCGTGTTCCACGCCCATCTCGGCCGCCGCCGTCGGGTTCATTTCCATGTAGGGCGTCGGGCTGAACTTGTTCTGGTTACCGACCTTGCCGGTACGGGTACGGGTATGGAAGTGCTCGACCACGCGACCGCTGTTCAACCAGAACGGGTAGTCCTCGTCCGGGCGTTCGTTGTTGTCGACAAACGGCAGCGGGATCAGCTTCGCGCGGCCATCGGGGAACGGGAAAATGCCATCGCTGTACAAACGCTGTGCACCCTGCTCGTCCCCGTCCCGGCAGGGCCATTGCAGGCCGCGCTGCGCCTCGATGCGGTCGTAACTCATGCCGGAGATGTCCAGCAGGCGGCCTTTCGACAACTGCTTCATTTCCTCGAAGACCTGCTCGGCGCTCTCGGGGAAGTGCGGCTTTCTGTCACGCTCGATGCGTTTACCCATTTCGTTGAAAACCCACAGGTCCGGCTTCGACTCGTGGTGGGGCGGCATGACGTTGCGGATCAGATTGACCCGCCGCTCGGTATTGGTGAAACAGCCCTCCTTCTCCGCCCAGATCGCGGCCGGCAGAAACACGTGGCTGTACTCGTTGGTTTCGACGTCGGCATAGGCGTCCTGCACCACCAGGAATTCCAGCTTCTCCAGCGTCTTGCGGATACGTGCCGTGTTGGGCATGGAGGTCATCGGGTTGGTGGCCACCAGCCACAGGCCCTTGATCCGGCCGGTTTCGATGGCCGGCAGTATGTCGGTCATGAACAGGCCACGCTTCCTTGGAAAGAATTCCTCGTCGATGCCCCAGAACGCGGCAATGTCCTTGCGGTCCTGCTCTTTTTCCAGGGCGCGGTAACCCGGCAGTCCGGAGCACGACGACCACTCGCGTGTTCCCATGGCGTTGCATTGCCCGGTGATGGACAGGCTGGAACCACCCGGCTTGCCGATGTTGCCGGTGATCAGGTTGAGATTATTGATGGCGACGACACCGTCGGAACCATGGGTGCTCTGGTTGATACCCATGGTCCAGATGGTCATGGCCGACAACGCGCCCGCGTATACCCGCGCGACGTTACGGATGGTGTCTTCGTCGATACCGCAGACCTTCGATGCCGTGACTGGATCCCACTTTTCGACCTCGCTGCGAAAGGCGTCGAAGTCCCCGGTGTGCGCCTCGATATAGGCCTGGTCCTGTAAACCTTCCTGCAGTATCACGTGCGCCAGGCTGTTCAGCAGTACGACGTCGGTACCCGGCCGGATCGGCAGGTGCATGTCGGCATGCTGCGCCAGCATGGTCACACGCGGGTCGACGACAATCAGCGGGAAATGGCGTTGTTCGCGTGCCTCGCGCATGCGCCAGTAAATAACCGGGTGTTGCTCAGGCAGGTTGGAACCAATCGCCAGCAGGCAGTGGGTGTGCTCGAAATCCTCGTAGCAGCCAGGCGGGCCGTCGGAACCGAAAGAACGCTTGTAACCACTGACCGCAGAGGACATGCACAGCGTGGTGTTGCCATCGTAGTTGTTGGTGCCTATCACGCCACGCGCCAGCTTGCCGAGGGTATAGAATTCCTCGGTCATGATCTGCCCGGTGGAGACGATGGCGAAGGCATCGCGACCGTACTGCGCCTGGATGCGCTGGATTTCGGCGGCGGTGGTATCGAGTGCCTCGTCCCACCCGGCCTGGCGAAAAGCGTCGTGGGTACGTTCGCGGACCAGCGGCACGCGGCCCCGACCCTCGCTTTCGAACAGCTCGTATTCGAGAATACCCTTGATGCACAGCTTGCCCCGGTTGACGTCGGCATCACCCACGCCGCGCGCGGAAACGGCCTTGCCGTCCCGGTTCAGCCCGACCTCGATGGAGCAGCCGGTGGAGCAATAACCACAGGTCGTGTACTGCCAGTCGACAATGCCCTTGTCGTGGAGCTTGATGGGGTTTTTCTTTTTACGTCCGAAAAGCATTTGTATCTATACCATGCTGTCATTGCGAGCCGCGTCAGCCGCGTGGCAATCCTTACGATCGGGGACAGATTTGAAATCTGTCCCCGTTCAGAGGAGCCGGGTGCTCTAACTGTTTGGACAGCCTTCGTCAGGCGTCAGGAACAGGAAAACCACACCCGCTTCGACCCGCACCGGAAAGCGCGCAGCGCAGCCTTCGTCGGGGGCGACTGCCATGCCGGAGTCCAGTTCGATTTTCCAGTCGTGCAGTGGACAGGAGACCCGCTCGCCATGGACGATGCCCTGGGACAGCGGACCACCCTTGTGCGGACACCGGTCGCGCAGGGCGAAAACACTGTCGTCGGCGGTACGGAATACTGCGATATCGTACTCAGCCGTACGTACCACACGGGCACCCAGGGGCGGTATTTCCTCTACGCTTCCGACCTCGATCCATTCGAGGTCCATCATCATTTTTTCTGCCTGGTTCATCATTCAACCTCTGTCAGTGTTATCAGCCGACCCGCTTGATAGGCGTGAATTCGTGGGCTTCACCGCCTTCAGCCCGTTCCTGCCAGGGGTCGTCCTGGGCAAATTGCTGCGCGTAGTGGAAGCGTTCGGCCAGTGCCTTGCGCCCGACCTCGTCCTCGACGACGCGTTCTTTCACATAGGTCAGGCCCACGCGTTCCAGCCACGGCGCCGTGCGTTCGAGGTAGTGGGCTTCCTCGCGATACAGCTGCATGAAAGCGGCACAGTATTCCAGCACCTGCCCGGCTGTCTCCACGTGACACAGAAGATCGGTGGCCCGGACCTTCACACCGCCGTTACCGCCGACGTGCAACTCGTAACCCGAGTCGACACAGACCACGCCGAAATCCTTTATCGTCGCCTCGGCGCAATTGCGCGGACAGCCGGAGGCGGCCATTTTGAACTTGTGCGGCGTCCAGGATCCCCAGGTCATTTTCTCCAGGTCGATACCGATCTGGGTGGAGTCCTGGGTGCCGAAGCGGCACCACTCACGACCGACACAGGTTTTAACGGTGCGCAGGGCCTTGCCGTAGGCGTGCCCGGAGACCAGCCCCGCGGCGTTCAGCTCACCCCAGATCTGCGGCAGCTCTTCCTTGGTCAGACCGTACAGGGCGATACGCTGGCCGCCGGTGACATGCACGGTTTTTACCTGGTATTTTTCCGCCGCATCGGCAATGGCTCGCAGTTCCCGGGGCGTCGTGCCACCGCCCCACATGCGGGGTATCACCGAGTAGGTGGCATCCTTCTGGATGTTGGCGTGGGCGCGCTCGTTGATGAAGCGAGACTGGCTGTCGTCCCGGTATTCACCGGGCCACTGGCACAGCAGGTAGTAATTGAGCGCGGGACGGCATTTGCTGCAGCCGTCCGGCGCCTTCCACTCGAAAAATTGCTGTACGGCCGGAATGGTCTTGAGCGCCTGCTCCCGGATGCCGGTGCGGATTTCATCGTGGGTAAAATCGGTGCAACCACAGAGGGGCTTTTTCGCCGGGGATTCGGAGTAGTCGCCACCCAGGGTATGTGCCAGCAGGGCCTCCACCAGGCCGGTACAGGAACCGCAGGAACTGGAAGCCTTGGTGTGGGCACGCACGTCTTCCAGGGTGAACAGGTTCTTTTTGGTAATGGCGTCGACGATTTCACCCTTGCAGACACCGTTACAGCCACAGATTTCCGCCGTCGGGGCCATGGCCGCCACGCGCATGTCGTCGCCGTGGCCGGAATCGCCCAGGTGCGCCTGGCCGAACAACAGGTTGTCGCGGATATCCGCGACATCCGTGCCGTCGCGCATCATCTCGAAGTACCAGGTACCGTCGATGGTATCGCCGTACATTACCGCGCCCTGGATGCGGTTGTCCCTGAGGACAACCTTTTTATAGACGCCCCGCCCCGGATCCTGGAAAACCAGGTCTTCGGTATTGTCATCACCGGTAAAATCACCCGCCGAAAACAGCTCGATGCCGGTCACCTTGAGCTTGGTCGAGGTGACCGAGCCCTCGTAGCGGGCGATGCCGATATGGGCCAGGTGGTTGGCACAGACCTTGGCCTGTTCGAACAACGGCGCCACCAGGCCATAGGTCTGGCCGCGGTGCTGCACGCACTCACCCACGGCATAGACACGCGGATCGAACGTCTGCATGGTGTCGTTCACGACCAGGCCGCGCTCACAGTGCAGGCCGATTTTTTCCGCCAGTTCGAAGTTGGGACGAATACCGACGGCCATGACGACGAGATCAGCCGGAATTTCCAGGCCGTCCTTGAAACGCACGG
>CBEUNK010000101.1:0-9213 GCA_965544455.1 uncultured Thiogranum sp.
TCCATCGATGCCATGGTGCCGATCGGCCGTGGTCAGCGTGAGCTGATTATCGGTGACCGCCAGACCGGTAAAACCGCCGTGGCCATCGACGCCATCATCAACCAGAAAGGTACCGGCGTTAAATGTATCTATGTGGCCGTCGGCCAGAAAAATTCCTCGGTCGCCGCCGTTGTGCGCAAGCTGGAAGAGCACGGCGCCATGGACCACACCATCGTGGTGTCCGCCGGTGCCTCGGATTCCGCCGCCATGCAGTTCATCGCACCCTATGCGGGTTGCGCCATGGGCGAGTATTTCCGTGACCGCGGCGAAGATGCGCTGATCATCTACGATGACCTGACCAAGCAGGCCTGGGCCTATCGCCAGGTATCCCTGTTGCTGCGCCGGCCGCCGGGCCGCGAGGCGTATCCGGGCGACGTTTTTTACCTGCATTCCCGCCTGCTGGAGCGTGCTTCCCGGGTCAATGAGACCTACGTCGAGAAATTCACCAACGGCGAAGTCAAGGGCAGGACCGGCTCGCTGACGGCATTGCCGATTATCGAGACCCAGGCCGGTGACGTCTCGGCATTCGTGCCGACCAACGTCATCTCGATTACCGACGGCCAGATCTTCCTCGAGTCCGACCTGTTCAACGCCGGTATCCGCCCGGCGATCAACGCCGGCCTTTCGGTATCGCGTGTCGGTGGCGCCGCCCAGACACAGATTGTCAAGAAGCTTGGTGGTGGTGTGCGTCTGGCGCTGGCCCAGTACCGCGAGCTCGCGGCTTTTGCGCAATTCGCCTCCGATCTCGATGAGGCCACCCGCAAACAGCTGGAGCGCGGAGAACGCGTTACCGAACTGATGAAACAGGCCCAGTATGCGCCGTTGTCAGTGGCTGAAATGGCGCTGTCGCTGTTTGCCGCCAACGAAGGTTATCTGGACGATGTCGATGTCAAGCGGGTGGTTTCTTTCGAGACCGCCCTGCTGGCGCACTTCCGTTCCAGCTTTGCGGCCGACATGGAAGCCATCAACAACGACCCGGTCTACAACGATGACGTGGAAGCGAAGTTGCGCGCTATCATCGACGACTTCGTGGCGAACGGCGCTTATTAATAATGCATCGCGCCGAAGGACGGCGCTCCTACATGCCAGGAACGTTTTAACGAAACGAAACAGGATGATGTAAATGGCCGGCGCGAAAGAAATCCGCACCCAGATAAAGAGCATCAAGAATACGCAGAAGATCACCAAGGCCATGGAAATGGTCGCGGCGAGCAAAATGCGCAAGGCGCAGGACCGTATGCGTGCATCGCGTCCCTATGCCGAAAAGATGAAAAACGTGGTGTCGCACATGGGTAAGGCCCATCCCGAGTACAAGCACCCGTACCTCATCGAGCGCGAGGTAACACGTGTTGGCCTGATTGTCATATCCACTGACCGCGGGCTGTGCGGCGGCCTGAACATCAACCTGTTCAAGCGGGCCGTGGCCTCCATGGTGGAGTGGCGTGGCCAGAACCTTGAAATCGATATTGCCGTGATCGGCACCAAGGCCATGGGCTTTTTCAAGCGCCTCGGCGGCAATGTGATATCGGAGAATTCGCACCTTGGCGACACGCCCAAGATCGAGGAGCTGATCGGTTCGGTGAAAGCCATGCTGGACGCCTACGACGAGGGCAGCATCGACCGCTTGTATCTGGCCAATAACGTGTTCGTCAATACCATGACCCAGACGCCGACCATCGAGCAGTTGCTGCCGATTGTCGGTGACGACAGCGACGAACAGATTGCGCACCATTGGGATTACATTTATGAACCGGGCGCGAAAGAGGTCATGGACGCCCTGTTGATGCGCTACATCGAGTCACTCGTATACCAGGGCCTGGTGGAAAATATCGCCTGTGAAATGGCGGCGCGCATGGTGGCCATGAAGGCGGCCTCGGACAACGCCGGCAACCTGATCGACGAGTTACAGCTGGTTTACAACAAGGCGCGCCAGGCGGCCATCACCCAGGAACTGTCGGAAATCGTCAGTGGCGCGGCCGCGGTTTAGTTACAGAATTTAAATTTAAGAGGACTTACTCATGAGTTCCGGAAATATTGTTGAAATCATCGGCGCCGTTGTCGACGTGGAGTTCCCGCGCGACTCGGTGCCCAAGGTCTACGATGCGTTGCTGGTTGACGATGCCGGCCTGACGCTGGAAGTGCAGCAGCAGCTGGGTGACGGCGTGGTGCGTACCATCGCCATGGGCTCGACCGACGGCGTAAAGCGCGGTGTCAACGTATCCAATACCGGTTCACCGATTTCGGTGCCGGTGGGACAGGGCACCCTGGGCCGCGTCATGGACGTGCTGGGTAACCCGGTTGACGAGGCCGGCCCGGTCAGCGCCGACAAGAAAATGCCGATTCACCGCCACCCGCCGACCTATGAAGAGCAGGCCGCCAGCATCGAGATCCTCGAAACCGGCATCAAGGTTATCGACCTGATCATGCCGATCGCCAAGGGCGGCAAAATCGGTCTGTTCGGTGGTGCCGGGGTGGGCAAGACCGTTACCCTCATGGAACTCATCAATAACATTGCAGTGCAGCAGGAAGGTCTTTCCGTCTTCGCCGGTGTCGGTGAGCGTACCCGTGAAGGTAATGACTTCTACTACGAAATGAAGGAAGCCGGCGTACTCGACAAGGTGGCCATGGTTTACGGCCAGATGAACGAGCCGCCGGGTAACCGCCTGCGTGTGGCGCTGTCCGGCCTGACCATCGCCGAGAACTTCCGTGACGAGGGCCGTGACGTGCTGATGTTCATCGATAACATCTACCGTTACACCCTGGCCGGTACCGAGGTGTCGGCCCTGCTGGGACGCATGCCGTCGGCGGTGGGTTACCAGCCGACGCTGGCCGAGGAAATGGGCGCCCTGCAGGAGCGCATCACCTCGACCAAGACCGGCTCGATCACGTCCTTCCAGGCGGTCTACGTGCCGGCGGACGATTTGACCGACCCGTCACCGGCAACCACCTTTGCCCACCTGGACGCCACCCTGGTGTTGTCGCGCCAGGTCGCCGAGCTGGGTATCTACCCGGCGGTGGATCCGCTCGATTCCACCTCGCGCCAGCTCGACCCGCTGGTCGTGGGTAACGAACACTACGACACCGCCCGCGCCGTGCAGGGAACCCTGCAGCGCTACAAGGAACTGCGCGACATTATCGCCATCCTGGGTATGGACGAGCTGTCGGAGGACGACAAGCTGATGGTGGCCCGCGCACGTAAAATCCAGCGCTTCCTGTCACAGCCGTTCTTCGTGGCGGAGACCTTTACCGGCGCACCGGGTAAATACGTTTCGCTGAAAGACACGATTGCCGCGTTCAAGGGCATTGTTAACGGCGAATACGACGGTTTGCCGGAACAGGCTTTCTACATGGTCGGCACCATTGATGAAGCGGTGGAGAAAGCCAAGTCGCTGTAAGGCGGTTGGAGGTCTAAACTATGGCTATGACCCTGCATGTTGATATTGTCAGTGCCGAGGCGGAGATTTTCTCGGGCACCGCCAATATGGTGTTTGCCCCGGCGGAAATGGGCGAGGTCGGTATCGCACCGCGCCATGCGCCGCTGCTGACGCGCCTGAAACCCGGCGAAGTGCGGGTGCAGGCCGAGGGTGAGGAAGAACAGTTCTTCTATGTGTCCGGCGGCATGCTGGAAATCCAGCCGCACGTGGTCACCGTGCTGGCCGATACGGCGCTGCGCGCCAGGGACCTGGACGAGGCCGCGGCGCTGCGGGTCAAGGAACGCGCTGAAAAAGCCATGGAAGACAAGACCAGCGATTTCGATTACGCCAGGGCGCAGGCGGAACTCGCCGAGGCCACGGCCCAGCTGCACGCCATTCAGCGGCTGCGCAAGCAGACCAAGCGCTAGTTTTACCTCATCAATGTCAGCTCCAAGCGTCAGCAGGCACAAGGTGGTCGCTATTACCTACTCGATACTCGACGAGTCGGGTGCGATTCTCGAGCAGTCGGATATTCCGGTGTATTACGTACACCGCGGGCCCAACGACATGTTCCCGGACGTTGAAGAGGCGCTGGAGGGCTGCGAACTGGGTGGCTCGGTGGAAGTTGTCCTGCCGCCGGAGAAGGCCTTCGGATACCACGATCCCAACCTGACGTTCACCGACGATATCGAGAACGTGCCGCCGCAATTCCGCCGGGTCGGTGCAGAGGTGCAGATGCAGAACGAGAGCGGCGAAACGCGCTCCTTTTTTGTATCCAAAATAGAAAACAACAAGCTTACCGTCGATGGTAACCACCCGTTTGCCGGCAAGACGCTGACCTACGCGGTCACAGTCGCGGATATCCGTGACGCCACCGAGGAAGAAAAGCAGAAAGGTGTCGCCAAGCCGGTCATGCACTGACGCCGGCAGCCGTTTGCAGTATCATCCCTTCTTCAGTGTACCTTTGGGACTTTTGCTCCTGACCCGATTATCGCCACCTGCCGATGACTCTTGACGTCGCGATTCTTGCCGCCGGCCAGGGCACGCGCATGCGCTCGGCCCTGCCGAAGGTAGTGCACCCGCTGGGTGGCCAGCCGCTGCTGGCGCACGTGATCAACACCGCCCACAAGCTCGATGCCGATGCTATTCACGTCGTCTATGGCCACGGGGGTAAGCGGGTCCGCGAAGTGCTGGCCGATGCGCCGGTTGCCTGGGTCGAACAGGCGGAGCAGCTCGGCACCGGGCACGCCGTGGAACAGGTCATGCCGTCCATCGATGACGACAGCGTGGTGCTGGTCCTGTACGGTGACGTGCCGCTGATCACCGCGGCAACACTGGCCCCGATGATCAGGCAGGCGGAACAGGGACGGTTAGCGGTGCTGACGGCCACCCTGGATGACCCTTCGGGTTACGGGCGCATCATCCGCAATGCCGAACGGCAGCTGGTCGACATTGTGGAGCAGAAAGACGCCAGCAGCGAACAGCTGCACATCCGTGAAATCAACACCGGTTTCATGGCAGCACCGGCCGGACAGTTGCGTGGCTGGTTGAGCCGGCTGGAAAACAGCAATGCCCAGGGAGAATTCTACCTGACGGACGTTATCGCCATGGCGGTTGCCGACGGCGTGGCCGTGGAAAGCACCAGTGCGGAAAACAGTTACGAGATCCTGGGTGTCAACGATCGGGTGCAGTTATCGCAGTTGGAACGACTCTACCAGCGGCAACAGGCGGAAACCCTGATGCGCAGCGGCGTGACCCTGGCAGACCCGGCGCGCTTCGACGTGCGTGGCGAAATCCAGGCGGGTACGGACAGTTTTATCGACGTCAACGCAGTGTTCGAAGGCCGGGTCACTCTGGGTAACGGCGTGAAGGTCGGCCCCAACTGCGTCATCAGAAATGCAACGATTGGTGATGACGTCGAACTGCTGGCCAACTGCGTGATTGATGATGCCCGCATCGGCCGGGCCTGCCGCATCGGTCCCTTCGCCCGGATCCGGCCGGAGACCGAGTTGGCCGACCAGGTGCATATCGGCAATTTTGTCGAAGTGAAGAAATCCCGTATCGCCGCCGGCTCCAAGATCAACCACCTGAGTTATATCGGCGATACCCACATGGGTTCGGGCGTGAACATCGGCGCCGGTACCATCACCTGCAACTACGACGGCGCCAATAAATATTTGACGGAAATCGGTAACAACGTATTCATCGGTTCCGATACCCAGCTGATAGCGCCGGTCAAGGTCGGTGACGGTGCGACCATCGGTGCCGGCACCACCGTTACCCGCGACGTGCCGGCGAATGAATTAACACTCAGCCGCAGTCCCCAGCAGACGCGCCCCGGCTGGAAGCGGCCGGTCAAGAAGAAACCGGCCTGAGCCGGTTTCAAGGGCATCCCGCTTACGCCGCTAACACTGACTGGTCTGTCACGGGAAAAATACCATGTGTGGAATTGTCGGAGCCATAACCCAGCGAGAAGTAGCATCCATACTGCTGGAGGGTCTCAGGCGCCTTGAATACCGCGGCTACGACTCCGCGGGTATGGCGGTGCTTGATCCCTCGGCCGCGTTGCAGCGCCTGCGCGCTACCGGTAAGGTCGCGCAACTCGCCGATGCCCTGGACCGGCAGCCACTCCAGGGGGTCACTGGTATTGCGCACACCCGCTGGGCGACACACGGCAAACCCACTGAGAAAAATGCCCACCCGCATATCTGTCGCAACAAGGTTGCCGTTGTGCACAACGGCATTATCGAAAATCACGAGGCTCTGCGGGATACGCAGACGGGCCAGGGCTTTGAATTCACCTCGCAAACCGACACCGAGGTGATCGCCCACCAGGTCTATCACTACCTGGACCAGGGCGACAATTTATTTGAGGCCGTACGCCACAGTTGTGCTGATATGGAAGGCGCCTATGCGCTGGGCGTGATCAGCACCGACGAGCCGGACCGGCTGGTCGCGGCGCGGCGCGGCAGCCCGCTGGTCATCGGTGTCGGCATTGGCGAGTACTTCATCGCCTCGGACGTCGCTGCCCTGTTGCCGGTTACCCAGCGTTTCGTGTTTCTCGAAGACGGCGATATCGCCGACCTGACACCGCACGGCATGGCGGTCTACAACAGTGCGGGCGAGGCGGTCGAACGGCCGGAACGTATTTCGGAGCTGACCGCCGACGCGGTCGAGCGCGGCGAATACCGCCACTACATGCTCAAAGAAATTTATGAACAGCCACAGGCTATTGCTCATACTCTCGAAGGACGCATCTACCAGGGCAGGGTACTGGAAGCCGCTTTCGGCGTGGATGCCGCGGCGGTTTTCGACCGGGTCCAGGGCGTGCACATCATTGCCTGCGGTACCAGCTACCACGCCGGTCTCATCGGCCGCTACTGGATGGAATCGC
The DNA here is from genome assembly GCA_965544455.1 of uncultured Thiogranum sp. Classification (GTDB taxonomy): domain Bacteria; phylum Pseudomonadota; class Gammaproteobacteria; order DSM-19610; family DSM-19610; genus Thiogranum. Next base: position 6,847 of record CBEUNK010000101.1, read on the forward strand.
TGGCTGGTATTCCCTGCAGTGTCGAGGTGGCCAGCGAGTTCCGCTACCGCAAACCGGTAGTGCGCAACAGTTCGCTGATCGTCACCATTTCCCAGTCGGGCGAAACTGCCGACACCCTGGCGGGCTTGCAGGAGGCCCGGCGCCTGGGCTTCGGCCAGTCGCTGACCATCTGCAACGTGCCCGAGAGTTCGCTGACGCGCGAGTCGGACCTGACGCTCATGACCCACGCCGGCCCCGAAATCGGCGTGGCCTCCACCAAGGCGTTTACCACCCAGCTGGTCGCCCTGATGCTGCTGACCATCGTGCTCGGCCGGCGGTTTTCCCTGGACGAGGACACCGAGCGCAGCCTGGTGAAACAGCTGGAGCACCTGCCGCGGGAAGTCGGGGATGTCCTGCAGCTCGACACCCGGATCCGGCAACTGGCGGAAATTTTCGCCGACAAGCATCATGCGCTGTTCCTGGGGCGCGGCGCGCAGTACCCCGTGGCCATGGAGGGTGCGTTGAAGCTCAAGGAAATTTCCTATATTCATGCCGAAGCCTATCCCGCGGGTGAACTCAAGCACGGGCCGCTGGCCCTGGTCGACGCCGACATGCCGGTGGTGGTGGTGGCACCGAACAACGAGCTGCTCGAAAAACTGAAATCCAATATGCAGGAAGTCAGCGCCCGCGGCGGCCGGATGCTGGTGTTCGCCGACCAGGCGGCCGGCATGCGGTCGGATGACACCAGTATCGTCCTGCCGGTTGCGCCGACCGACGATTGTGTGGCGCCGATTGTGTTTACCGTGCCGCTGCAGCTGCTCGCCTACCACGCGGCGGTACTGAAAGGCACCGATGTGGACCAGCCCCGCAACCTGGCCAAGTCGGTCACGGTCGAATAGTCATAACCTTTTAAAATCAAGGAAATATTGCAAGACTGTCGCAAAAATGTTACAGTTCTCGGCTGAATCACTGGTAGACAAAGAACGTGAGGAGTCGATTCTGTGACTAAGAATATGATGTTCTTCTGCATCCCCCAGCAGGCCTATATGCGCACCGAAAATTGCTGCAACCTGCGCAAGCGTCCGGCCGGCAAGGCGCCCGCCGGTGCCCAGCCGATGTTGCGCGCCTGTGAAAAATGCACCATGTACCCGCTGGTCGACCGGCAGAAGGTCCCCACGGTATCGCTTGACGCCTACCTTGGCGGTAGCAAGCCCAAGGTGGCCAATCTGCAGACCACCGCCAACAAGAAACTGATTCAGGCCGTCATCAACGGCTGAATTCCGGCCGGCGCCGGTTTTTCTCCCTTCCCGTCACGTCAGCTGAGCCCAAACCCGCCCGGATCGGCCTGACACAACCTGACCGTAATCGCTTGTGCCGGTGGCCTGGCTTTGCCACTATTAACGCGACTCCCATGTCACGGTACAGTGCATGAATCCGTATTATGGCGTACGGCGCCTTGGCCCCTATCTCGGTGTCATACAGGTTATCGATGTGGGCGATGCCTGCGCCTATTCCACCAACGGTCACACCTGGCGGATCCGGCAGCAGACATCATCCGGGCGTTTTCGCTGGGGAGTCACCCAGGTTTCGACGGACAACATCAGCGATGTGCGCATCGTCAACGCCGACAACCTGGTCGAGGCACTGAAAAAACTGCCACCGGGCCCTTTCCCGATACGTGACCGTTTCGAGCTCTGGCTGTTGCGCAGTGACAGCAGGCAACCGCTGGCGCTGTTGCGTACCCGTTACAAGGCAACGGATATGGAGCCGGTCACCGATCCCCACTGGCGCCCTTTCCTGATGACCGATACCGGTTTCGTATCGCCGACCCTTGCCGCCCACGAGCAGGCGCATCCGCGCAAGGGCTGGCCAATCCCGCACCGGGACCGGCTCGAAAGCCAGGTGAATATCGCGTCACGCCCCCTGCCGGCCGCGCAATGGTTCGAGCGACACAATGACGGCAGCGGTACAGGGCGTTCCGGCTTGCGCCTGAAAGCCGACGAAGACGGCCGCACCCTGGCGGCAGACGCGTTTCCGGAACTGCTCATTGACGAATCATGGGAGGACGACCTGCAGCAGGGTCTGGTGGCCGATTACCACAACTGGTATGCCGCCTCGCTGCTGGCTCACCAGAACCTCAGCGCCGCTACCCGGCGGCGGCTGGAGCGCGCCGCCTGCGAGCGGCCGCAGTCGTTGCTGGCCGCTTATCCGCTGATCCCGGAAATCGTCGACCAGGAAGCAATCGATGTCGCCCTGGTCAGCGCCAGGCTGATGAATGCCTCCTGACAGCCATTACGCCGCTGGATGTACGGGTTTTTCAGCGCGTGTAACGCTTCGATTTCCGGGCAGTTATTGCATGGCTGGCATGATACCTCTCGACTCCAGAAA